>NZ_CAKZMP010000380.1 GCF_937128705.1 uncultured Kiloniella sp. | reverse complement strand
GTTTTCTGTTTGCTATGTGTAGTGCTGCCGATACCTATGATATAGCTTTAGCTGCTGATGGAGTTGATATTGTTGAAAGCATGTTTGATGGCGATCCTGCCGATAAGCAAGCCCAAACCAAATTAGATTACACACAAACTTTGGCATTCAAGATTTGGTGGGGAACGTGTGGGAGTGGTTAGATCAAATGATGCTCTCAAACGGTCAGATTATCGCAACAAACGACAACAACCCTCTAACACCCGAAGAGCAATGGCAAAGGCATGAGGCGTTTTTTGACTCGACGTCAGCGGCGAATACGGGTACGGGCAATGTTGGCCAGCCAATCCTAAGCAATGAAATCATTAATCGTAACGGACCTCTTGATGATGATAGCTATAACTACCCATACACGCACAATGGGCACTTCGCATCAATACAGAAGAGTGATACCTACAAAGCCAGTGAGCTATTGCGCCGACTCCTAATAGAGTCAGCATCGCCAGATACTGTTCAGGGTGCGCTGTGGGTGCGTAACTATGGCAATCGTTTCCCGCTGCGCGGTGGCAACTGGAGCGGCGGCTCCGGCGCCGGCTTGGGGGCGCTCGGTCTGTACGATCATCGCTCCCACTCGAGCAGTTTCATCGGTTTCCGTCCCGCTTTCTTTGCGTAGTGAAGCTTGGATCTTTGTGTGCTGGGCGATAGCCCAGCCTTTCACGATTAAATTATGGAGATAGAACTTGTCCGCCCTGATCATTGAAGAGAAGTGCCGAGATATGTTGCTGTACGGCTATCAGGTGATAAAACAGTTCCCTAAACATGAGAAGCATGTTCTTGGGGCTGAGATACGCCTTTCAATGCTACAGCTTCAGCGGCTCATTGTGACAGCCTTTAAGCGGTACCACAAAAAGACAACGCTAACCGATCTGGACATCGAGCTGGCGATATTAAAGAGAAGGGTCAGGCTTGCCAAGGATCTAAAGTATATCGACATCAAGCGATACCAGTTATGGGTGGAGCAGCTTGTTGAGATCGGGAAAATGATCGGCGGGTGGATAAAATCTATCAAAAACAAACAGGCGTCTGCGTTATGAATGCACGGAATCGTTTCCCGCTACGCGGTGGCAACTGGAACAACGGCTCCAACGCCGGCTTGGGGGCGCTCAATCTGAACAATCATCGCTCCAACTCGAACAGTAACATCGGTTTCCGTCCCGCTCTTGAAAACGCCAGAAGCACGCCTCTTAAGGGAGGCTGTCAGTGCAAAATTGAAAAGGATGCAGACGCCTCAGCAATTGCTGAAACAGTTCCGCGCCCCGTCGATGCGTCGGCGGGCTGCACTTACGAAAAGATATATTCGTTTGAAAATATATTAAGCGCCGCTTACCACTGCCGAAAGGGCAAGACTAAGGCGCAGCAAACGCTGGATTTTTTTAATAATTTAGAAGAAAACGTCATTCAAATTCAGAATGAGCTGGTGTGGGGTATGTATAGCGTCTCGCCTTACCGTCATTTCTATGTTTTTGAGCCTAAAAGACGACTTATATCAGCACCCAGCTTCAAAGATCGCGTCGTGCACAGGGCGATATACAACATCATCGAGCCAATGTTTGATGTTACGTATATCTATGACTCCTATGCATGCAGAAGAGATAAAGGCACTCATAGAGGGGCCGATCGTGCTCAGGCATTCATAAGAAAGGTTGAGCGCCAGTCAGGCAAGGCGTTTGCGCTGAAAGCTGACATTAGTAAGTATTTTTCCAGCATAGATCACTTCATCCTAAAGCGAATTCTGGATCGAAAGTTAAAGTGCCAGAAAACTAAAGAGCTCTTATTTTACATCATAGACAGCAGTCCTAGTGATGCGTTAGGGGTGGGGATTCCCCTTGGCAACCTAACTAGCCAGCTCTTTGCAAATATCTATTTAAATGAGCTAGACCGATTTGTAAAGCACACGCTTCGCGCAAAGCGCTATGTCCGTTACATGGACGATTTTGTCATTATCCATGGCGACAAAAGAAAGCTTCACGAGTGGCGCAAGGATATTGAGACCTTTCTTGCTGGCAGCCTTCGGTTGAAAACAAATAGCAAGACTCAAGTCTTCCCTGTTTCGCCAGCGAAGGGGAGGTCGCTGGACTTTTTGGGGTACCGGATATATTCAACGCACAGGCTGCTAAGAAAAGGGAGTGTTAAAAGAATCAAGTCAAAATTAAAGAAGTTTCATCGGCAGTATGAGGCGGGAGAGATTTCTTTGAAAGATATAAATCCAAGCATCCAGTCTTGGCTTGGGCATGCAAAGCACGCGAACTCAGACGGTCTAAAACGGGCCATTTTTTCAACCCCTTTCGTAAGGAATTAAAATGTTTGAATACATCTATGAAGGAACTCGACACACCGACACGTCGACCGACTACATGTCTAAGTTGGGTATGACGGATGAAGCGATAGAGTCAATACTGCAGCAGAGAGACTTTGAACTGTCGCGTAACTACCAACTAAGGTCTGATGCTTACAAAAGAGAATCGGATCCGCTGTATATCGAGTGGCAGTTTGAACTTGAGTCTGGAAATTCTGCCTCTGATGATTACAAAAAGAAATGGATGGATAAAGTTGTTGAAATCAAGACGCGCTACCCGCTGCCTGATGGTTCCGCCTAACATTTCCCTGTAAGGGATCTCGAAATCGAAAAGGGGTAGCGTTGTGCTATCCCTTTTTTATTGGGTAGCACCATGACCGAGATTACTGAAAAGAACGACATTACCGATTTTTACCCCGTCGACGTGGCCTTTGGTGGTCACATCGTAGATGCATTGGCAGAGCTGGAACCGGAAAGCTGTCCGCATCATGTAAAAGCCTTCCTGCAGCGTGACACTAAGCAACAGGTATTCCGTGGTGATTATGACTCACCTAAAACCTTTATTCAGGCAATTCGCCAGTTCCAAAAGCAAACAGGCAGCGACGGAGAGCGCAAATTCAATGCTGCCAGACTGCCGCTTATCAACTACTACCGTCCTATTGGCTTTCGTAGTGCGTCCGCTGAATATGCGCAGTTCGTAGAGAGCGTCACCGGTTGGGACGATGCCCTGCTCAAAAAGACCAATATCAGTATCAGCTATCTTGAGCTGACCTACCGCATCGTGTTTATGGCAAACGATAAGGCGTCAGTAGAGCGTTTGGTGCTGGCTTGGCACATGCACATAGCTCGTCGCCGCGCTGGTGGACATCGTTTCAACGTCACGTATTCGCTATTTGGTGAAGATATCGACCTACCCATCACCATAGAAGACTCTCAGACAATTGAGGCGAACAATTTAAGCCACAACTACGCTGACGGTCGTCTGTATGCCGTGGATGTCGAGCACAAGGTTAATGCGCCTATCTTGTATGGAAAAGGTGTCGGCCATATCAGTCCGATCCGCTGGAAGATTGAGTTCAGACCGCTTGAAGAGGTGTTCTCGTGAGTCGTCATGAGCACCAGCTGGTCCAGTCCATCGTCTATCACGGCGATCAACGTGAAGAACTTGACCTGTCCTTTTTGCTTGAAGTGACGTTCGTTGAAACCACCACGTTAGACGGGCCAAAGCTCATTATCGAATACGACGATAAAGAGCAGTACCTGCGTGATGATTTGGCGATCAAGGAAAAAGCTGTGTTCACGGTGGTGTTGTCCGATCCTGTCAATCAGGATGCACTCAATTGGGAAACGCAATGGATAGTCATGACGATGCCGGTCAGCGAGGGCGGTGCCATCACGTTTAACCTGCTTTTAAAGTCGCTCCATAAACTAAAGCAGCCATCGCCCAGTGCCCGTTGTTTCGTCAAAGAGCCAGTCAGTAAGGTGTTGCGCCAACTGGCCCCAGACATGCCGATCGATGTCGGTACGTTCCCTATCCGGTTGGACTTTCATTTGCTGCCGGCGCAGCGTCCATCACGCCTGATTAGGCAGATGGCAAAAGAGCTGGGCGCATTAGTGTTTATCCGTCGCGGCACGCTGGTATTTCGCACGCTCAAAGAGCTGCAGGAACGAGCGCCGACTTACTTGTATCACTACAACGACACGCGCCAGCAATACCAGATATCGCAATACACGACGCCCAATGACAGCTCACTGATTGAAGATTTAACCCAGCGCCGGTTTGTGGGGTGGGATGACAAAAAAGGCATGGTCTATTCCGGTAAACACTCGGCAGCGCCCATCGAGCATTCAGGCATAACCAGCCGGTTTGTGTTGGACAACCTCAGCAAGATCCCCATTCCGGTTCTGGACGCCTACATGTTTGGTAATGGTGGCCTCAGGGCAGGGGATGCGATCGAGATTGTCTGGAACCGTTCAGATTTAGAAAGGCCAATAGATGAAAGCTTGCCAACGCTGGTGGTGATTGGTCTGGTGGCGCATAGCTACAAGGGTAAAAAGTATTACAACCGTATCAAAGGGATACTGGATAAACACTAACTAAGTATTTAAAGGGTATTCAATGGATAATCCAGCCGATCTCCTACTCCAACGGCCAGAGCTAGAAGCTGTGGTGGTCAGCGTGCAGGACCCAGAGAAACAAATGCGCGTGCAAGTGCGCGTGTTTGGTGTGTTTGACGATGTGCCGGACGACAAACTGCCGTGGGCAACGTATAAGCTGCCAGTCGGTGCCCGAGTCGGACAGGGCGACTTTACACCGGTTCAGGCGGGCGATCTGGTGTGGGTGGATTTTCCTTATTACACCCACGGGCGCAAAGATACACGACGCCCACGGATCACCGGCTCAGTGCATCATAACCCTGATGGTATTCCGAACCTGCCCCCTGAAGCATTTGAGGGTGAAGGTCGCTACCAGCACAAGCGTAGTCACAAAGAACCCAATCCATCGCCGCAAGGCTACCATGAAAGCAAGGTGTATATTCTTCACGGCATGATGTTCGAGGTGGAAAAGGACAGTGTGTATCGAGTAACCCACATGCCAACAGGGACCGCCTTTGAGTTTGATGCGCGTGGACATTCCATTTTGCACGTTGAAGGCGACAGCCACCATTCAACTACGGGTGATATGGAAAATCATGCCGGTGGCAACATCAACAATGAAGCAGGCGGCAACCTGACAGAAAAGATTGGGGGGTACTGGCGAATCAATGTATCCGGCTCGGCACATATTGATGCGAAAAGCATTCACCTCAACAAAGGAAAAGGCGTTGTTACCGGTGCGCACATTTGCTCTTTTACTGGTAAGCCTCATTCTGATTTTTCAACACAAGTGACGGCAGGTAAATAATGGCGCTCAGTGACAGTACTCTCAAAGGCATGATCAAATCCAACCTTGAAGGGTTTGGGTTTGTGGCCAACCAACACGGCAGGATGGATGAACTTGCAGAAGCCATAGCAAAAGCGGTTGTCGAGCACATTACCTCTTCCGGTGAAGTGATCGTGAAAGGCGGTGGTTCTTATGGCGGCGAAAAGGCAAAAATAGAGTAAATTCCATTGCTTTAAATTAAACATAGTCTCGATATGTCAATAAGGGTGTAATTCTAAGAATTGCGCCCTTTTATTTTGGGCTTTCCCTACTTGCTAAAAATCGGTTGTGTAAATTAGAAGTGCCGACCGACAAACCCCCGATAACTAAAATTTTTGTGTTGATGCTGGGTATCTCCCCCCTTGTTAGCCTCTTTGCTGAAAAACCATGTTTGAAGCACCAAAGCCGGTGCGCAAGTCCAATAAGGAAGAGACAATGGGAACTCCTAGCACAGAACAGGCGTACCGCGATCAGGTCGCTACAATCAACAACAACGCTTCGCAGCTTGCGCGACATATTATCGATCCGCAGATGGATAATGGTGAGATTATCACTGACAGTGCCGCTCGCAATGAAGCCATCATTCAAAGCCTTGACGGTTCAATCTTTGATAATGCCGGTGAAATGTCAAAGATGGTTGCAGGCTCTGCCGCCAACGCGGTCCGTCACTACCACTCAATGCATGGTGAAATGCCGTCAGCTGAGCTGATGTCGTCAATGCACAACAGTATTGAGAACATGCTGGATCCGAACACTGAAAACCCTCATCTACGTGCGATTCTCGATAGTGCCGGTGATGGTTCAATGAGTGCTTCTGAAGGCATCATTCAGCGTAACCGCATGGTTGCTCTGGTTGTTCCGGTGCAGCTGATGATGATCACCAACGACATGGTGACGCACATTCCGGCGAACTATAACAAGTCTGAAATCTTCCGCATCAACCGTGTGGCTGGCTCAACGTTTGGCGACCTAAACGAAGGCGATTTGATTGACGTCGATTTCAACGGTCAGTATGCGTCCATGGACCAACGCCACAAAATCGGCAGCGGTGACGGCACAGCCGTTGATTTTAACTTCGATATCGCCGCCAAAGCGAAGGCAATGCCATTTGTAAAAGGCAAGGTCCGTATTCTGGTTGATCGTATGCCTGTTGGTGGTGATGACGGTAAAGGCGGCATCTTCGGTAAATTCACTGACGCAGACGGTGACACGGTAACATTTACCGGTACGGTGAATTATCAAGTTGGTCAGCTTGCGGTGAAGTTCTCCAAAGCACCGAAGACCGGCATCGAGATCCATACCATTGCAGACATCTCCATTGAGAAAGACCCGTCTCTGATCCCGACCGTTGAGCACGAAATGGTGAGCTACGAGCTGTTCCCGCACGAATCTGCGCTGGTTAGCTCTAACTCTATTCAGTCTCAGTTCACTGGTAAGCGCGAATACAACATTGATATCGCAGGTATGCAGCTGGCAACCGCTCGTAACCTGATGGCAGCGGACAAAGACCGCAAACGCCTGAACGATATCTACTTCTACGCGAAAGGCGAGAAGACATTCGACCTGACGATCCCGTCTGGCCTGTCTTACCGTCAGCACTACGAAATGATCCAAACCACGCTGTTGGCAATTTCTACCGAGCTGATGAACCGCACCAAGCGTAGCGGTCTGGTGGGTGTTGTTGCTGGCCGTGAAGCGTCTCGCGTTCTGAAATCGCTGGGTGCGCCGCACATGGTATACGCACCGAACTACCGCCAACTACCACAGCCGCACTATGTGGGTACCGTGTTTGGCTACAAGTTCAAAGAAGACCCGCACATGGCTGACCCGTGGCGCGTGCTGTGTTACGCCAAAGGCCGTGAGCACGGTGATGCTGGTTATGTGGCGGGTGATGCGATTTCAGCGATCAACTACGCACACAGCATCGGTCGCAACCTGAAGCACGAAAACACGCTCTACGAGCTGGCTTATCGTGATCTCCACCCGCACAACGGGCGCGATTGGTTCATGTGGTTGCGATTCACGCCTCAGTAATCGCACTGGTTTCACTGGGTGCCGCTTCATTGCGGCGCCCACGTCACTTAACTAAGTAGGAATTTGTCTATGGCAACCACAAAAACAAACACCCGCACTACCCGTAAACCAGCAACCAGCAACAAAACCACTGAGACCACTGACGACAAGTCAACTGGTACAGATGAAACGGTTGTCACTGGCGAAGCTGGCGCAACAGGTGCAGGTGATGCCGGCGCTGGCGATACGAATACCGGCACTGGCACCGAAGGGGCCGGAGAAGAAGGCTCAGAGTCTGGCGATACATCTACAGGTACCGACGGTGACAATGCCGGTGCAGAAGGTGGTGAATCAACAGGCGCCACTGATACCGGCGCTGGCGACGTACCAGAGGGTGATGATTCTGCCCTTGAAGTGCTAATGACCAATAACAGCGTTTCTGGTCACGAAATTTTGCGTGCTGACGGCAGCATTTTAGCTATCAACGGGCACTGCAAAGATTTATCCATCACGACAAATAAAGAAGAGCTGATCGCTATTCAGTCCGCTCTTGCTGATAAGCCGTGGGTGGAAATCAAACTTAAAGCGGAGTAATTCAGCATGTCTGGAATGATCAGCCAATTTATTACCGAGGCAGCCGGCATTGCCGTTCTGCCGCCCATTGATAACAACTACACCACAGGTGGCGGTGACGTCGCTGTTGGTGCTTGTGTTGTTATCGCGTCAAAAGGCCCTGTTGGGAAAATCATCACAGCCACTGCAGATGACTGGGAAGATCTACTGGGCCGTCCTATGCCAATGAACCAAGGCACGAAAGCCGAAGGTTTACGCCACCTTAAAGACGCACTGGATTCGCTGCAATACTGCCACGTCGTGCGCGTTGTCGCTGATGATGCGAAATACCCATCTATCGCGCTACCTGTTGCTGATGGTGCGGCGGTGAAATCGTCACACAGCTACGGCACGACATTGAGCCTGTCTACCGGTCACTGGCTGTCGGTTTACCCTGTTGACGGCGATCCATCCACTAAGCGCCGCATGGTGATCAGCGACGTCGATACGGATGCAGAGCGTTTCACCCTGTCTTTCCAAGAGCAAGTCAGCGGCGAATGGCAAACCCTGCAAGGTGAAAGCTTTGTGGTGGGCGTGAACGTTGATGATGTCGACGATTCTGGCCTTACTGCCTACCTGCCGAATGTGCTGGAAGAGCGCTCAGCGCGTTTCCGTGCAGAAATCGCAGCAACGGTCGACTTTGCCGTCGTGAAAGCCTGCGAAGAAGCCTTTGAAGGCGGTACCAATGGCGGCGAGCCAACGCTGGATAACTGGAAGGATGCGTGGGATCTGCTCAAGACCGACGACATCGACTTTAACCTTTGTTTTGCTGCCGGTAACTATGAGCCGTCCGCGATTGCTCACATGATCACCATCGCTGATGGTCGTCTGGCGCAATTCCGTTTTGACGTACCGCCATGGTTAACGGAAGTGGCTGCAAAACAGTGGTTGGAAGATGCCAACCTTGAGTCTTATCAGGCGTCTTGTTTCCACTATCCCTACAAAGCGACCGACGAATGGTACGGCGGTAAGAGTGTCTGGGGCTTGTCTGGTGGTGCTACTGCAGCGAAAGCGAAGTGTTTTGCCCAGCCGACCGGTCATGCCGCTGTTAAGGGGGCGGACTATACCGCGGCCGGCGAGAAGCGCGGCCTTGTGAACCGTCGTGGTATCGAGCCGCTACACCTGACTGGCAAGCTGCAGCCGACAGAATTGGTGAAAGCACGTATTAACCCTGTCGCCAAAGGCAAGGTGATCAATGACTGTCTGAATATCTGGCGCAAGAACAACTACCTGCGTTTTGAGCACACAACAGCCATTCTCAATGACCTGTGTCATGAGTTCCTGCAAGCAGCTGCCGTGGTCCAGTTTGAGCCTGACGGGTTTGTGCTGGAAAACCTGCAGGACCTTGCAGACAAGATCTGTAAGAAGCGCTTTGAAGCCGGTGCGTTCGTTGAGCCTCGCAATCCGAACAAAGACGGCAAAAACCCTTACCGTATCACGCTGAAGCAAGTCGAGCTGGACTACTGGCACATTGAAGTCGCTTATGCTCAAACCGGCGTGGCGCGTCGTATCGCAATTCAACCTCGCCTGATGGCGTAATGGAGTAAAAATGTACGGAACAGGTTATCCATTTGGTGGTTCTGATCCTGTGTTCGATGCAGCTGGCTTTGCGCCAGCTGCTAAAAAACCTGAGAGCAACGAATACACCATTCCAGAGCAAATTCTGGATGATGCCAGCAACGATCTGGGCGAAAAGCAGATCCGAGCGAATGCTATGGCCGCTGCGCTGACATGGTTGGAAGACAATGATGCCAGCTATTCAAACTTTGAAGCTATTGTTGCCGGTCTCGCTGATTTGGACGAAGACGGTGAAGTCACAGAGCCTGAAGAAGATCTATTCAACGAGATCTTAACCATGGCCGCAGACTCGCTGGTGGAACTGGGCGCCAATGCTGCCAATGTTCAGGGCTTCATTGATGATGAAAGCGAAGAGGCGGGTGAGAAGCTGCATACCTACCTCAACGATAAGCTGGCAGACAATGAAAAGTCTGATGACGAGCTGATCACTGAATATGCAGTGAAAGCCAAATTAGTGCTTGATGCGACTCAGCGCGTGGTCCGTAACGGTAAGGTGAAAGTCATTAAGAAGCCACTGAAGAAAAAACGTCTCTCTTCTGCGCAAAAAGCCGCGCTGAAAAAGGCGCGTCGTAAGGCGAATAACTCAGGGGCGCGACGTAAACGTGCCAAATCCATGAAATCCCGTCGTCAGCGTAACATGTAATGGCGAAGGTCTGGCAATCCACAGGGGCGCGGACCGTTGGCAACAACGATCCGAAAGTCAGCCAATACCTCAAGTGCTGGATAAAGCAGGGTAACACCTGCGTTGTCGGTGTGATTGGGGAAGGCACGGCAAAAGAGCTGAACGCCAACTGGAACAGTCCTTTTGAGGGCGACTCTGTGGGTTCCAAGTTCAGCAAAGCCGGTGGCGTGCTGCAGTCAGGCACGGTTACAGAGTCAACTAATGGCATGACATCAATCACAACCCTCTCAAGCCGTCAGGTCTGGGAGGGCAACCAACCCCACGCATTCCCGATAACGCTCTCGCTGTATGCGTTATCAGACCCAAAAGCCGAAGTCGAAGACGCCATTATGGAGTTAGAGCGCATGTTCTCTCCTGAAGTAAACGCGATTTCACCGGTCGGGAATCCGGTAGGGGATGGCAATGCGGTCGGTCGAGTGCCGAGTTCTGTCATGGTCAACATCGGGCGCAATGTCGTGCTCAATGGTTGTGTGATTGAAAGTATGTCGGCCCCGCTGGACGGGCCTCGTAGCCGTGATGGATACCTGATGAAAGCTGACATTCAACTAATGATTCAATCTGAGGCAATGCTCAATCGTTCTCAGATCCCTTCAACTTACGGTTAATTGGAGCTAAACAATGGCTGTACCAAACGCAAAAGGGAACGTCGACTTACTGCGACAAGCCCACAAGAAAAACGTCGCGCTCGGTGAGCGTGCGGTCGCCTCGGATTTCATTGTCCGAATCGTAGAATATCCGGAAATTTCGGCACTGATCCGCACTTCTCAGCTGCCGGAAGAAAAGCGCGGTGAACCCGTTGAAGACTTCGGCCAGTACGGCCAAGGTTTCCGTCAGTACGGTGCCACTAAGCGTGATGGTGATATCGCGTGTCAAATCGTTGAAATCAAACGTGGTGACGTGATCAAGACCATTTCCAAAATCGTTGACAACAAAGAGTACGTCACGATTGAAATCGTGCTGCATGGTGAGGATATCGAAGAGAAGGGCTACCGACTTGAAGATACCATGATCGCAGCGGACCCATCGGATCTGGATGTTGAAAACCGTACTGGTACCGTGCGTGTGCCAGTGAACTTCCTGTACAACTGGTTTGAACGCATCGGAGGTTACGCAGGATGACCCCCAACGCCCTATTAGCTCGCGTCAAGGGGCAGTTTATAACTCTTTACCATGACGAAGCAGATAAGCTCGAAGCGTTGCTTATTCAAGCGCTCAACGAGTATCAAGATAGGGCGGGTGTGATCCGGACTGTCACCGTGACACTGGACCAACAAAAAGCCGGCGGTATTGATGTACCGCCGCATTTCATGACCGTGGTAACGGCCAATGACGTTGATCAGGTCTGGCATGAAGTCACGGTAGAAGAAGACAAACTGAACATCGTGACCACGGAATACAGCGTGGCCCCGTTCAAAGTCCAATATCTGGAAGCGATCAGTCAATACGATTTAGACAATGATACGATGCCGGCACACACCACAGGGATGCTGCAAAAGTATCTCAAAGTCCTTATCGACATCCCCAACACAGAGCGTGAGCAATACTCCCGCAGCGCTGCCGGCTTACCACTGGATGGAATGCCGCAATTGCCAGAGCTGTATGAGCGCAAACGCCAGTTAGAAGAAGAAATGGAAGAGTCGGGCAATATGCTGATGCCTTCCATGCTGCTTTAGGAGAGCGGCCATGCGCCACAATGATGTTTCAATCGGTACACCCTTATATTTCTACCAAATCACCCCTGAAGGGCCGCTGGTGGGCGAATGGCTCACTTGTGAAGTGACCGGCGAGCATGGGCAGGTTTGGCTGGTCAGTTACGAAGACAGAGTGTATGCCGTCGACAAGGCGACGTTAGTCAGTGAGCGAACGGCGTTTTACACCCAGAAAGCTCCTGAGAACGAGCCAAAGGGCCGCTATGCACTCTCTGAGTCATTACGCCAGTACTTTATGGCAAACCGTCACCACAGAATGCCCTATGATCTGATCCGTCAGATGTACGACTTGGTTAACGACCATGTGACAACGGGGGCGCCGGATGGTCGCTGATTTCAATCGTGAAAAGATGCTGGTTAAGAAAATGGTGCATACCTACTTCCAGCATCAATGGCAGTTCCGGTTGGAAATCGAAGAGCAACCGCTGGATTTTGAGATTTTCATCAAAGATGTCACCTACGGCCCTATTGAGCTGGAATACGAACCGGTGAAAGTTGGGGTAAACCAGCTACAGTTCCCGACAGGGGTAATGCCAGTTTCTATCTCAATGACCGTCCGTGACCATGACGACGAACGGATCCATAAGTGGTTTGCCGAGTGGTCCGCCAAAGTGGCCAATGGGGATGGCACCGTGAACCCGCCATTAAACCCAGACACCAAATGGATCAGAGATTGGAAAAAATACACCCTGATCCACAAAGGAACGGGCTTTGAAGAGGTGTTATCTGAAACCTATCCCGTTGCACCGGTTCAGCTGGGGGATGTGACCCAGAGCTATACCGAGCATTCATTTAAAGAGTTCCCGCTGACCGTTATTCAATTTCGGAGTTAATCATGTTTGCACCGTTCTCATTACCCAGCAAACCTATCCAGCAAGTGCTTATTCGAGAAGCGACCACAGCAGAAACACTGGATTTCTGTGATGTGCTGCCCGAGCACGAAGAGTCATTGACCACCAAGTTTTTGAACACGATTCAGGACAAAGAGAGCTTTACAGACTGTCAGCAGTGGACCGCTGAAGACCGCCGTCTGGCGCTGTTCTGGTACTGGATACATACCACGGATGACACCTTTGTTTCTCTGGATTATGAGTGCCCTCATTGCCAGGAAATGCACACCAATGAGTTTGACCTGCGCGATCTGGCCGAGGGCTACCAAGAAATCGAAGGGATGGCGAGCCGTGATCTGTCATTCGAAGGGCGAAAGTTGGTGATCTCGCCGCTCACCGGCAAGGATATGGAAGAGCTGGAAAACATGCGCCTTGCTTTGATGATGGAAAAAGAAGGTTCACCCGCCGCCACCCGTAAACAGGCTGAAATCCGTTTTCATAAGCTCAAAGCAGCCTTGTACATGGCAGATGATCATGAAGAGAAGCCGTATAAGCGTGAATCTAATCTAAACAACTGGCTACGTGAGCTGCCGGAAACCAAGTACAAAGCCCTGCAATCCCACGTCACTGCGGCATTGGAGAGCATGACTCACGGCCTGCCAAGCAAAATCATGGACGACGGCAAGATTATGTTGCGGTCGCCTCGTCACGTTTGCCCTACCATCAAGGCCAAAGAAAATAAGGAGGTGACAACTGAGTTGTTGCTTCCCTTTCGGGATTACAGCCGGATTCCGCGAGTATAGTAGCCGTTCTTGGGATGTCATGCTTAATGAGCTATCCCTTGATGCTGGTCAGCCGATAGACAGCCTGCTCTGCTCACCAAGAAGCCGTGTTTTGACCATGCACAAACGATACAGAAAGGCAGGGCAATCGTGACTATCAAAGAAACACAACAGGCAGAAATTGTCGTAGACCCAAAAACACTGTCACCTGAGCAACAGGTGACAGATGCAACCCAGCAAGAAGAGGATTATCAGCCTAAAATCCTCGCCATTCTTGATAAGATTGAGTCAAACACGTCTGCTCTGTTACGTCGGGAGCCATTGGCTGGTGGCTCAACGTTGGTTCAATCTTCTACGCATCAAAACAACACTGATTCAGTATCAAAAAAGCATCAATCCAATACTCAACAAGTATTTAATGCCAGCAGTGAAGCTGCGCAACGTCCTGTATCACGTCAGGCAGAGAAAGTGCCTGAGTCTGGTCGCCTCCATCAAGCATTGCCTGCTACACATAAAGCAACTGAGCGTGATTCTCAAGCACGGTCAGAACAAGCCAAACATAGGCTTACTGAGCGCGTTCACGAGCAAAATAACACCCTCACATCGCGTAATAGTGATGTTGTTCGAGAAGTCCAAGCCAGCGACCATTCGCAGCTCACCGGTGACAACGAAATCCAGCAGCGAGAGAGTGAGACTCAAGTCGTTATTGCAGGCGGTGAAAGCAAACCTCAAGAGGCGGACAGCCAGCCAAGAAAGGCGCCTGATGCTGGGGCGAAAGTCGGCCAACAGGTAGAGTCAAAAGGCAACCGTCAGGCTTCCGTTACGCCAGCGCCTGCCACGCCTGTTCAGAAAAAGGAACAGAAACCGCGCCATACTGCGCCTTCGGTATCGCCGGCAGCGGAGTCGAAGCCGGCCCCCACACAAAAGCAGCGTGAAATTGAGCGTTCCGAACCGCAAGCATCGACTCAATCAGTCGCCAGCACTGATAGCCAGCCTCAAGATAATGCGCCAGATGATAAAGAAAGTGTCACTGCCAGCCAGCAGGCCCAAGAAGAGCAAAAAGAAAAGCGAGAACGCTCTGGCTTACTGAAAACGGTCGGGGACGTCTTCAAAAAGGCCACAGAAGAGCGCGAAGAACTGGATGCGGGAGACACGGCCACGGATGCGGCAGGCTCAGCAATGGGCGGCTCCCTTTGGGAAGCGGCAAAAGAGGTCAAAGAGGCGACTGACGATGTAAAAAACAGCTCCCTCGGTCAAAAGGTCCTTGAGAAAGTCACAGGGAAGAAAGCTGACAGCAACGAATCAGACGATCAGGCTCGTGATGATGCATCATCCAAAGAAGCACTTGCGAAAGACAACCCCCACGGGCCAGTCAGGGACGAGAAAGGGCGATTCATTAAGCGAGCTGAGGCTCAGGCCCTAAGCCATCCCGCTCCACCTTTGGAAGTTGAGCAAAAAACAGATACTCACAAGGCACAAAACGAGTATCAAGATAATACCAAAAGAAAAGACGAATCCCGTCAAAGTGAGGAGCATTCACGCGCTGTCGATGAGTCTAGTAATCGCAATCATACTGCCACTGTTCAAACTCAGCAGCAAACAGCAACCAGCAAAGAAGCATCGAGCCATACGGCGACGGATAACCGTCAGGACAGCATACATGATGAAAATACGATCCAGCGTGTTACTCAACAGCCGACCTCAGAGCTTGGGAATAAGCACCTGCAGATTGCCAGTCAGTCACACCATACTGACGACTCTCGGGAAGAGATCCAAGGCAATAGCCGCGAGCTGCAAGATAACCATCGCCAAACCGATCAAAGTAGTGCCAGTCGTTCAATTGATACTTATAGGGTATTAGACAAACATCAAAACAACACTCATAAGCAAAGTGAGTCTGATCGCCAATCCAGCACACTGGACAGAGATAGCCAGCGTTCTGCCAAGACCAGTACTCATCAAGCGGATAAAAACAGTGACAACCGTCTTTCTGATACTCATAAAACATTAGATAAGTATCAAAACAATACTCAAAAGAGCAGGGAAAGCCACACTCAAAAGCAAAGCGAGTTGGACCGCCAAAGCCGTGAGGTCGGTACGCACAATCAAACCAGTGTCACCTCTGCCAATGTCGTCAGAGAGAGAGAGCAGACCCGCAGCAATGAAGCGATTGCAGATCGATTGGATGAGCAGTACGACCTCTCTCAAGACCAACACAAAGAGCTAATCAAAACCATCGACAAGAAAGAGTTCGGTGGTGAAGGTGGTGGCTCTCTCATGGATAGCGTGAGTGAGCTGTCAGATATGTTTGGGGGTGGTGATAGCAAAGAGAAGGGGGGTGGTAAGCGACGTCGAGGCCGAGGTCGGAAAGGGCGTTTAGGCTCTCTAATTGACCGTTTTAAAGGCGGTAAGAGCGCAGCAGGTAATGCATCGGCTCTAAAAGGCGCACCAACCACCAGACTCGGGCGTGTCGCTCAGGGTGTGAAGAATGCAACGGGAACGTTAGCCAATTCCGGTGTGGGCAAAGCCGCTGGTGGCGCTCTGAAAACCGTGGGTTCTGTTGCCAGCCGCGCCGCTGCACCCGTCGCCGCACTGGCAACTGGGTACTTCAAATACAATGAGGTGAAAGACAGAGAAGATCTGACCGGTTCACAAAAAGCGGTCCAAGTCGGGGCTACCACAGCAGGCTCCCTTGGTGGCGCCAGTGCTGGCGCGGCCATGGGTGCCGCTATGGGTTCGGTGGTTCCTGTTGTTGGTACTCTGGTGGGCGGTTTGCTGGGGGCTGCAGTGGGTGGCTGGCTTGGCAGTAAAGGGGGTGACATTGTTGGTGAGGCGATCAGTGATAAGATGGAAGGCACTGACGGCAAAACACGCGCAGAGCGAGAAGCCGAAACTCTTCAGTCTACTACTGAGTCGAGTGAGTCCGTTACAACCAACGGCGATAAGTCGGAGCTTTCAACGAAAAATGCTGAATCCGCGCAGGTAGTGGCAACCAGTCGTACAGAATCTAGCGCTCAAGAGGCTGGCGCCGTTCACACCTTGCAAGCCTCTGAGGCAGCAGTCATGCCTGAGCAGTTAAAGGCACCTCTACCTGAGATCAGCCCTTCCAAAGCGGCAATGAGTCAGACCAACAACAAGGAAACCCATACCGAGAAAACGGAAACCGTCGCCAAGATTGATGAGAAAAAACTGGGTAAAGCGATTGTCGATGCAATGAGTAAAGCTCAGCAACAAAGCGGTGTTAGTGCGTCCGCTTCCGGCCCTCGCTATGCTGCTTCTCAGTCGAAGTCGGCATCGGTTCCCGCACCAATTAAGACCGAGTTCGAAGATAAAACGCTCGTGTTGATGGCACATGACAGGATTTAACAATGGAAGAGCTTAATCACCTACTCAACGTTGACAGCACAGGGCTTGCCGTCGCATACGATGGCAAGGCCATGAACAACAACATAGAAGAGTGGTTTGAAAATCCAGAGCACACCATTGCGGATAACCCCGCTTGGGGGCACAACTTAGCGCCGTTTCAGTTTTGTGCGCAAACAGAAGACGACGCAGTGATGATGGAAATGGCGATCGTGGAAAAGTTACCCCGTGACGTTCAAGGCGTTGTTATCAAGGGGATCCGTGTGACCTTTCCAGACATCGATCTTTGCCGCATTGTCATTATCCATCAATACGGCCTGTACGATAATCCCAACATTCCACTGAGGTAGCCAATGAGCAATCTTGACAACAAGGCAGAAGCACGCGCTTCCTTTACCGACATCATTCGCAAAAAGCCGGTATTAGAGCCATTGGCTGACAGTCAGGTCATGCAGGGCGTCAATACCTTTCAAAACCTCGCTTTGGAATACGCGCTGCACAAGTTGGAGCGAGCAAGGCAGGAGGGGTACCTGAGCACGGCATACAACCGCAGCTCGATACTGGCGCTCGCAGAAGACCGTCAGTATATCCCACGAAAAGCCGCCCCCAGTCGCGGCCAGATCCGGATCCGGAATAAGCAAAACCGTGACCGAAGCGTCATGGCCTATTTTCCTATTGTCTCGGAAGATCAGGTTTACTACATGGTCAATGAGAGTGTGCGTGTGGCCGCTGGTGGCGAAGTGGTAGTGGATGGCTGTCAGGTCAAACGTCACGAGCTATCGTTTGTGGTTGAAAAAGAGCAGCCTTTCCTTGAGTTTGAGTTTGGGCGAGCCATTAGTGTCAATTTGCATAAATTCAGAGTGTTTGTGGATATGGGTTCCGGCGCTGAAGAATGGTATCCAACGAACCGGTTCCGTAATGCACGCGCGGATAAAGTCTTTGATGAGTTTTACTCACACACCGATCAGGTCGGTATCCGATTTGGTAATAACATCTTTGGCCTTGTGCCAAGCAAAGGGGCGCAGATCACGGTTGAGCTTTGGTTGACTGAGGGTGACACCAAGCTGATGCCTAATCAGCCTCTGACGCCTGTCGATGATAATGCCGAAGACATCGAGTTTGAGACCGCTTCTGTCTTTACAGGCGGCGCAGCCAGAGAGGAAACCGACGAGCTTCGCCGTAACGCTCTGTATTACCCGCTCTATGATGATAACCACGTTTGGGATGATGACTACCTGTTCTTTATCAAGCAGCACTTCCCCGAGGTGATATGGGGCAATGTGTGGGGAGAGGTCGAGCAAGAAGAAATGGACGGCGAACTGAAGCTTGAGAACGTCAACAAGATCTTTCTCTGCGTCTACGCGCCGGATAACCCAAGTATCGGCAGTGAAATTCAGGCGTACATGCAAAAAAACATCCCTCAGTTTAACCGTCGGTACCACAACGTGCCGGTGGACGAGCAAGCATTCACAGCCAAAATTACCGGCAAGCTTCTACGCAGTATCACACTGACTGATGCTAAGAAGCTGATCAGCGATACGCTGTGGAACAATTACGGCAAAGATGCCAGCAGACGCAAAACGAAGGCGCTAAAGCGCGACCTCTATCGCCTGATGAACGGACTCAACATCTTTGAGAGCGAAGATGATATTGAGATTGAAATTATCGGCCAATCGGAGCCGGAAAACCTCAAGCAAATGATATACATCGATCTTGATGCCACCATGAACCTGCTCGATGTCGACTATACAAATAACGCAAGGTTAAGTATTTACTAAGTATTAAAAGCACACCTAAAAAATACCCGCCTTAGGTAAAAAATCTTTTTGTCGTGGCGGGTGCTCACCTGAAACCGTACTCTCATTCAAGATTTTGAGTGAGGTTTTCCCGTGGCTGAAAAATGGTTAGTTGAGCGTCTGACAAAGAGCAAACAAGGCTCTCCCCAATGGGTAGCGCTGGCTGAGGCATTGGAAGAATACTGGGATACCCACTTTTTCAATGAGCTTCAAACCTTTGAAGACAGCAAGAACATATTTACCGCCAGTGAGGACCACCTCAATCAAAAGATTGCCGAGTTTGGCGATTACTTTGATACAGCCCTGCCGATCGACGAATCCGGCAAGCGCCTCTCTATCTCATGGCAACGAGACAACATCCACGAAAAAGACACCATAGTTCCATTCGTCAACGCATTGCGCGTTAACTTCGCAGGTTTGGGTGTGACGTGGGAGCCGTTGTACTCCAATAAGAGCCTGCCTTATGCCCGAGATAATCTGTTCACTGAGCAAGAGGTCCAGATCAAGAAATGGGATCTCAATGATTTCTGGATGACCTCTCGCGGCAAAATCGCCGTCGACCTAACGCACCTGCACAAGCTGGGAATGGCAAAAGAAACCTTTGTTGCCATTGCTAAACGAGAGATTGAGCGCCTGAGACCGGCTCACATCGTGTATGACGGTGAGCTTTTCATTCTGACCATCAACTTTGACTATGCGCCGCAAAGCTACCATGTCGAGCGACAAACGATTGGAGAAAAGGGTGGCAGCATGGTTTATCGCCTCACTGCCTCATTTGACGACCATCCCGCTGACGTGCCTTGGCTGGATGACAGCCCTCTGTATGTGGAGCACCGAAGAGGCGCCACAACGAGCGAAGCGGATTTTGTTATTGGTGGTATGTCGTGGTCTCTCGATCTGTTTGTCGATCTGGGTGGTCGTCGTGTGCCGTTGGCCGGAAAGGAAGGCGACATCATCAATGCTCTGCAGGAAATATCCAGCATCGAGCGTTACATTCCTGTTCAACATGCCGACCTACCACTGTCGGGCGCCTCGTTGACCGCGACCCGCTATCCTTGCCTGAATTTCAGTATGCATTATCACTTTGATGTGGTACCCGCAGACAGTATTCAGACCGACGCGAATGAGCCTATCCACGGGCAAAGTCGCACAACCGTAAAACCAACGGCGATCAGTTACCGGCTGGGCGCGGATTGGTCACTTGACCTATTTTTGGTTACGCCGTCAGGCTCAGTCCCGCTTGCGGGGAAAGAAGGCGAGTCGCTGCCACCAATGAAACAGCACCGAACGCAACATCGAGCGTTTGAAGCAAAGGTTAATCCGGCCAGTCAGTTGGTGATCAAACAAAAGCAGTCATGCCACGCCATTGATTACAGCGCGGGTTCCGGTCAGAGCCACGTCATATCAAAAGCGCCATGGATGAGTTATCAGCTGGGTGCAGATTGGTCTCTGGACCTGTTTGTCACGACGCCTTATGGAACGGCGGCCATTGCCGGCAAAGAGGGCGACACCTTACCACCAACACGCCACCACAGGCTCAAGCTGCGCACATTTACAACGCAAGTTGAGCCGATGAGCAATACCCATTTCAAACAAACGCAATCATTTTGCCCTGTGTTCTACAGTGCTCAAGTTGATTGCATTGTTCGAGAGTTTCCGTCTCAGCCTTATGAGCTAAACCAACCGGCTGAGATTAATCAAAATCCGTGGCTGGGATTTGACGAGATCCCAGCTGACTTTGCACCGTTAGACACACCACTTTGGAAATAGCGCTATGTCAACAAATCAACCATGGCAGATTGCAGAGCTACTGCCTCGTTTTTACGAAAAAAACGCTCTCTCAATTGCAGGACTGGCAAGCCAGTTCAAGATCGTAAAATTTAAATTCGGTCATGACCCGTTGCTGGTGGACGACAGTCAAACCCCGCCGGCCTTATCACCGTTCGATCCGGCAGGGACCGACATTAAAAACGTTTTCTACGAAGGTACCATCAATCCTTCCGAAGACGTGGTTTGGGCGAATGGCCGCTTGCTGTTCCGCTGCATCATGCCTGAAAACACATTGTCTGAGCCGAAACAGTACAGCCAAACCGGCCTATACGACGCAGACGGCGACTTAGTGGCAGTCAGTATTGATTTGCCAGACTGGGTGACACCGGAAGAAGGCATCAACACGCACCCATACGTTAACTTCCCAATTTCCGGAGAGTAATGGATGAACACATACCCACAACAACCGCTGGATGATCTGAGAGTAGACACGGCATGGCGTGAAAACTACTCTGGGGCATCCATGAACCAGAAGCTGCACGGCCTTTTGCCGAAAGGGGTGTACTCAGGCTTTGCGGTCAAACCAAAATCGGGACTCACCGTTGAGGTCTCAGGTGGCGATCAGAACATTGCGGTACTGGAAGTCGGCACGTATTCACTGACGGCCAGAATGCCAAGCAATGTGACCAAGCAGGTCACGCTCACTGCCGGCAAAACGCAGTATGTCGTGCTGGAAGCGCAATACGCAATGCATCAAGCCTCAACGATTGGTGTTTATGTGCGAGACACTGTGCCAAGTAACGCCATTATGCTGGCCAAAGTGACACTGCCAGCTGGCGCCACGTCGGTTCCTGCAGACAGTATTGAGCTGGCCTTGCCGTCTAAACCTGTCACCGCTGCCGATTATGCCGAACTGGCCGCTTACACCATCGACAACGGTCGTCGAACCTTGGAGCTTCAAGAAGAGCTGAACCAGCTCAAGAAGACGCTGGGGCTATAATTCTTACTCCCTCACGCCTTGAGGGAGTAAATTTTCCTGTTGATGCGATCCCACCACCCGCGCTCTACCATCGAACTGTTAACAACACAATCACAGTGTGGAGCGTTCCCGTGAGTTACTTATCTTTCGATTATGCCCAATTCAACGAAAAGGGCCTGAAGAAAGTCATTGACGAATTTAAGCGTCAGGATCTTCAGGTCACAAGTGTTGAGGCGGACAACAAAGCCAAACGACAGTCTGGTGTTCAGACTAAAAAAGCCACCCTTCATTTTGCTGATGGCCAGAAGCTCATGCTTCAAGCGACTGCGCAAGGGGCTATCTTCCAAGTTCGCCTTAATACGCGAGTCATTCCGATCAAGCATGTTGACGATCTCAAAAAAGCCGTGGCCGAGATCGCCGGCAAAGTCAGTGCAAACAGTAAGCAGTTTCAGAAAACTCTGAAAAAACGAGCATCCAGAGCCAGCAGCGCCAGCAAGGACTCAACCAGCCGCGCCAAAACCTCGCTGAAGGCTCAAATTGCACTCGCTAAATCGGATAACCAAGAGCTGGAAAGCTCTGTTCAGGAAAAGCGTCAGCAAAAACAGACGCTGGAAGAAGCTCTGCCAGTTAAAGAGCAGCGAAAATCCGATATCAGTGCACAGATCACCCAAGAATACTCAGTTTCCGAGCAGCTGGAAGCCGAGCTTAAACAATTAGAGGAGCAGACCTCATGAACCCAGCGAACGGATTAAAAATTTATGCAATGCCAGACCCGCTGGCAAAAGGCTTTACGCGATCTCAAATCAAAGAGGCCATGTATCAGTTAACGGCAGATCCTGAGCAAGAAGCACTGATGCTGGAAGCTGAGCCGTTCGCAGTTATGGATACAGCCTATGTCGAAGGCGTGCGAGTGGAAGCGCACGATGGCTTTATTCTGGATGCGGTCACAACCAGTTATGCGACGTTCCCGCGCACAATGAAGGCCCTTGCGCGTGCGCTAAATCGCTCTTTGTCCAGCAGCAACATTACCGTAACCGATCATGAGGTTGGAGAGCCGAAGAAAAACAACCTCTTTGCAACAGTGGCCGCGCAGTTCATCCTCAGCGACGGTCAGGCTGTCAGTGTGGTGTTTCATGCCCCAGATGAAGATCCCAAAGTGTTCAAGCCAGATGATGTCGTGATTGCGTTTCGCTGGCCGCTCAATAAGCGCGACATTACCCAAGCCGTGGCTCCTGAAATGAACAAAGGGAAGATGCGCGAAGTCTCTCTGTCGACGATCGGTAAACGCATTGGCAATATTGCCGCTGCCAACTCAGAAGCCTTTCAGGCCAAGCAAAAAGAAGTGACGGAATCGCGCAATGAGTTAGCCAGCCTGCAGGAATCGTCCAACGCTTTACTGGATGAACTCAATACACTCACGACAGAAGTCGCGCAACTGGAAGGCCGAGACAAAGAACTTGAGCACATGGTCACAGTGAAGTCAGACGAGCTGGCCGAGCGCCAACGCTACAACGATAGCCTGCGTGAGAAGATTTCCGCTCTGAAAGCAGCACAACCAGAGCCTGAACCATCACCCGAGCCATCACAAGGCGAAGGAGAGCCTCAACCAGAAGAAAATGCGGCCTTAGAGCGCTTTAGACTGGTCGAACCTTCATTATTTAAGGATGTCGTGGCATCAATCAGCACCATTGCAGCTATTGACC
>NZ_CAKZMP010000379.1 GCF_937128705.1 uncultured Kiloniella sp. | reverse complement strand
GAAGCGACAAGCAATGAACCCATGGCGCAGATCGCCGCAAGCGCACATGCGCAACTGATGATGGTCTGGGCACACCGCTATCAACGCCAAGCGCCAACCGAAAACGCGGCGCGGCGCTTGATGCGGGCCTTTTGTGCCCTGCTGGTCCAATCCCAGAGCACGTCCAAGGGCGGTGCCAATATGGCTGATTACGCCAGCAAGCTTGGCGTGACGCCAACCCATCTGACACGCGTGTGCAAAAGCGAAAGCGGCATGACCGCCGCTGATCTGATCACCCAGCACACTTTGCAAAGGGCTTGCCGTATGCTGGAGGACGAAGGCATGAAAGCCATCGACATCTCAAAGCGCCTGAATTTCTCAACGCCTGCCTACTTCACACGCTTTATAAAGACCCACACGGGACAAACGCCCTCGGCCATTCGCTCAGATGCCATGGCAAGCCGAAAAGCAGCCGCCTAGCATCACGACAAGTTGACCAAGGGGAAGTCGTATTTCCCGCTTGCATTCGAACCCAATGTCGCTTTTGATCGCGAACGATGTCGCTTTCGGACCTCAGATTGTCGAATGGGTGAATTGACGTAGCCCCTTTTCTAGTGCCGAATGCGATGACTTGGGGAGCTTGAAAGAGACTGCGTAATTGGCAGGCTCTGCGATTTCGACCCCACAAAAATTATAACTGTGTCACAGGGAGAAAAAGATGACGCATGAAACCAACACCGGCCAGCGGCTTCCTCCAGCGGCCACGATGTACGCTGAAGAGTTCAAAGCAGGTCTTATGGATCGCCGTGAATTCCTTGCAATTGCAAGCGTATTTGGCGCGACCGCAGCAACCGCTTACGGCATGCTCGGTATTGCTGCACCATCAGAGGCAATCGCTGCTGAAGGCAAAAAAGGTGGCATCCTAAAAGTATCCACAAATGTACGCGAACTCAAAGATCCACGTACATTTGACTGGTCTGAAATGGGCAACCTTGCCCGCCAGTTCCTTGAACCACTTGTTCGTTATAACCGCGATTTTACGTTTGAAGGACGTCTGCTCGAAGGTTGGGAAATCAACGATGATGCCACTGTGTATACCCTAAAAGTACGTAAGGGTGTTAAATGGAATAATGGCGATGACTTTAATGCTGATGATGTCGTTTTTAATATGACGCGTTGGTGTGACAAAGCTGTCGAAGGTAACTCTATGGCAGGTCGCATGGCGACACTTATCGACGAAAATACGGGTAAAGCCATCGAAGGTGCTATTGAAAAAATTGACAGCCATACTGTTCGCCTAAATTTGCCAAAATCAGACATCACTATCATTCCGGGAATGAGTGATTACCCAGCCTTGGTAGTGCATCGTGACTTCGAGAAAATGGGGAGCGATCTTCCTTCTAATCCAATCGGTACAGGCCCATTCGAATTTGAATCATATGAAGTTGGTACTTCCGCATCTGTTAAACGTCGGACAAATGGAAAATGGTGGGACGGCGACGTCTATCTGGATGGTATTGAGTTCATCGACTACGGTACAGATCCTTCTGCCGAAGTTGCTGCGTTTGAATCTGGAGAAGTACATACCAACTACGAAACGACAGCCGATTTCATTGAAATTATGGACAGTTTGGGCCTAACCAGATCAGAGGTAGTAACATCAGCCACGGTTGTTCTTAGAACCAATGCAACTCACAAACCCTATGATGATCAACGTGTTCGTAAAGCCCTGCAGATGGCTGTGGACAATGAAACCGTCCTTCAGCTCGGCAACGGAGGAGCAGGTACCATTGCCGAAAACCACCATGTGGCCCCTCTTCACCCGGAATATTACGAGCTGCCGAAACAAGAGCGTGATATTGAAGGCGCGAAGAAGCTCATGGCAGAAGCTGGTCAAAGTGATTATGAGCATGAACTTATCTCAATTGATGACGATTATCGTAAAAATACGGCTGATGCCGTAGCCGCGCAAATCCGTGAAGCCGGGTTCAAAGTCAAACGTACAGTACTGCCCGGATCAACCTTCTGGAATGACTGGACCAAGTATCCTTTCTCTATCACCAACTGGAATATGCGCCCGCTGGGTGTTCAAATCATGGCGCTCGCTTACCGATCAGGAGAAGCCTGGAACGAAACCGCACATAGCAACCCAGAATTTGATGCAAAAATGGAACAGGCGCTTGCGGTTGCGGATGCTGATAAACGCCGGGAAATCATGAAAGATCTTGAACAGATCTTGCAAGATTCCGGACACATAATCCAGCCATATTGGCGTTATCTCTTTAATCATGCGGCACCCAGCGTCCGTAATCACGGCATGCATCCGCTTTTCGAATTCCATTTCGAAAAAGTCTGGCTCGACGACGCATAATTGTATTCTTGGAACAACCAAAGGAGTTTCGGCCCCCGAAGCTCCTTTGGTTTACCAAAAACATAAAAAATTATGCGTTCAAACAACGGGGCAGATATGGTTACATTTTTTTTGAAACGCTTGGGCGTCATGGTATTAACCATGTTATGCCTAACGATTGTTGTCTTTTCACTTGTTAATCTAGATCCCAATCTTCGTAAGCTTTCTATTTCTCAAACGAATATGAGAGCAACAGATGTTGAGATTGAATCCTGGTTGGTAAACAATGGTTACCGAGACCCCTTTATTGAACGATACGGATCATGGCTAGGTCTCTGGCCCAGACAACCTAATATAGATCAAAAAACAGGCGAAGCAGTATCGCGTTTCAAATATTGTGATGATCCCACGGCCCCAACCTTTTCCGGTGTTATTCAAGGAGACTTTGGATGCTCTACAAAGTTTAAGAAAAAGGTTGCTGATAAACTGGTCCCTGCCCTGCAATCAACAGGTTGGCTGATGTTTTGGGTTATGGCCGTCATGATTCCCTCTGCCCTGGTGATCGGTATTCTTGCCGGTATGCGCGAAGGATCGCGCATGGACCGTAGCCTATCCATTGTGTCCATCACATCCACAGCAACGCCAGAATATGTATCCGGTATCTTTTTTACCGTCATATTTGCTTCGTGGCTGGGATGGTTAAACGGTTCAGCAGCAACAGCAACGTCAAAAGGAATAACCTTTTACAACTTCGCCCTCCCCGTTATGACAATGGCTATTTACGGCATGGGTTATATCGCCCGGATGACACGTGCTTCAATGGTAGAGGTTATGACAGCACAGTATATTCGAA
The DNA here is from genome assembly GCF_937128705.1 of uncultured Kiloniella sp. GTDB lineage: Bacteria > Pseudomonadota > Alphaproteobacteria > Kiloniellales > Kiloniellaceae > Kiloniella. The sequence continues at coordinate 4,818 of NZ_CAKZMP010000379.1, read as the reverse complement.
CCGCTCGGCTTAAGGGCATGGGCTTTTACGCCGTCATTATCAAACATGCTCTTCGCAATGCGCTAATAGCGCCCTTTACCGTCATTATGCTTCAATTCCCATGGCTTCTAACTGGTGTTGTCATTGTTGAAATCATGTTCAGATACCAGGGTTTTGGTTTTACCCTCGTTCAGGCAGCAGGGAATAATGATATTGATCTCTTGTTGGCTTGCTCACTTGTTTCTGTGATTGTTGTGCTGGTAACCCAGCTCATATCAGATGTAGGCTATGCCTACCTCAACCCTCGAATTCGTGTGAAATAAGGGGGCTACGATGGAATATTTATCAACATTCGACATTATCACCACGACGTTCATACAATTATGGCCCACTTGGCTTGCGCTGATCATATTGGTTGCCGCAAGTTTTGCTTTTCAAAACCAACTCGGTCTTTATGGCAGGTTATTTGATAGTGGTGTTGGTATCGTTGGCGTTCTCATCGTCGCATTCTGGATCTTCACGGCGATCTTTGCAGACATCATCGCCCCTTTTGATCCGCTTGACCAAATCGTTGTCATGAAAAACAAACTCCCCGGTGCCATAGAACCAGGAAGTGGTGAAGCCTTTTTGTTTGGTGGAGACAAGCTTGCACGGGATGTGTTCAGCCGTGTTGTTTACGGCAGTCAGATTGTTCTTATTATCGCCCCGGCAGCAACAATCTTTGCACTAATGGTTGGTATCTCCCTTGGGCTACCTGCCGGATATTACGGTGGAAAGACTGATACCATTCTTTCATTCTTGGCTAACCTCGTTTTGGCCTTCCCGGTTATTTTGCTTTTCTACCTCTTGGTCACACCGGGAATTACAGAGACACCAATCCCCTACGCTATGGCAGGGCTGTTCTTTCTTTTTCCCATCGTCTTTTTTGTAACCCTGTTCTACACGCGGTACAAAAAAAGAGTAGAAGTTCTATGGATACAGCTGGCAATAACCTTGGTCCTCGGTGGTTGGATCTATGCAGGGCTTGTTTTTAATGCAGATCCACTTGGCATCATTTCCATTGATCCGAACGAGCTTAATATTTTTGTCGCCGTTGTTTTCGCAACCAGCCCGGCTGTGTTCCGTATTGTGCGCGGCTTGGTTATGGACATCAAAACCCGTGACTACATAGCAGCGGCCCAGACAAGGGGCGAGACACCTTGGTATATTATGCTTTGGGAAATCCTCCCCAATGCGCGGGGGCCTTTGATTGTTGATGCCTGCCTGCGTATTGGCTACACAACCATTCTCCTCGGCACTCTTGGTTATTTCGGATTGGGTATGGCCCCTGAAAGCCCCGATTGGGGCACTGCTATCAAGGAGGGCTCACGTCTGCTTCGCCTTTATGTACACCCCGCACTCTTTCCTGCTGCGGCTCTGATGTCATTTGTTCTTGGTTTGAACTTATTGGCTGACTCACTTCGTGAAGAGTCCATGAAAGATTAGAGGAAGGATTAAGGGAGATGACGATGACTGAAGACACACCAATTCTTGAGATTAACAACCTTTCGATATCCTTCTTTGTCCGCACGGGTGAAATTCCCGCGGTTATGGATTTTTCTTGCAAAGTAATGCCCGGCGAAGCCATGGGACTAGTGGGGGAATCAGGTTGTGGCAAATCCACTGTTGCACTTGGTATCATGCGGGATCTATCCAATATAGGGAAGATAACCGAGGGTACGATTAAATTTATGGGCAAGGACATGGGGGAAATGTCCGAGGCTGAATTGCAAGACATTCGTGGATCAAAGATCTCGATGGTTTATCAAGAACCAATGGCCAGCCTTAACCCCGCCATGAAAATCGGAAAACAGCTTATGGAAGTTCCGATTATTCATGAAAAGGTTTCCAAAGATGCGGCCTATGCCCGGTCGTTGGAAATGTTAGAGGCTGTTAAGCTGCCAGATCCGGAACGCATGATGCGCTCTTACCCGCATCAGTTATCTGGCGGTCAACAACAACGCATTGTCATTGCCATGGCCTTGCTTTCAAAGCCGAAGTTGCTTCTGCTTGATGAACCGACAACAGCCTTAGATGTTACCGTAGAGGCCGGTATTATTGATCTGGTGAAGGATCTGGGGAAACGCTTCGGAACGTCCATTCTCTTTATCTCTCACAACTTGGGACTGATCTTAGAGACCTGTGACCGCATCACCATTATGTATTCTGGTGAAGCTGTCGAAAGTGGCACCGTCAACGATGTTTTTGATCGCATGCAGCACCCTTATACACAGGGATTGTTCCGATCCATTCCCTTACCCGGTGCCGATAAAAACACCCACCCACTTGTCGCTATCCCCGGACAGTTACCACTGCCCAATCAACGCCCCCGCGGCTGTAACTTTGGACCACGCTGTCATCACTATGTCGAAGAAGTTTGTAATGCAGGCCATATCAGTATGATGCCCGTGGCAAATGAAGAAGGGCATACAAGCCGTTGCTTGCGTTTTCAGGAAATCGATTGGACGGCCCTTCCGGAAAACTTACAGCAGCATGAAGCCATTCAACCCGGCCGTGAAGTGCTCAAAGTTGAAAACCTGAAAAAATACTATCACGTAGCTGCGAATGCCATATTTGGCGGATCAGACACGCGTACTGTCAAAGCCAATGAAACCTTGTCCTTTACGGCCAGAGAGTCCGAAACAACGGCAATTGTGGGTGAATCTGGTTGTGGTAAATCAACCCTCGCCAAAGTCTTGTTAGGATTGGAAACAGCCACTGACGGTACAGTGACAATGGATGGCCTGAATATAGAAGCGGTTGAAGTTGATAATCGTACACCGGAAACCATTGCTTCCCTTCAGATGGTATTTCAGAACCCGTTCGATACTCTCAACCCAAGCCATTCTGTCGGGTCACAAATTATCCGAACGCTTGAAAAGTTTAATATTGGGGCGAACCAGAAAGAACGTGAGAGCCGTATGCTCGAGCTACTTGACCTGGTCAAACTTCCCAGGGCTTTTGCATCGCGTATGCCCCGACAACTTTCCGGTGGTCAAAAACAACGCATCGGCGTCGCCCGTTGCTTTGCCGGTCATCCCAAAATTGTAGTTGCGGATGAACCTGTCTCAGCACTGGACGTCTCTGTTCAGGCCGCGGTTACAGAGCTTCTTATGGATATTCAGCGCGAAGCCAAAACAACAATGTTGTTTATTTCCCATGATCTCTCTGTCGTACGATACATCGCAGATCGTGTGATTGTTATGTATTTGGGTCATATTGTCGAACAAGGCACAACAGATCAGATCTTTGCACCGCCTTATCATCCTTACACAGAGGCCCTACTCTCGGCTATTCCCATTGCGGACACATCGGTTGAGAAAAAACACATCGTTCTTGATGGGGATATTCCTTCGGCTATGAGCCCGCCTTCTGGTTGCCCGTTCCACACCCGTTGCCCACATGTTGCTGAAGTTCCCGGTGATCTCTGCGCCAAAGAAGTACCGGGGATCAAAACCTTGAGTGGCGGACATCAAATAAAGTGTCATCTCGCCGATGATATCCTTGAGCGTATGGAACCTGTCATTAGTTTTGATAAAAAAGAAAAAGATCATACAGCAGCCTGATACCTTTGTGAAAAAAGAGCCGCAGATCAATTTTGGCAGTTAGTCTCTGCCATGACCGATCCCCCCCCTCTTCGAAAGGGCTAGCCCTTCCGACAGAAACGCTAAATAGCCTGATAACAGGATATACAGCATCTGGTGATTTGTGGTAGTTACGGTTCTCTGAAGTGTCGGATACATCCTTCACCTTACACCCTTCCAACAGCCAGAATAAACAATGCTATCGGAAATCCCTTTCCTTTCTGCGAGAGGGAATAATGATCCTGTTGAAAATCATCAGATGTAATTTTTGTATAGACTTTGCCTCCACGCTTCTAAAGCCCAAATACCGAGACTTTTCCTGCTGCACTTGGTCCACGTTGACTTTTACATTTCCCGCCCTAAGACACATAATCGGAAGTATTAATATCGCGAACTCATCTGAAGGATAAACTATTGATCGTTTACCCTACAAAAATAATCAGACTGCGTATAAAGGTGTAATATGAAGTGTTCCGTTACCCCCATCCATTAAATCAGCTTGCACTCCATACAAGTCCTGAATTAACGATTGTGACAATACTTTTTTCGGCGAACCGTCTGCAATTATTTTACCGTTTTTCAGACAGATTAAACGATCTGCATATCTACCGGCTAAAGAAATATCGTGCATCGCAGCAACCGTTATTGTTTTATTGTTTTTACAATACTTAGAAACTTTATCTAAAACGATTAATTGATGCCGTAAATCCAAGGCTGCTGTGGGTTCATCAAGCAAAAGGACTTCGGGTAAACGAAAAAGAGCTTGAGCCAAATATACAAGCTGTCTTTGCCCACCACTCAGCTCATCCAACGTTCTTATTGATAAACTTTCCAAGCCAAAGGTTTTCAGATTGTTATAAGCTTCATCAAGAAGATCCTTAGGAATACTTAAGCCAAGAGATTGTAATCGGCCAAGCAATATAACTTCCATAACTGTTAATGAAGATGTGCCTCCTGTATCTTGTGGCATATAAGCAATGGACGGGTTTCGACTTTGTTCGGCACCATCATCCCAGCGAATGGATCCCAGTGAAGGGATCAAGCCTGAAACAGCCTTCAATAAACTTGATTTTATTTATAGCGACAATAAACGATTTGTGTACTCGTAAGAAATTTCTATCATTTAAAATAGTTTCGTAATGTGATCTTTTTTCGTGCCTCACAATCATTTCATCATTTAAAAACAACTTAGTGTAATTTCCGTAAGCTTCGATGT
>NZ_CAKZMP010000378.1 GCF_937128705.1 uncultured Kiloniella sp. | reverse complement strand
TGACCGCGACGGGAAAAGAAAACCCGCAAGTTTGGCACCCGACGATGATCAATATTTCGATCCGTTGATGTCAATCCCCATATCTTTGGATAGCTGGCAAAGTTGGCCCGCATGTCTTCGTGTACCAGCTTTTGCAAATCAATCCCTAGCGCCCGATAGCTTCGGATCACCACATCGGTGCAGACACCAATGTTCGCAGGCACATCACCACCGGGATAGGCTATTGAGTGGTAGCTACTATCATAAACAACATTCTGTGTTGTTCGCACCAAAGCTGCCTCGGCAAGATTTTGTCCTGTCATGGTCTCGGCCCAGACAGCGCCAGAGAAAATCAAAGACGCGCCAATACATACAGTCGAAAGAACACCCCGCGTTATCATCATATCCCCCTTCAAGTTTGGTGTCGGTTCAATCTCACGGGGAAAAGTCTGACCGATAGATTTGCTTAAACTGTGGCAAGTTTGCGCCATTTTTCCTTGGATTGCCCCAATCAGTTCAAAAAATCAGCCCAAAGCCCTTCTATCTCTTTCTTCATTACTTCTTTTTATCAATTTTCAGTGCGTCTTTTGAGATGCTTCAATTACAGATTTCCTTTAAGGGGGAGGAAAAATGATCGACTTTACCACTGTACTGGTCATTCTGGCCGTCGTTCTATTTTTAGGCGTTTTTGCCATCATCGGACTGGTCTGTCTGCGCTGGCTCTATGGACGCTATGCTCAACAGGCTTCAGGGTTAACAGGTGATTTAGGGGGCAAAATTGCCAATAGCAACCCGCTGATGATTAAGGCTGTCATCATCGGATTCCTGACCTTGATGATGCTCATCCCTACCGCGCTCGTTCACGATCTAATGCAGGAAAGGCACAGCCTTTATCGTTCGGTTCTTCATGAAACCGATCAGGAATGGGGACAGGAACAAACCCTTGCCGCGCCCATTCTTGTTATTCCCTATACAACAGAAACCCGTATTACAGACAGCAACGGTAAGGACCGGATTATCGCGGGTCAGGACAAACTTGTTGTACTCCCCGATCAACTAAAACTCGACAGTGATCTCACCCATGATTTTAGAGAACGTTCCATCTATAAAAGTCTTGTTTATACCGCTGACATCAAAGGGTCAGCAAACTTTCGTCTCGATCCACCACCAATAAAGAACCTGCAAAAAATTCACTATGACCAAGCTTATATTGCCATTGCCTTAACGGATAACAGCGGTATCGGTTCCTCACCAGCAGTTCGTGTGAATGGCAAAAAATTGGAACTCATGCCCGGTACTGGCTTGCAAACGCCTTATCTTGTCAGCGGTTTTTCTGCCAAGCTTGATCCATCACAGGATCTCACTGATTTTTCCGTACAATTTGACACCTCGCTACGCGGTAGTCGCAATATCAGGGCAATTCCTTTGGGTATGAACACCCAGATAAACATTTCCGCTGACTGGCCCCACCCAAGCTTTCGACAGTTCCTGCCCAAAAGCCGTGATATCACCAATGATAGCTTTAATGCCACCTGGGAAGTCAGTCACCTGTCTCGAAATTACCCTCAGGTTTTCCGGGCATCAGATGATATAAACTTGGGCGAAATCATTGCCGAAGCACAGCTTTTTGAGCCAGTGTCCCACTACGGCACGTCTATACGTGCAGCGAAGTACGGTATTATGTTCGTTGCCCTGACATACCTTATGTTACTGGTGTTCGAGTTCACCCGTGGTATCCGCTTGCATCTGGTGCAGTACCTATTGGTCGGGGTTTCTCTGTCCGTGTTCTATCTAATACTACTGACGTTGTCCGAGCACATCAGCTTTAGCTTGTCATATTCCCTCGCCGCAGCTGTGACTGTCATATCCATTGCCAGTTATATCACCGCAGCCACCAAAGGTCGCACCAACGGCCTCGCCATCGGCTTCCTACTCTCTGCCCTCTATGGCTTCCTCTATTCAATCCTTCAAATGGAAGACTACGCCCTGACGATGGGCAGCGGCTTGCTCTTGATTGTACTTCTGGCAATGATGTATATGACTCGGAATTTGAACAAAGGCTCTATCCTTGATCCAGTCCTTGATAAGGAAGATCTTGCCGCCGATACCCCACAGCAAGTTATGGAAACCTAGGCATTTAGCTGGAAGGGGGGAAAGCCCCCCTTCCAGCGACACTAAAGTGCACAGTCTTCGTCTCTAGAAGCCATAAAAAAATGGCCCCGCAAATGCAGGGCCATTTTTTATGACAGAGCCTTCTAAGCTTTCTGCTTACGCCGAGACTTCTTTGCTCCTGGCTTTTTTGTTTCATCCGGGAAGCTAAAGCTTGGTTTATTGTCCTTGATATCAATGCGGACAACACCACCACGGGTCAGCTTGCCAAACAGAAGTTCTTCGGCCAGCGGTTTTTTGATTTCATTCTGGATAACACGGGCCAGTGGCCGTGCCCCATAGAGCGGATCATACCCTTCTGTTGCCAGCCACTTCTTGGCCTTTGGTGACAATTCAAAGGTAACCTGACGGTCTGCCAGCTGGGTTTCCAGTTCCATAATGAACTTGTCGACCACCTTGGCCATAACAACCGGGGATAGGTTCTTAAAGGGAATGATTGCATCCAGACGGTTTCTGAATTCCGGTGTGAAGATCTTGTTCACAGCCTCTTCATCATCCCCGATGCGAACTTCGCGGCCGAAGCCAATCGCAGGTTTCGCCATATCCGCGGCACCAGCGTTAGAGGTCATGATCAGGATCACGTTCCGGAAATCAATGGTCTTGCCATTGTTATCAGTCAAGCGACCATTATCCATAACCTGTAGCAGGATATTGAAGATATCCGGATGCGCTTTCTCAATTTCATCCAACAAGAGAATGCAATGCGGCGTCTTATCAATCGCGTCAGTCAACAGACCGCCCTGATCAAACCCGACATATCCCGGAGGCGCCCCAATCAAACGAGAAACTGCGTGACGTTCCATATATTCGGACATATCAAAGCGCGTTAACTCAACACCCAGTGAATGGGACAGCTGTTTTGCGACCTCTGTCTTACCGACACCGGTTGGGCCAGTGAAAAGATAACTACCAATCGGTTTTTCCGGTGTACGTAACCCGGCACGAGCAAGTTTAATCGCAGACGCAAGTGAGGTGATCACCTGATCCTGTCCGTAAACCATGGTCTTCAGGTCACGCTCAAGGTTCTTGAGGACAGATTTGTCATCCTTGGAAACTGATTTCGGCGGGATACGGGCAATCTTGGCCACAACAGCCTCAACGTCCTTCACACCTAGCGATTTTTTGCGCTTATCTTCGGGCAACAGCATCTGTGATGCGCCGACCTCATCAATCACATCAATGGCTTTATCCGGTAGTTTTCGATCCCCAATGTAACGTGCGGAAAGCTCCACAGCCGTACGTAAAGCTTCGTTAGAGTATTTAACCGAGTGATGCTCCTCGTAATAAGGCTTCAGGCCTCGTAAAATCTTGACTGCATCTTCAATTGAAGGTTCAGCGACATCGATTTTCTGGAACCGACGTACCAAGGCACGATCTTTTTCAAAATGATTGCGATATTCTTTATAGGTCGTTGACCCAATGCAGCTCAAATCCCCGTTCTGCAACGCAGGTTTAAGAAGGTTTGACGCGTCCATAGACCCGCCAGATGTTGCTCCGGCACCAATAACGGTGTGGATTTCATCAATGAAGAGAACGGCACCATCCATGGCTTCGACTTCTTTAACCACGCCCTTAAGACGCTCTTCAAAGTCACCACGATAACGAGTTCCTGCCAAAAGCGACCCCATATCGAGAGAGAAAATTTTGGTCTCTTTGAGAACTTCCGGCACTTCGCCATCAACAATCTTTTTGGCAAGACCTTCGGCAATAGCCGTTTTACCAACGCCTGGGTCACCAACATACAACGGATTGTTCTTGGTTCTACGGCAAAGAACCTGAATTGTGCGTTCCAGTTCCTGCTCGCGACCAACCAACAGATCAATTTTACCGTCTTTGGCTTTCTGGTTTAGATCAACACAATAAGCGTCAATTGCTTCGCGTCCTTTGGCTGCTTGGCCTTCACCCTCATCCATTAAATCATCAGCGCCGTGAATAGTACGGGTTTCTTCCAACCCTTCGACCTTTGTGATGCCATGGCTGATATAGTTCACCGCATCCAGACGGCTCATTTCCTGCTCTTGCAAAAAAAATACAGCATGACTTTCCCGTTCCGAGAACATGGCGACCAATACGTTGGCGCCTGTCACTTCTTCGCGGCCAGATGACTGCACATGTATCGCGGCACGTTGTAAAACCCGCTGAAACCCAGCTGTTGGTTTTGCATCGCCCAAATGGACAGTGGTTAGATTAGAGAGATCGTTATCGATGTAATCCAGCAGATCTTCGCGCAGCGTTTCAATTTCAACACCGCAAGCTCTAAAGACTGAAATGCCATCCTGATCTTCTGTAAGCGACAGCAACAGATGCTCTAGCGTAGCATATTCATGCCGACGCTCATTGGCATAGGCCAAGGCTCTGTGCAGTGTCTGTTCCAGATTGTTTGATAGCATTGCCATAAATTAACTTCCCTTCACAACCATCGTGATCAGATTGTTTGAGTTGACTTACCAGCGTCTCAAAATGCAAACGGTCTATGCTTACAAAATGCCAAGACCCCAGTACCCTAATATCAACCCAATCTCTTTGACCATTGTTACAAACTATACCTAGGGAGAGTATGTTCGCTCAACAAGACGTTAGATAAATAACATTACCTTTATCGTCCTTAATCATGGCCAAATTAGGTACATTTCCCTTAAATTATATATTTTTTCAGGATGTTACCTAAATTGTACAAAATTATTGTAGAGGTAAAAAAAAGAAGAAAGGGTAAATATTAAAAGAAATCTGATTTTTTTTTGGATTTTAGAGAAATGGGGGCAGACTGCCCCCGATTTATAGATCATTCGTTTATTATTCTTTTTCGATAGTACATTGCAACGGGTGCTGATTTTTACGAGCAAGATCCACCACTTGTGTTGCTTTTGTTTCGGCAACGTCATAGCTGAACACGCCGCATACACCGACACCTTTTTGATGTACCTGCAACATAATACGCGTGGCGTCATCCTGTCCCTTGCCAAAAAACTGTGTCAGGACATGAATAACAAATTCCATCGGCGTGTAATCATCATTCAACAACAAAACCTTGTACATCGACGGACGCTTGGTTTTCTCGCGTGGTTTTACGAGAATGTCGTCCGACGTGCCAAAATCATCATCACGCTCTTTTCCACTCATAGAGAAACTACCTAATCATTCCTAGTCTTCAGAGATACACTTTCCAGCGACATCATGCTATCGCATCAAGGTATCTACAATTTTATTATACCTTGGTAAACAGGTGACAAAGTCCAGCATGACTAAATTTAGCACTGGTGAAAAACAACCAAGCCCTCAGACCATGCATAAAACTCTATTACCAACAGCATTATATTATAGGGTGCCTGCATTCCCTGTTCAAGATGGCTCTGCTCAAGATAAAAGGCTCTATTCACACAAAAAGCCCTGCATTAAGCAGGGCTTTCGGCGTTACTTATAAAAAAAGCGTGCTTTTAAAACTTAAGCAGCAGCTTTTGTCATTTTCTCAACAGCTTCAGAAACCTGCTTGCGAACTGGCTCAACAGCCTCAGTCGTCAGCTTGGTTGTCAGTGTTGTTAGCTCATTGCCGTTTTTTACCATGGCATCAAAAGATTCACGTGCATAGCTAGACTGAATGTCTGTTACTTCGTTGAAATCTTTTGCGCCAAGAAAAGCTTCTGCAACTGCAAAGTTCTTTTTCATAGCATCCTGTGCCATGCCCATGAACATTGAGTTCAGCTTCTGATAACCTTCAGAAATACTGTTGCCTGACTTAGCAGCCAATTCAGCACTTTCTTTGTTCAATTCAGCAGCGCTTTCGCATTGCTTATAAAGAGTATCCATAACTTTTTCTGCCTGAGCTTGAGAAAAAGAAAAAGCTTGCTCATAGCCTTTAGTAGCAGCGTCCATACTTGATTTCATCATATTCTCCACGGTTTCAGTTCCGTTAATGACAGTATCTTTACCAGTATTCTTGGCGTTAGCTTGTGCAGCTTTCGCCTTACTTTCAGTCGTATCTGCCAACTTTTTCTTAGTTGTTGTTGTCACCTTAGTCTCCTAGGATTAGTTCGTTTTCACGGCGTTCCGCCTGCATTTACCCGCTTATGGTAAAAATTAAGGCTACCTTCGCTCTTAATTCAGGGCGGAACCTTCATCCTCCCCAACCGACAACTCACTCATGCTGCAATGCAACATAAGCATTAACATACACATTTAATTTGAGATTTCAAGGGCAATGCTGCAATGCAACAAACACATAACGCGATTGCAACCGAAATGACACATTGCAATCAACGCGAAAAGAGACAGAAGATCACAATCTCTTTGCCTGTAGAAACCATAAAACCTCGTAGAGCACATATAAAAACAGGTGAAGCTTTCGCGCCACCTGCTGGAAAAACAAGCTAGGACCTTTGGGATCCAGGATTAATGATAAGCTTTAAAAGGCGGTCAAAAGGCCATTCTCCCCGACTTCAAGGTCAAAGTGTTTTCGTTGTTCTGCTTTTGATTGATGCATCCGCGCCGCATTTTTTGTCCCAACGTCACGAACTGGATTTACATCTATACCTGTTTCATCATGCTTGAGTAAGAAAGGCATAAAGGCCAGATGTTCAAACCCTTCGGATGTTTTCTTCCAGCCGTTATAAACAAAAGCGCCGTCATAACAGAGTGCTGATACCCAATAAAAATCATCAGAACGCAATCGATTCCCTTTTGTATGTGGTTCGCCTGCACCCGATACTTTTAAAAGCCCCTCTAGTTCACTCACTTCTGCAGCAGAAAGTCTTTTGATAGATTTTTCCCAACCAAACTGGGCCAAAGGATCTGAAAGAGAGATTTTAGATCCTCTAAGACCATGACCTTCCTGAACTCTGGAAACCATCTCGGCAGAGCCACCTGGCTGACCTTTAATTTCATAGCTGCGAATCTGCTCATCATATACAGCGTTATAAACCAACCGATATTCAGTAACACCCGGAACACAACGTTCACGGATATCATCTCCGCCAACATAACTGAACCAAGTCGCCTTTTGTGTGTAAGGCTTATCGATATTCCCTTGATAAGCACACCCTGCAGCAAGCAACAGCGGTGAAAATACCAATGGCACGAATTGAGCTAGACGCATTTTATCCTCAATATGTAAAATTAAACAATTTTCCGCCATTTTTGCCATTTATTAACATTGGCATTGTATCTTTACACATTCTCAAGATAAATATGTCATCCTGATGGCAGATGGTTAATGGCAACTAGACAGAAGAATCGATTTTATGTAGAATCCTTCTGTTTTAAATGGTTAGTAGACGTATTTGAGTTATAACATTCGATAAATCGCCTAAAATTTATCGACAAGCCCATTTTAAAGGGGGGAATTAATGAACCTAGGACTGAAGCTCATTTCCACTATGCTTCTGACCCTGTTCGTGCTTATGGCACCGGCACAGGCCAAGTACGCATCCCTTGTGATTGATGCACATACTGGCGAAGTTCTGTACAGTAGAAACGCAGATACGCGTAACTATCCTGCCTCCCTGACAAAAATGATGACCCTCTACATGGCATTTGATGCCTTGGAAAAGGGCAAGTTGACCATGAAACAAAAGCTCCCCGTATCAAAGCGAGCTGCTGGTATGGCACCGTCAAAACTTGGGTTAAGATACAAAAGTACCATTTCAACCAAAGATGTGATTATGGCACTGGTCACAAAATCTGCGAACGATGCAGCCGTTGTTATGGCCGAAGCCATCGGTGGAAAAGAAACAACTTTTGCCAGAATGATGACCAAAAAGGCACATGCCTTGGGTATGACCAGAACAACATTCCGTAACGCGTCTGGCTTGCCAAACCGTGGCCAATTGAGCACGGCACGCGATATGTCAAAATTGGCTATCGCGCTAAAGCGTGATTTTCCCCAGTACTATCACCTATTTTCAACGCAGAGCTATAAGTACAAAAACAGATCCTATCGAAACCATAACAAGCTCCTTGCCAGTTATCAGGGAACTGATGGTATAAAGACAGGCTACACCCGCGCTTCTGGCTTTAATCTGGTTGCATCTGTGGTACGTAACGAGCGTCGTTTAATCGGTGTTGTTTTCGGGGGAAAGACTGGTCGTTCTCGTGACCGTCATATGAAAGAAATTCTGGATAAAAGCTTCAAACGTGTTGGCATCACTCAGGTTGCAAAGTTACCTGTCGCGCCAAAGCGGAACCCCCGTCGTGAAACTATTATCGCCTCCGCACCGCCACAACCAGCGCCTCAGCCTATCCTGACCGCATCTGCTGGTCTGTCTCTTCCTGGGCAGATTGCTCCAGAACAGATTGCAGCGGTGCAACCTGTCGGGAGTGCTGCTCAAGAAATTACAGATTGGGGAATTCAAGTCGGCGCATTCAAAAATTATGAGCCCGCAAAAATGGCCGCAGACCAAGCTTTAGCCCAAATAAAATCAACACCAACAGGTACTCAGGTGCACATTCAGCAAGTTGATAAGGCAGAGGGTTCACTCTACAGAGCTCG
>NZ_CAKZMP010000377.1 GCF_937128705.1 uncultured Kiloniella sp. | reverse complement strand
ATCAAATAGAAGTTGTTGGTTTTGTAAATTTTCAAAATACTTTGAAATAAAGCTTGACTTAGAATATTACCATTACACACTTTTATTACTAAGCTTTGCGCCTCAGCGGCTATGCGAGCTAAAAAAACTTTTGAGCCTTTTGTGTTTAAATTTTTTCAAACAACAAAATCTTACTAGGACTAGCATCCATTTCTAAAGATATAATTTGAATATTCATCAAATACAAATCATCTTTTATCTCTTTAGGAACAAAAATCATTTCGGTAATAGTACAATTTTTTCTATCTAAAGTATAAGAATCATCTATTTTTACTGCTCCTTTTTCTTCATGTCCTTGTTCATAGGCCATATCAATTATTGGGGTTTCACTATTATCCTGGTCCTCATTGCTATTCTCCTTACTTAAGCTTTCACCTCCTTCACCAATCAAGACATCACGTCCCTCTTCATCCCAAATAACCTCATTTTCAAGATTCGGGAAAACCACCTCGCCATTCGCGACCATATCATTGACGATTTGCTCTACTTCAAAAGGTCCCGCGGGTTCATTATGCGTTCCGTTATATTCGTCAATCCTTTCATCAAGGCGAACACGGAAGTCAACAAAAGCATCCCGATCAAACTCTCCTTGCCCATCACTGCCGGTAATATTTTTCTGGGCTCTTTGTGCCAACCGTTCGCGCAATTTAAAATCAGCAGAGCTACGAGGATCCGGCTCACTTTGCTGCATAGCCATAACTTGGCTGATTTGCTTCGGTGATAGATCTTTGAAGTAATGGGATAGATCATAGTTTTGGAATGCTTCAGGGTCAGCAACCTGTAATCCGTTAATCTCGTATAAGGCACGCGAACCTTGTTGGCGCTTAAACTCAACATCAGAAGGGAAGCCGTTATCGCCAGCGTTAATTTTATCAGCATATTCTGCAATCTGATCTCGATCTGCTTCACTTAAATCTAGCGAAAGATTATTAACGTCAATATTACCTCTGTTCTCGACAAGGTAATTCCAGGCGGAATAACGCTGCCCCTTTATTCTCTCTCTTTGTTCTTTGGCTTGAAGGCGTTGTTGACTTTTCCAAAGAAGACCTGCTTCCTTGCCGACCAACTGATCAGGGTAATGTTCCAACGTTCGAAGCAAATCCTCTTCGGACAGCTCCGCGGCTGAAACATCATCCAGAAGCTTCGTGGCCTCATTGTGTATAATTCCTTTTGAGGCAATGGATTGAAAATACCCCTTATCTTCGCGGTTCACATACTCATCAATATTGATCGCCGCCCCTGTTGCCGAGTCAACGCCATCCAACAAGGATTGTAATGCGTCGTAGTTCCCCTGTTTCGCACGCCCTTGAAGTGCAAAGGACAATAAGCTTCTACGTGCTTCTTTGCTTTTTTCAACGGCGGCTTCACGCCCTATGCCCGGCGCAAGATCGTTGATATTGCTATCAATAACGATAATGGCATCCGTCAAAGTATCTGGATTGCCAATAACCCCAGCCCCGTATTTTTCAATATGGCGATCAACAGTCGTATAAATTTTTTCTCTAAGAACTTGTTGTTTAAAGGCCCCGAGAGACTGTTGATCAAAACGGGCTTTTTCATCAAATCGCTGACTGAAAACGGCAGCATCATTTTCGTTTTTGAAACTCTGTCGCGCCATCAGGTCCGTTTTCATATCCGCATAGGACGTCCTAATTTGTTCATCAATTTTTGATGGCGAACTGTCTGTAAAGCCAAGCTGCTCCCTAATCCCCTGATAAAGACCAGACGCAAATTCTGACATTTCTTCGTACAGATCAATATCACGCAATTTTTCCTGCATGTATTCCGATGCGTCCCTCAGATCAGATTTCACACCTTCGATGGGACTTTCATCTTGTGGGCTCTCAGCAGGATCAACATCGGCAGTGGCAGGCTCTTGTTTACGTGCCTTTTCTTCCTCTTTCTTCTTTTTATCTTTTTCATGAACAGCTTGTGAAAGCTTGGAAAGACCACTCGTAACTGCACCAATATTTTCATCAGGCAGTTGAAATCGAACTGTCGCGGGGGCTCGACTATCAGGGATATTTGGCATTTTGATAACCTTTTAAGCTTGAACCCACTGAATTTGGGCAAAAAAATAGATCCAGAAGCTATGCTTGGATCTAAAGAGAAAACTAAAGAGATATGGTTGGAAGGATGCCTACAAAGGCATTAAGTCGTTGGCATTTACTGTACCCGTAACAGTTCGTTGTTTGAAAAGTTATTCAAGAACCCGGCCACGTTGTCTGCCATATCAACATCTGAAGTATCTATTTGAGGTTTTGTGAAGCCTTCACGCATACGTGCTGATAAAATTTCATCAGTATCAATGGCATCCTTTGGATCTTTGAGAAGAGTCCGGGAATATAATGAACTCTTATGATCAATACTTTTCTCAGACACAGCCTCCTCAGAGCCGAGAACACCAGGCAAGCGGTCATTAAGTAACGATTTTTCTATTTCATCGCCAATTATTTTTTTGTGTGTCGGAACCATTCGTAAACTGTTACTTTTTTGGTATGACTCAATCCAATTCTTTATTCTTTTATCAGCAAAACCCCAGACATCTTTCGCATAATCTACATTCTGATCTTTAAAATAACCAGTGCCAATACCTACAGTACGAATATGGTAATTTCCATCTTTCACGACGATAGTACGCTGTACCAATCCGGGATCAAGAAGATGTAAGTTTGTTGTGTAGTTTGTCACAACATCGGGATTAGCCGAAGAATGCTTTACGAACCCTGGCCCGGCAAAATTTCCATACTTTGGTCCTAGCGGAGTTGCAAAGGTTGCCAAAGCTGCGGATACGACTTTGTGATCAACATCTTTCGTTGAAATACCAAGATCATATAAAAATCCATATTCATGATAATCCTCATGGTCCTTTTTAATATCGATGATATCATCCCGGGCTGTATCAAAAAAATTATCCTGATCAATTGTGACAGGGCCAAATTCATCCGTGAAAAACGTTGCCGTGCCATCCTTATTCAACTGCCAATTGTCCGACATCCTCTTTCGGTCCTTTTTGATAAAACCTTAGATAAACCGCTGAACCAATCAAACCTTCAGCCAAATCCCTAAAAAAGCCTTTTACCCAGATCTCATACCCGCAAGCTGTTCGAACATAATCAACAACAGCCACGCAATCCCTCGTGCTGTATCCAAAGGTTGAGGTACCTTCACGCGGATACATAAGATCAAAAAGGTTATAAACATCATATGAAATAAAGCAGATAACAAATAGCAGATATGTCCAAATAATACGTTTTACTTTAAAAAAATTCAGGACCAATCCCCCCAGGAGAACAGGCAAATTTGACGGGATTTGATAGAGAATTAAATAAAGCGAAAACTTTATGATCAACTCCAGAGCTCTGTCCAAAAGTAGAGTTCCCTTTTGCGGGTTCGCTTCATCTATCAAAGTGAAGTCATAATAAAGCTTATCAATAAATTCATAGGCAAAAGTCAGAAGAAAAAGAACCAGTATAGAAATGATAAAGGCTTTCAATACCCGTTTGAATTCTATTTCCTTAAAACGTGACTGAATAGCGGTAATTAGCATTCTTCTAGCTCACCTATTAATCAAACCTCAGATAGCCAATTAACTCAGAAAGCGCCACTTTATTCAACCATAAGATATAAAGGGATTAGATCTCTATCTTAAAATATCATTATCTATAAGAAGCTTGATCCTGCATTCAAAAAACCACCGATCATAGCGTTGTTTCCGGCACGTTTATAAGCTTTTGCTTTCTGATTTCCTGCATAGAGAATATTATCAACTTCCTGCGCCCCCAGCTTTTCAGTCTCTTCAATCAACAGGGCCGGGCTGCCTTCGATTTTCAAGCCCGCTGCGGCAAAGTTGGCGCGCTGTTGCCCCGCTAAACGTTGCGTATTTCGTAGGCTGTTAGCCGCGTCCTGTGCCGCAAACCGCCTTGCCATTTTAGCCTGTTTTTTCGCACGTTTGCGTTCGGCAAAACCGTTAAAAAGTGCCCCACCTGCCCCAAGAAAACCAGCAGTAGCTCCCAATCCGCCAATCCCCGCCAGCGCACCAATAGCTGGGGCTGCATCTTTCAATACATTTCCAACTTTTTTAAATATCTTTTTAAACCACCCCATAACCTTACCCTTTATTTTAGATTTTTTGTTAAAACTTGACCAGCATCAGCGATTTATTCATGACATGTTTGACTCCCTCCAAACGGCACAACATTAACGCCACTCAGCCGACATCATCTTTATTTAATTGTTCAAAGGATTCAAACCAACTAGCATTGCGTGCATTATATAAATAGGTGCTATTATCTATGCATTCTCTAATCGATAAAATAGAAGCTGAATTCAAAAACCGTTGCTTGGCTTACAGCATACTCGCTTGCGTCTCTGCAACCATCTTCTGTGTACTTCTGTACATATCCCTAGTGTTTGCAAAACCATCTGATTTCACAATGTACTTCAGCTGGGGCACGCCCCCCCGATATTTATATTTACAGAAAATATTGGGGAATGTTTTTATCAACAGTATTGATCTCCATCCTCATAATCGCCCTACTTTTGACGATAACAATTCCTGTTTACCTAGCAAAAAGGAGAAAACTGAATAACTACTTCAAAGCTTTGAAAAACTGGTTAGCTTTACCGTCCAACTTCATATCTTACCTTAAATATACAGCGCTATTTATGTCTGTCATATGGCTCATATTTGCTACTGTTTTTTGCTATGACACACTATCTGAACTGTACCCGCCTGTTCTTTTGAAAACAGTAGGAGCGAACCATGGCACCGCGACCGCAAAACATTGGGAAGATTATACATTCTTCCTGTTTTATTTTTTTTCAGTGGGTAGCGCTGTTTTAGTAATAACTCCTCTATCCCTAAGCAGTTATCTTATTTTCAGAAGCCATAAGAAAAGGTCATTGCATAAATTTTGATTGCCTGTTTGCTTGAGAAGACATCAGAGAGTTCCGAGGCAAGCCATTTAAAAACCCTAAGCTTTCTTTTTCTTTGGCGCTATCAAGCTGATTTACATCTTCTTGTTTTCCTTGACGTAAATCACTCTTTTTACCAGACCAGAACTCTAAATCATCATATCCCGGTAAAAAATTCTCGGGATTGATTTGATCCAAATAACTTTGATCCCTATGAACAGGAGCAACATTGCTTGTATTATCATGGTTTCCAAGCACATCTATACTATCAAAATCAGTGTTTTGATGTTTTAGACGAGCTTGTCTTCTAAGATTCAACTTGATTCCTTCTGCAGTATCGAATGATACAGAATCAAACTCATGACCAAGAGATTTACCATCATACTTAATCCATCGTTTTTCTTTATCACTATATACGTAGCCATCAACTTGATTCACTGCCCCCGAATAATTACCTGTTGCAGCTCTCTCAAAAATTTCCGCCTTTAAAGACATTGGTATTGGGGCGCTTATGCCAAATAAGATACCATCAGAAAACTCCCAATCAGCAAAGTCTTCATACAATTCCGACCCCATAGAATATCTGGTCGCAGCCGCATTAATTGCCAAAAATTTCTCAAGTTTTTCAGGATCTTCCTTTATTACGTCACCAATAGTTTTACCTGACCCGAGCTCATGATCCCAAAAATAAAACGCACCTCCCCAACCGGCTAAATCCTGTTCTCCTTTTTTTAGAGCACCATCAATTTCCGCATTAATAATTTCACTGATACCTGGCAATATTCTATTACGTTTAAGATCTTTTTCAGTATTTCTGCTCTCTTTACTTTGCTGCTTATTTATCTCATCTTCATGCTTTTGCAGCTTATTTATAACGTGATTGACTACCCCGCGACCAATAATCTCTGTTGTTTCATCTAAACGATCTTTGGTGGCGTCTTTTCTTGTATTACCTTTAATACTCAGAGATTTTCCTGAATAAAGTAATCCATATTTTGAGACGGCTCGTATAAATTTATTCGCGGAGCTTCTAGGATCATCACTGTTAATTTCCGCTGCTCGCTCAAACCATGTTTTCGTTTTATCATAGTCAGGATCATCTCGGTTGACTCCTAATATTTCTGGATTTTCTTCGAGAACTAAAGCAATTTCGGCATAAGCTTTATAGAAACTTTTAGTACCCTCTTTAGTGTTCACCTTAATATTTCCTAAGAGTTCAGCAGAGCTCTCAGGAACTTTTAATGAACGACGAAACTCTTCTAAACGATGAGTGTTATCCATTTTATTCCTCAATTAGAACGACCATGTAAAAGCAGAACGAGAGAGGAACTACCCCTCGGATTGTACTTCAGTGATGAGTGACCGGATCGTGGCCGGAAGCGGCTGTCTTGCTCTGATGAAAATTTGTGCTTTGTCGCTAAAGCCGTTTTCCGGATCAATTTCCAGATATCCGGTATAGAGATCCGGGGATTGGCCGAACGGTGTTGATCCATCGCGGAAGATATGCGTTTGCGTATCTTGCAGGCTGTCTCCGGCTTCAATTGTTCCTGTGTTCATGACATCCACGCCCATAGAAACAACACGCTTTTTCTTACCTCTGCCGGTACCATTTTGCAGCGCGACAATCGGGGATAGAGGCTGTACGACAGACTGATAAGGCAACCCGGCGGTAATTTTCAAACCTGTGCGGTTATTTTTTAACGAAACCTTGCCATCATTTGACACCATTGATCGTGGGGATACCTTGCCATCGTGCAGGATATCCACCTCTTGCCCGATAAGATGATCAAAACCGTTAATCGTATTGGCCGCGTCCCCTTCATAGGTTCCGCCGCAATCCACAAAAAAGGCATCTTTTTTATCCCGACCATCATCAAACCCGGCTTCCATAAATTCAATGTGGCGCACGATTTCTCCATTGACTTTACGCTTGACCGACAGCCATAAAACTTCTCGTTTGGCTTCATAAGTCACAGCAACGGTTTCAACTTCACCCCAGTCATGCTCGTCTGTTGAACCGCCCAGCTTATGACGGTGGAACGCGACAACCTCTTGAGATTTTTCATAGGTAACGCCAACCAGTTGCCCATCGTCCCGGACCATCCAGATAATGGAATCAGGATCATTGACCATATCCATATCCTTAATCCCGGTTCCCGTTATATGTTGAGATAAAAAAGTCTGATCGGGCGCAATAAAACTGTCTCGCTCAAACGAGAAAACAAATTCATGTAACCGTTTTCTGTTCCGGCTTAGAAATAGGGCCACTTCCCCCTTCTGGATAGGGGGAATGGCGGCTGATCCTTCCGTTGTATGGCGGCGATTGATCACCGACGTAACGGTTAAAGCTTCATTGGCCGAAGATCCGCTCAATGTTCTTGTGGCCCCCGATGTCCCCATCATCAGGGCACGCCCCTCGACCATCCATTGAATATGGTTGACCTGCCCTGCCTTGATCGTCGCTTTAAAGGCGTCGTCGGCATTGGTGCCTAAAGTAAAGTTTTTCTCGTTGGATGTTTTCGACGTCCAGATGGTTTGCGGCTGATCAGGGGGCGAGGCAAAAATAGATCGCTGCTGATAGAAGGAACAGCGTCTGGGATAGTTCCCCGCCTTCCATTCCGCCGGCTT
>NZ_CAKZMP010000376.1 GCF_937128705.1 uncultured Kiloniella sp. | reverse complement strand
CGAGATAAAAGAAATGACAAGGTGTTCTCCTAATAAGCTGTATTTCTCTCAATAAATGATAATTCTAACATTTACACCCTCTTTTTATTTTTCTTCATAAGAAGATAAGAGGGATTTTTTATTCAAAATACATCATTAATATATTTGCAATCAATTCTCATTTACATTATGTATGGGGCGTGGATGAAAATCATTCTCAATGGCGAGAAAAGAAATGTACGTTTGTATATGTAATGGTTTTACAGAAAAAGATGTAAAAAACGCGGTAGGTTTAGGTGCGTCTTCTGTTGCGGGCGTATATAAAGCAATGGATTGTTCACCACAGTGCGGAAAGTGCGGTTGTGACATCAAAGATATGCTTGATGAAGAGAAATCATTTAATGCACAGTTTGCAAAAATGAAACATCTCGCGGCTGAATAAATCAGCAATACCAAAAAAGATTTCATCTCAGCTTCTTCTCAGTGTGTTCGTGCGGCTTATACCGTGTTTTCACTAAATTTTCCGATACGCACATTGCTTATAAGTTTTTGAGAAAAGGAAACACTAAGAGATTTTATCCTTGGGTGTCTTTGGGTGGCGATAACCCAATATTAAATGATTCCAATAATCAAATATGCTATCTAACAATTTGGAACAGCGGTTTTAACGTTGCTGTTTCCTCTTTTGCCTAATAGTATTAGGCAAAGATTATATTGTATAAATTAAAGTTGTTTTTTGGTGAGGAATTATGAAAAACGCACAGGTGAAAGCTACGCAGTTAAAAGATTATGTAGCGCCAGCTTTCTTAGTCGACCATGTAGACTTGGCGTTTTTCCTTAAGCCTGAAGCAACGAAAGTTCATTCAAAAATAAAAATTAGACAAAATTCAAATAGCAAAAAGCCTCTGGTTTTGGATGGGGATGAATTGCGTTTGGATTCTGTTTCTATTGATGGACGCGTGTTGAGCACTGATGAATATCTGCTTAATGAGTTTTCTCTTACAGTTCCTGACTTTCCGGCGGAGGGTGAACTGGAGATCGTTACCTTCATTGACCCAGTCCAGAATACAAAGCTTGAAGGACTTTACCTGTCAGGAGGGAATTTCTGCACGCAATGCGAGGCCGAGGGTTTCCGTCGTATAACATTTTATCCCGATCGTCCCGATGTTATGGCAACATATACCGTGACAGTGCATGCAGACAAAGCAAGTTATCCTATCCTGCTTTCAAATGGGAACCTGATTGATCAAGGTGTCAATGAAGATGGAAGTCATTGGGCCCGTTGGGATGATCCCTTTCCTAAGCCGAGCTATCTATTCGCCCTCGTAGCAGGGGATTTGGCTTGTCACGAAGACGTTTTCAAAACACGTTCTGGTCAAGATGTAACCCTGAAAATTTTCGTTGAGCATGGGAACGAAGATAAGTGTGCCTATGCTATGGATTCCCTTATTCGTTCAATGAAATGGGATGAAGATCGGTTTGGGTTGGAATACGATCTGGATATATTCAACATTGTTGCAGTTAGTGATTTTAATATGGGGGCGATGGAGAACAAAAGCCTTAATATTTTTAACTCCAAATGCATACTTGCAAGCCCTGATACTGCAACTGATATGGAATTTGAGCGTATTGAAGCCATTGTTGCCCATGAATATTTTCACAACTGGACAGGAAATCGTGTTACCTGTCGTGATTGGTTTCAGTTGAGTTTGAAAGAAGGTTTGACGGTTTATCGTGATCAGGAATTTACAGCAGACATGCGGTCTGCCCCTGTAAAACGAATTCAGGATGTGCGTACATTACGTGCACGACAATTCCCCGAAGACTCTGGACCTCTTTCTCACCCGATCAGACCGGAATCTTATATCGAGATAAATAATTTCTATACCTCTACGGTGTACGAAAAAGGTGGCGAAGTTATTCGTATGATGGCTGAGATTCTTGGGAAAGAGGGGTTCCGAAAGGGACTCGATCTTTATTTTAAACGACATGATAATCAGGCTGTAACCTGTGATGATTTCGTTGCAGCAATGGAGGATGCGAACGGGGTCGACCTTAATCACTTCCGTTTGTGGTATAGTCAAGCTGGAACGCCAGAAGTCGAAGCTAGCTGGTCCTATGACGCAGAAGAAAAAAGCTTTACGTTGACGTTAGATCAGCTTACCGCACCAACTCCGGGCCAGAAAACAAAACAGCCTTTGCTGATTCCGTTTACTGTTGGTCTTATTGGTGAGAATGGTGAAGAGCTGTCCCTAAAACTTCAAGGCGAGAGCGATGACGGTCCGGTAACCAGCCGCTGTACACTCCGCTTTGACCAGGAACACCAAACCTTTAAATTTATCGATGTTCATCAACGTCCAACCCCATCTTTGAATAGAAATTTTTCGGCACCTATTAAGCTGTCGACAAAATATACAACTGAAGATCTTGGTTTTTTGATGGGACATGATAAGGATGCATTTAGCCGATGGGATGCGGCGCAAACTTATGCTTCCAGATTAATCCTTAAGATGGTGCAAACCATTCAAGAAGGTGGAAGCCCGAAATTTGATGCTCAGTACGCAGAAAAAGTCGCGTTGAATATTGCTGACAAGTCTCTTGATCCTGCGTTTTTAGCACAGATGTTAACCTTACCCTCTGTGGATTATGTTACTGAACAAATGGAAGTCGCTGATTTCGCCGCAGTAGAGAAAGCAAGGTCTGTTTTCAAAGTGGGTATTGCAAAGGCTTTGTTTGAGCAGTTTAAAGATCTGTATTTGGTTGCTAATGACACCATGCCTTATAGCCCGGACTCCATATCTGCGGGGCGTCGTGCCCTTCGTAATGCAGCACTTGGGTACTTGTCAGTTATTGACGATCCCGAGTGTTTAAAGCTTGTTGTCGCGCAATTTGACACCTCGGACAATATGACGGATCGAATGGTTGCGTTGTCGTTACTTGCTGATATCCCCGGTGAGGAAAGGGAAAAGGCATTAAGCGAATTTGAAAGCCGTTATGCCGATAATACTCTGGTGATGGACAAATGGTTTGCTGTTCAGGCCACATCAACAATACCAAATGCATTGGACGAAGTGAAAAAACTACTCTCGCATTCAGCCTTCTCTTATAAGAACCCGAATAAAGTCAGAGCTCTTATCGGAGCATTTTCTGGTGCAAACCCTGCTCGTTTTCATGCTGAAGATGGTGAAGGTTACCGTTTCTTGGCCGATAGCATTATTCGCCTCAACAGCATCAATCCACAGGTTGCCTCAAAAATTCTGGCACCATTGGGAAGCTGGCGACGGATGAATGCGACACATCAAAAAATGATGAAAACGGAGCTGCAGCGCATTCTGGATACTGAAAATCTCTCTAATGATGTTTATGAGATTGCCTCTAAATCTCTTTCTTAGATTTTGATAGTGTTTGGGTTTCGAATAGTAAAAATGCCTGCTTAAGCGGGCATTTTTTATTTGATAAGAAGTTTCCGGCAATCACCTAATCTGTCCTGCCAACCGAGAGTTACCAGCTCGGGCGTATCTTTTTCTTCGGTTGGGTAGCCTATGCAGCAATAGGCTACTAATGTCCACTCGTTGGGTACTTCTAATGTCTGCTTTACCGCATCTGGATCGATGATTGAGACCCATCCAAGGCCAATGCCTTTTGCGCGTGCAGCAAGCCAGAGAGTGTGGACCGATAAAACAGCTGAGTATCGTAACATTTCAGGCATGGACTGGTGTCCAAGGCCATGACCTTGGTCGGTTTCTTCATGAGCGAAAACTGCCAGCTGTATTGGGGCGCGATCCATGCCTGATAATTTAAGGCTGGCGTATAACTGTGCTTTTTCTCCGTCATAACCTTCAAGAGCCTGTGCATTGGTGCGTTCAAAGTTTTCTTTGATTTCTTTTTTCTTAGCGTCACTTTCGACCAACACATAGCGCCAGGGTTGGCTGTTTCCCACCGATGGAGCAAGACAGGCGAGATCCAGTAGCTCGTCCAGCGTGCCGTCAGGCAGCGGATCAGTTTTGAATTGGCGCACATCCCTGCGCCATTCGAGCAGTTCGGTTAATTTGTTGCAAAAATTATCGTTGAAATCTGGTTTGTTCATTGCACTTAAAGCCAATCGTCACTGCATGTTGCTGATAGAAAATGCATGGAATGTCGGGAACTGTCGATGGTTTTATTCATATTAACCGTTTTTGATATTTGCCTTGCAACAACTTTATGTCCAAGAGAAAAGAATAGATGATAATTTTTAGAAAGCGGTATGTTTCCTGTAAAGATTGAGAGTTCCAAGTGATGGTAGAAAAAAATACTGCACCGGCTCATTCGTTGATTTTGGGCGGGGCCCGTTCAGGAAAGAGCAGCTATGCCGAACAGATGGTTGAGGGGCAGGGTGGCCCCTGTCTTTACGTTGCGACTGCCAGGGTCTGGGATGATGAGATGGGGGACCGGATTGATGAACATAAAGAGCGTCGAGGCGAACAGTGGACGACCTTTGAAGAGCCACTGGATTTAGTGCAATGCCTGAAACGTATACAGAGGCCAGATGCAACTATTCTCGTCGATTGCCTAACTCTTTGGGTGACAAACCTGATGATGGAAGGTCGTGATCCTGACGTAGAAGGTGCACAATTGGTCGCGTCTTTGGCCGAGTTGTCTTGCCCTGTTGTGTTAGTTTCAAATGAAGTCGGTTTAGGAATTGTTCCCATGGACAAGATGTCCAGAGATTTCAGGGACTATGCAGGACGTTTACATCAGCGCCTTGCTGCAGTAGTTCCTTCCGTAACATTTATGGTGTCAGGATTGCCAATGCAGGTGAAACCATCTGCGGTATGTGTTGACTAAATTTTAAAGCAGGATTTTAAAGTATGTCTCAAGCAGCAAAAATTCCAGCCACTGTTATTACAGGTTTTTTAGGGGCTGGTAAAACTTCGACAATACAGCATCTTTTGAAGACTGCTGGTGGGAAAAAAATTGCGCTTATTATTAATGAATTTGGTGATCTTGGTGTTGATAGTGACATTGTCAAAGGTTGTGGCATTGAAGGGTGCAATGATGATGATGTGCTGGAACTTGCTAATGGGTGTATCTGTTGCACCGTTGCGGATGATTTTATTCCGACAATTGAAAAGCTTTTAAATCGCGAAACACCCCCGGATCATATTATTATTGAAACATCAGGGCTTGCCTTGCCCAAACCATTAGTCAAAGCCTTTAACTGGCCGGAAATACGTACCCGGATAACCGTTGATGGTGTCATTACGTTGGTTGATGGCAGAGCTGTCGCCGATGGCCTGTTTGCAACAAATCCTGAAGCAATTGCGCAACAGCGCGAAGCAGATGAAAACCTTAATCACGAAAGCCCTTTGGAAGAGCTTTTCGAAGAACAGCTCGCCTGTGCTGACATGGTTGTTGTGAACAAGCTAGATCTGCTCAACGAAGGTGATATGGATACCGTCCTTGCGGCAATCCGGAAAGAAATTCGCCCCGAAGTGAAAATCGTGAAAATTTCTCATGGTGAGATTAATGCCTCTGTTCTGCTTGGTCTTGAGGCTGCAGCTGAGGATGATCTGGATTCTCGGCCTTCACATCATGATGATGGGCACGAACATGACCATGATGATTTCGAAAGCTTTGCGGTTGAGTTGGGCGAGATTGCAAATCCTGAAGCCTTGATTGAAAAGCTGCTTCCGATTGTGGCAGAGCACGACATTCTTCGTGTGAAGGGTTTTGCTGCTGTGGCTGATAAAGATATGCGCCTTGTCATTCAGGGCGTGGGCAGTCGTTTCCAGCATTATTTTGATCAGGAATGGTCAGAAGGCGTTGAGCGCCGTTCTCGTTTAGTGATCATTGGTGATCATGATATGGATGAAGCGGCTATTCGTGCTGAGATCGCGGCCTAAATAATATAACACCGGGGCGGGATATAACTCTTCCGGTTCCGGTGTTGCATAACATAAATATCAATCCAAAACTTAGAGATAAGTCAGGATTACGAGAACCCGAACCAAGAGAAATACTCTATGCATCTGTTACAAGCCCAACCCGGGGCAATCGCTGATGGATCCGAAGCAATCGACCTGGGGCAAACGCCGGGAGATATTGTTATTGTATCTGCGGCAGATACCGAACTGGCTAGTCTGGTTCAGGCGAGGCAGGTAATTGGCGATACTTACCCGTCTCTTCGGTTGGCAAATTTGATGCAGTTATCTCATAACATGTCAGTCGATCTGTATGTTGATGATATTATAGCCAATGCCAAGGTTGTTGTGGCGCGGATACTTGGCGGTGCGGGGTATTGGCCGTATGGTGTTGAGCAGCTCAGGGTAATTTGTAAGCAAAAGAAAATTCCGCTTGTGTTGTTACCGGGTGATGATCAACCCGATGCAGAACTTGCTGCTCATTCAACAGTATCGCGGGATGTTTATCACCGCGTTTGGCAATACCTCATTCACGGTGGGCCGGATAATTCTCGTAATCTTTTGTGCTATCTTGCGGGGTTGATTGATCTCGATTTTGATTGGGTGGAGCCCAAGCCATTATTGCGATCCGGTATTTACTGGCCCGGACGTGACAATCCTGAATTGGATGATTTGCGAAATGATTGGATAGCGGATGCACCTGTCGCAGCGATTGTTTTTTATCGCGCGCTTTTACAGGCTGCAAATCTGACGCCGGTTGATGCCTTGATCAAATCTTTACGGGAAAAGGGCATTAATCCCTTACCCATCTATTGCGCCTCGCTAAAAGAACCGATTTCGGCAGGTATCGTCAGTACACTGTTAAAAGATGCAGATACTGGGCTCATTCTGAATGCGACGGGTTTTGCGATTTCAACCCCCGGCGCGGCTCGAAAAGAAACGCCTTTCGATGTTGTTGATGCCCCTATTTTGCAGGTGATTTTCTCTGGTGGGAACGAGGCAGGGTGGCGAGAAGGCTTAAGTGGTCTTTCTGCTCGAGACATCGCAATGAATGTTGCACTGCCAGAGGTTGATGGACGCATCCTTTCCCGTGCGGTTTCATTTAAGTCAGAAGCCCGTTATGACGACGTAACCCAAAGCTCTGTTGTCAGCTATCAGGAAGTCGCTGACCGGATTGATTTTGTTGCTGATTTAGCTGGGGCATGGTTACAGCTCAGGAACAAAGAAGTCTCTGAACGCAAAATCGCGGTAGTCATGGCGAATTATCCCAATCGGGATGGCCGTATGGGGAACGGTGTTGGCCTTGATACACCAGCCGGTACAATTCAGCTTTTACAGGCAATGCTTGATGCAGGTTACAATGTTTCTGATATTCCTGTGGATGGGAATGCTTTGGTTGAACGGATGGCAGAGGGGCCAACCAATGCGGCAATTGATGGTCGTGTCATTCGATCAAAGATTTCGTTAAGTGCCTACAAACAGTTCTGGGATGGGCTGTCTGTTAAAGTCAAATCAGCTATTGAAGATAGATGGGGTGCCTTTGAAAAAGATCCCTTTTTTATGCCGGATGCTGATGCTTTTGCTGTCTCTGCGTTTCATTGTGGCGAGATCATTATCTGTCTTCAACCCGCGCGTGGATATAATATCAATCCGGTAGAAACCTATCATGATCCCGATTTGGTCCCGCCTCATGGGTATCTGGCTTTTTATGCGTGGCTGCGACAGGAAGAAAAGGTTGATGCCATCATCCATATGGGCAAACACGGAAATATGGAGTGGTTGCCCGGGAAGTCGTTGGCGCTTTCTGAGGAGTGCTTTCCGGAAGCTGTGTTTGGGCCAACGCCGCATCTGTATCCCTTTATCGTGAATGACCCCGGGGAAGGTACACAAGCAAAACGACGTGCCCAGGCGGTAATTATTGACCATCTGACACCTCCGTTAACGCGGGCTGAATCTTACGGTCCCTTGGCTGACCTAGAGCAGCTTTGTGATGAATACTACGAAGCCGCAGGGGTTGATCCTCGCCGTCTGAAAGTTTTGCGAGACGAGATTCTCAAAATCACACAGCGGATCGGTCTGGACAAGGATTGTGGTATTGATCAGTCTGATGATGAAGATGCTGCGCTTTCAAAGCTGGATAATTATCTTTGCGAATTGAAAGAAATGCAGATCCGAGATGGCTTGCATATCTTTGGTCTGGCCCCGGAAGGGCGTCTTCTGGATGATTTGCTGGTTGCTTTGACTCGTTTGCCGCGGGGGGAAGGGAAAGAGGGCGATGCCTCTTTGATTCGCTCCTTGGCAAAAGACTTCAACTTTCCGATTGAATTTGATCCTTTGGATTGCCGTTTCGGTGATCTTTGGTCTGGGCCAAAACCTGATATTCTAACAGCAGAAGGCAGTTGGCG
>NZ_CAKZMP010000375.1 GCF_937128705.1 uncultured Kiloniella sp. | reverse complement strand
AGAAAGCTAGCCCGGTGCTGTTCTGGAAATTTTTTAAAGAGGAGCAGAAGCAGTTGCGGGCAGAAGCTGCCCGCTTAAAGAGAAAGGCTAACGCGGTCGTTCAGCGCCTTGAGAACGATAAAGCGACATTATCCGAAACAAACTCCCAAGCTGAGCTGGCTAAAAAGCGCCTTGCAGAACACGACAAATTCGATCTCGAAAACACAGTTCGACTTCTGTCAGGTATTCCTAAGAGCATCGATCGTACAAAAGCTGACCGCGCAGCAGCTAGTGCGGAATTGACACTCATAGAAACTCGAATCCGGCCTCATGTGCAGGAACATGAACGGCTACAGTCTGAAGTCTCAACGCTGAACTCGGATATAGCTGGGGCAGAAGTTTTTAATCGAAACCTCGATGCTGCGCCTAACGGTTACGAGCGAAAAAAGATACATGAACAATGTGAAAGTAGATTTGGCACTGGACGCCCGGCCGATGTTATCAACGACCGTAGAGGTAAAGTGCGTCGCCTTGAAAATAACATTCCCAAGTTGGAGCGGCGGATCCGTGATGAACTCGAAAAATCTGATAGAAACATTGAGCATCTTTTGATCGACGGCAACAACGTCTGCTACGAGGGGCAGACTTTCATCGAACTGCGCGCACTCATTGCGTTACTGGCAGCGTTGGCAGACCAATTTGCAATTACGGTTGTGTTTGACGCTTCTATTCGTTCTTTGCTGAAGGCCAGCACACAAGACATCAAGCGCCGTCTTGGGCCATCTATCACGACTTACATCGCACCAACAAAAACGGGTGCCGACGAATATCTTCTGAAATTAGCAGGAAATATCAAAAGCACCTTCATTTTAAGCAATGATCGATATGCAGAATACCATGACTTTGATGCGGTAAAATCCGGGCGAGTGCTGCGGTTTTTGATAGCGGACGGAAAACTTATGGCAAACGACTTCGATATCTCCGTTAATATTTGAACTTGAAAGATAATTCATGCTGCATATTTCCGAGTTAACAGTAAATTGGCATGTCTTGGAGGCATGTAACTATGACTGCTATTTTTGCTATGCAAAGTACGGGAAAAAGTCCAATTTCTCTCGCGACTATTCAGAAATCTTGCGCGACTTAAGTAACCTCAGTGGTAAAGTGATTAATTTTCCGTCTGGACCAATTTCGGTGCAGAACATTCGGATTAACTTTGCAGGTGGTGAGCCTTTCCTGGAGAAAGAACTGGGTTCTGCCGTTTCCCTGGCCTCTGAACTTGGGCTGCGGCCTTCATTCATCAGCAATGGATCCCTTTTGACCGATAGCTTTATCGAACACTATGGCGCAATGATTTCTGTAGCGGGTTTTAGCATTGATAGCTTCAACACGGATACAAACCAGAAGATCGGTCGTCGTGATAACAAATACAAAGCGCGTATCAAAATTCTGGTGCATGAAACAGGCATTGATGAAATCCGTCGTCTGGTCGAAGAAGAGTGGAACCGGATCAAAGATACGGCGTTAAATCTACCGTTGGAAGAAGTCGATCGTATTAACGATTACTTTGCGCCACCAACTTTTGAAACGCTTGATGCGACATCCCGTTCGTTCGAAGTAAAACGCTTCGAAGATCGCGGCTTTGCAACTTGGGTGCGTGCGAACGTTATTGCGCATAAGAAGCCTGGCTATGCCATTGCGAATATTTCGTTGAAACCCGAAGGGGAAGCGCCGGGCGATATCACGGATGATCAGATGGAAGTTGTTGCTGATCTGGCAGAAAAGTACAGCTTTGATGAAATTCGGGCGACACATGAACAAAACCTTGTTTTGCCACACGTGAAGCTTGACGATCTTTATGATGTTTTCCTTGGTTTACAGGAAGCAGGATTGGCAACAGGAAATCTTGGCTTGATTTCTGATATGATCGTCTGCCCTGGTCTTGATTATTGTGCCCTTGCAAACGCACGCTCAATCCCGGTTGCTCAGGCCATTAGCAAGCGTTTTGCTGATATCGAGCGCCAGTATGATATTGGCGAACTAAAGCTAAAGATTTCTGGGTGTATCAATGCCTGTGGTCATCACCACGTCGGTCACATCGGTATTTTGGGTGTCGATCGTAAAGGTGAAGAGTATTACCAGATTACATTGGGTGGAAACGCGAACGAAAATGCTGCGATCGGCAAAATTATCGGGCCATCATTTGCCTATGATAAAATTGTCGATGCGGTTGAGACCGTAGTGAACACCTACTTGGAAATCCGTGACAGTGCCGAGGAAAGTTTCCTTGATGCTTATAACCGGGTTGGCATGGCTCCGTTCAAGGAAAGACTTTATGCTTAAGGCATCGACCTTGTTACCAAAAGAAGGAAGCGCACGAGAGCGTCTGGAAACGACAAAATCCCGCGCAGCAGAATTGCTGGACAGCGTTCGGAATTTGTCGACTCATGATGCCCTTGTCCGACTCATTGAAGATGAATTTAAAGGTCGCGTTGCTCTTGTTTCTTCTTTTGGGACAGAGTCAGCCATCCTTTTGCATCTTGTTGCTCAGGTTAATCCAAACACACCTGTCATCTTTATGGATACGGGAAAGTTATTTGGTGAAACGCATAGGTATCGGCGTCAACTGACCGAGTTTTTGGGTCTTACTGATGTACGTCAGATCTTGCCCGATGAAGCAAAGCTGTCTGAAAAAGATCCTAAGGGTATCCTTTGGAATCAAGACACAGATATGTGTTGTTGGGTGCGCAAGGTCGAGCCTATGAACCGTGCGCTTGATGATCTCGACGCTTGGATTTCCGGACGTAAGAGGTTCCAGTCTGTAACACGTGCCAAGTTGGAGCTTGTTGAAGCAGAAGGTTCTCGAATTAAAATCAATCCGCTTGCCTATTGGGAGCGTGATGAGATTACGGCTTATTTCAACAAGCATAACCTGCCGCGTCACCCGCTAGAAGCTGATGGGTATCCATCAGTAGGCTGTATGCCGTGTACGGATAAGGTTGAGGCAGGCGCAGACCCAAGAAGCGGACGTTGGAAAAATCAGGATAAGACCGAGTGTGGTATTCACTTTCTTGATACAGGTGCCGCAAGGAATACGACCGCATAAGCAAGCTAGCTTTTGTTTGATTAAAGTTTAACCTAGCCATCGCTAGCATACAGTCCCTAGAAATGTTCAGGACGTACTAGTCTGGCAGATTGAAAAGAAAAGAGAGTAAAATGCCGCTCATAAAAGATGGACGTCAGATTGCTGATAAATGGACCAAGCTAGATAACGAAGCTGAAGTTCCTGCCGGAGCTTCTATCATCGTGTCGCTTGATCGCTGGAATAGTGAAAAAGAGACTTTGGTCGACCTTGATCTGGAGCTTGGTGTGTTGCTAGAGAGCAATGAGTCGCCTGAGTTGATCGAAGATGATTTAAATAAACTCTCTTTGGTTGCCTTGAACTTCCCGGCCTTTGGTGATGGCAGAGCCTATTCCTATGCACGTATTCTAAAAGAGCGTTATGGGTTTGAAGGGGAGATCAGAGCTATAGGTGATGTGCTGTATGATCAGATCCAGCTTATGCAACGCTGTGGCTTTGATACGCTTGAGATCGAAAGTGATGCGACGCTTCGTTCTTTGAACCGGAATAAGTCTGCCGATGTGAATGTGTTTTACCAACCTACTGGGGATGGTGAAGCTACGGCGTCTTCATTGCGTAAGCGTTTGATCGAAAGCCACAAAGAACTGGGCTACAATAAAGCATCTTAATTTTATTGTTCAGTCATTTTGACAATGGGCTGATTACTGGAGTGCGTTATGACTTATGTCGTTGCGGATAATTGCATTAAGTGCAAGTACATGGATTGTGTAGAAGTTTGTCCTGTAGATTGTTTCTACGAAGGGGAAAACACGCTGGTCATCCACCCTGATGAATGCATTGATTGCGGTGTTTGTGAACCGGAATGTCCCGCAGAAGCGATCTTGCCGGATACTGATCCGGAAGCTGAAAAGTGGTTGGAAATGAACACTAAGTATGCAGAGATTTGGCCAAATATCACCGAGCAGGGGCAACCCCCTGCTGATGCAGATGAATTCAACGGATTGCCTGGAAAGTACGAGAAGTTTTTCAGCCCTAATCCCGGTGGTCAGGAAGCAGAAAAAAAAGCTGGTTAATGTCAGCACTGTGGATTTTAGAAGGGCATCCATTTGGGTGCCCTTTTTAGTTACGGATATAGAAGGAGAGGTATCGGTGTTATCGGTTCCTTTACCATTCTGGGATATCAAGAAAAGGATAGCCGTACGAAATGTGTGGTTTCCTTTTGTCCAGAAGCCACGGAAATCTTGATATGCCAAGCATTATAAAAAGGTCGTTTCATCCCTTGATTGTCGCGGGGGTAATGTGGGCTGGCCCTTCTTTGGCTGAATGTCAGAAGCCCAGTTATGATCCGCCTAAATGTACAAACCAGTATATTGAAATTCAGTTTTTAGATGCTAAGGACTTTGACAAGTGTAAAAGAGAAGTAACTTACTTTCTCGAAAATTTGGATGTCTGGTCAAAATGCATAAAAGACGAAGCACGCTTAAAGGGGGATGAGGTTATCAAGCTCTTTAATTGTAAGGTCAATGGAACGGCTAATTGTCTAGAGCCCTCTGGGTAGAGCGCATAATCCTTTTCTTGTCTAAGTTCTAGATATCTCAGAGATAGTAATGATATAAGCCTGTTATGACTGGCTTACCCATAGATTCCGTTCTTCCACAAGTTGCGCAAAAACTTGCTGAAAAAAACTCGCTTGTGCTTCAAGCCCCCCCTGGTGCCGGTAAGACAACAGGTGTTCCTTTGCACCTTCTCCATTCAGGTTGGCTTGGTGATAAAAAAATTATCATGCTTGAGCCTCGGCGTCTTGCGGCGCGAGCTGCTGCGACCAGAATGGCAGAGCTTTTGGGTGAAAGTATTGGCAATACGGTTGGTTATCGTATCCGACTGGAAAAGAAGGTAAGCGCCAGAACAAGGATTGAGGTTGTCACAGAGGGTATCTTAACTCGAATGCTACAAAACGATCCTGAACTATCTGGTGTCGGGTTGGTTATCTTTGATGAGTTTCATGAGCGTAGTTTACAGGCAGACTTGGGACTTGCGCTTTGTCTCGAGGTTCAGGCAGCACTTCGAGATGATCTTCGGCTTCTGGTTATGTCTGCGACGCTGGATGGTCAGACAGTTTCTCGCCTGATGGATGATGCGCCAATTGTCACAAGCGAAGGTCGGAGTTTCCCGGTTGATATAAATTACGGGCGAGAAACGCAGCGCAAGAATATTCCGTTTGATGTGGCTGACAAGATAGAAGGGGTTCTTCAGGAAGAGGAAGGAAGTATCCTTGCTTTCCTGCCCGGTGTTGGGGAAATAAAACGGGTAGAAAACCTTTTGTTATCAAAGAAAACGACGGCAGACGTCGAGGTTTATCCTCTCTATGGCGATTTACCTATGGCGAAACAACGAAAAGCAATCGAACCTGTCGAGGAGGGACAACGGAAAGTTGTTTTGGCAACCTCTATTGCCGAGACAAGCTTAACCATTGAGGGCATCAGAATAATAATAGACTGTGGTTTTCGGCGTAGTCCGCGGTTTGATCCTTCATCGGGCTTAACGAGGTTGGAAACTATCCGAGTATCTCGCGCATCAGCGGACCAGAGAGCTGGGCGTGCGGGTCGATTAGAGCCGGGTATCTGTTACCGTTTATGGCCAGAATCCCAGAATGGAGCATTGGCATTACAGGATAGACCAGAAATTCAAGAAGCTGATCTTTGTTCGCTTGTGCTTGAATTGCTGAACTGGGGGACTACAAATCCTGAAGAGTTAAATTGGTGCACAGTACCTCCAAAATCATCTTGGAAGCAGGCGATGGAGCTGCTCCGATCTTTAGGCGCTATTGACCAGGTTGATCACATTACAGATCACGGTAAAAAAATGTCCCGGCTTCCTGTTCATCCCAGACTTGCGCATATGCTTGTCAGAGGGAAGGAAGAGGGCGCAGGTTGGCTTGGTTGTCTTATGGCGGCGTTGTTAACTGAAAGGGATATCTTGCAAGATGGATCGACCAAAACGCAGACTGATCTTTTGGTTCGGATTGATGCTTTTACACGAAAGTCGATGGATAGAGGTTTCAAATTTGATTCTTATCGTTTGAAGCAAGTCAAACGCACAGCAGAACAATATGCCAGAGCGTTGGGTGTGAAACCGGGCACAGCTATTGATACAGAGTATGCCGGAGGTTTGGCTTCTCTTGCCTATCCTGACCGCATTGGAAAGCTCCGCAAAAATGCAGTGGGTCGCTTTAAACTCTCTGGCGGTAAGGGGGCCGAGCTGGATGAGTTAGACCCCTTGGCGTCAAAATCTTATCTTGTGATGACAAATATTGGAGGTGCAGGGGGCTCAGCGCGAGTCTATCAGGCTATTGAGGTGTCTGATAGTCAAATTCGGAAGTTTCATGCTGAAAGCATCGTGTCCGAAGATCGGGTGAGACTGGATGATTTAAAAGGTGTTTTTCTGGGGGAAAAGGTTGAGCGTTGTGGCGAAGTTATTCTCAAGGAAACACGCGTTAAGGAACCTGATCAGGACGCAATCAAACAGGAAATTCTGACGTTAGTTAGGGGGAAAGGCTTGACGATCCTTGACCCAGGTGCTGACTTTGAACATCTGTGCTGTCGGGTTATCTCTGCTGGGATGCTGGCAGAGAAGGTTGATTGGCCTGATTTTTCTTCGGCAGGCTTGATCTCTAGTGTTGAGACTTGGCTGTTGCCTTATCTTGATGATGTCACGACACTGAAGGCATTACAGGCACTGGATCTTAAAAGTATTCTACTTTCATTTCTGGATTGGGATAAGCGACAGTTTTTGGATGAAAACTTCCCAAGCCGGATTGAGCTCCCGACCGGGAATACAGCCAGAATCAACTATAGTGATTCAATGTTGCCTGTTCTTGAAGTCAGGCTTCAAGAGCTTTTTGGTTTATCCGTAACGCCATCAATCTTTGGTGGTCGTATTCCTTTGCGTCTCCATTTGTTATCCCCTGCGCGACGTCCGTTACAAGTTACCAGCGATTTAGCCGGTTTTTGGGCCAATACCTATCACGATGTGAAAAAGGATATGAAGGGACGCTATCCGCGACATTACTGGCCTGATGATCCCTTGATTGCAGAGCCGACATCAAAAACCAAAAAGAACACGAAAAAAACACGTCGTTAGGAGGTCGTGTTCTTCGAGTGTGTTTTCTTTGATACGGGGTGGTTAAAGCTTGGGTAATTTCCGGAATTTGATTTTTAGTGTGAATTAACCTATTGCTTAAATCAGTTGAGAGAGGGTAGCGGGTTTCATGCATCCAACAAGAAGACAAAAAGAAATCTTGAAAGCAGTTCGGCAAAAAGGGTTGTGTACCATCCTTGAGCTTGCCAACCAATTTTCGGTATCTGACGAGACCATTCGGCGAGATGTGAAGCCAATGGTTAATGCTGGATTGGTTGAAAAGGTACATGGTGGTATTATTGTTCCTGACGAAGGGCATGAGCCTCCTTTTCAGCACAGGATGGTTGAAAACCACGAAGCCAAACAACGTATTGGTTTTGAGCTTTCAAAAATAATTCAGAGCGGCGATTCATTGATCATGGATACAGGGAGTACGACCGCTATTGCAGCACATGCGTTGCAAGAGCACTCAAATTTGCTTGTTGTGACCAATTCCGTCGAAACTGCCCGAGCATTGGCAACCCGCAATGGAAACAGAGTTTATATCGCCGGGGGAGAGTTACGTGCTGATGACGCCGCTGCTTTTGGCCCTTCTGCAATAGCTTTTATCAAGCAATTTGACGTGAAGTATGCTGTCCTGTCACTGGGGGGGGTGGACCCAGTCAAGGGATTGATGGTTGATCATCTGGAAGAGGCCGAGTTTTCACGTACCGTGATGGAACAGGCGCAAAAAACTATTGTTGTGGTCGATCAGAGTAAGTTCAATCGATCTCGTCTGGTTAAGGTCGCGCCTTTAAATGTAATTGATGTGCTGATCACTGATGGCGAACCTGATCCGGATTTGGCCGCTTGTTTACGAGACGCAGAAGTCGAAGTGATTGTGACTGTCTGAGGCTTTAAGTTTTTAGTCGTAAATTATTAAAAATCATCTATCTAAAGTTTAGGCGGTTTGGATTATTCCGAACTGCCTTTTTTATTTGGCGTTGGTTAAATCCTTTAAAATCCACAATGTAGTCAGAAGGCGTTATGATTCTGATGGAAATGTTGTTTTTGTGTTGACTTGTGATGATATATGTTGATATTTTTGGATATTGAAAGTGTTGATGTGTCCAAAATAAATAATAAAAACTCGAAATCCTTACAGGGAGTAGGTTTATGATTAAAACATCAAGGTTTGCATTGGCTTTACTAGGAAGCCTTGCGCTGTCAAATTTTACAACAACAGCTTCTTTTGCTGATGTTGAATCAAATGATCCTATTAAACTGACATTACATGATTGGACGGGACAGCTTCTGACCACCAAAATCATGGGGTCAGTTCTGCAAGAAGCTGGCTATAATATTGAGTATATTCAGGCTGATTATATCGCTCAATTCGCAGGTCTCAAAGAAGGGGATCTTCACGTTGCTATGGAGATCTGGGAAACCACAGGTCGTGAGGCTATGGATGAAGCGACCGCAACTGGCAAAGTGGAAAATTTGGGCGAGTCAGGTATGGTAGCCATCGAAGAATGGTGGTATCCCTCCTATATGAAAGAAGTTTGCCCAGGCCTGCCGAATTGGGAAGCTCTCAACG
Organism: uncultured Kiloniella sp.; assembly: GCF_937128705.1. Taxonomy (GTDB): domain Bacteria; phylum Pseudomonadota; class Alphaproteobacteria; order Kiloniellales; family Kiloniellaceae; genus Kiloniella. The sequence goes on along the minus strand of NZ_CAKZMP010000375.1, from coordinate 20,908 downwards.
AATGTGCCGAGGCTTTTTCCACACCTGAGACCGCGCCAAAAGGTCGTTATCTTGGGGCCCCTGTAACTTGGGGAGGCTTTGATGATGAGCGTGTTGAAGCGCTCGAGATGGATTTTGAAGTCATCCATGCGGGTACAGATGCAGCTCTTTTTGCAGAACTGGAATCTGCCTATCAAAGAAAGGCGCCTGTGCTGCTCTGGGTTTATGCACCACACTGGGCACCAGCTAAATTTGATGGCGAATGGGTCGAATTCCCAAAATATACAGCAGAATGCTATAATGATCCATCATGGGGATCAAACGAAGATGCTGCTTATGACTGTGGTAAGCCTACGGGACCAATTTGGAAAGTTGCGTGGTCAGGTGTGAAAGACAAATGGCCTGGTGCTCATAAGGCAATTGAAGGCTTTAACATTTCCAACGATGAAATGTCTCAGATGATTATTGAAGTCGATCTTGATGGCAAAGATATGGATGCCGTCGTGAGTAATTGGGTCGATGCAAATAAAGACCGTTGGGCATCTTGGATTAAATAAGATGTAGATTGCTCGGGGAAGAGGGGGAATCTTTCCTGCACCTCTTTATTCCCGAGCAATTATTAAATATCGAAATATAAAATCTTTTCAGTAATAGGTCCTGTGGGTATGAGCTCATCAGTCAAATTGTCGTGCCGTGGTGTCTGGAAGATATTTGGGCCCGACGCAAAAAACTTTCTCGTAAATCACAATCACAAACCTAGATCGCGTGATTTGAAAGCAGCCAACCTTGTTGGTGGCGTGCGGGATGTGAATATAGATATTCATTCTGGTGAAATCTTTGTCATCATGGGCTTATCTGGATCTGGTAAATCGACACTGGTTCGCTGTCTATCTCGGTTGATTGAACCAACCGGTGGCGAGATACTTTTTGATGGACAAGACCTCTTAAAGGCTAGTGATGATGAAATGATTGAGATCCGTCGCCATAAAATGGGGATGGTTTTTCAGCACTTCGCGCTACTACCGCATCTAACTGTTCTAGGTAACGTTGCTTTCCCTCTGGAAATACAAGGGATCTCAAAAGAGAGGCGTGAAAAGTTAGCTCTGGAAATAATTGAACTTGTCGGCTTGTCCGGGCGAGAGAACTATTATCCTCGCGAGCTTTCCGGTGGACAGCAGCAACGCGTTGGTATCGCGCGTTCACTTGCTGTTGAACCTGAAATTTGGTTTTTGGATGAGCCCTTTTCTGCGCTGGATCCTCTAATCCGCCGCGAGATGCAGGACGAATTTATCCGCCTGCAGAATGTGCTCAAAAAAACTATTGTTTTCATAACTCACGATTTTGACGAAGCCATTCGTCTTGCTGACAGAATTGCAATTATGAAAGACGGTAAGGTGATACAGATTGGTACACCTGAAGATCTCGTGATGAACCCCGCAACGGATTATGTTGCAGAATTCACCCAACACATCCCAAGGGCAAAGGTTCTGACAGCGGGGTTGTTGAAAGAAGCTTATGATTCTTCAATTAAAACGTCGGGAACAGTCGCGCACGATACCGTAATTGCTGATATCGCAGATGATATCGAACGCTCTGATAAGCCTTTTGTTGTGACAACAGCCGATGACACGCCTGTTGGTCTTTTAAGCCGTAAAAGGGTTATGGACGTCCTCGTGGGGCGCGAGGTGTCGTTGTGATTTCAGCAATGAAGAATAAGGTTTTGGATGTCCGGCCTTTTGGTTCAGCGAAAATTTTTTGGATATTGGCGCTTCTTGTAACAGTTTTTTTCTATCTAGAAGGCAAAGGACTGTTTCCCAAGTGGATGTTCAAAGTTCCGCGAAAATCACAAATCCCTGTAAAGAATTACATATCCGATTTTATGAATTGGTTAGTCCAGGAAGCTAATTTTGGCTTTTTTACCTTCAAAGAATTAACGCGGGGTATATCTGGTTTACTTGATCTTCCTTTGTCTTTTGCTACAAGCCTTTTTTCAACGGGATTTATGGAAGGCCAAGGGTCGCAAGCTATTCAAATTATTCCACCAATGTCATGGATTGCGGTGATCGCTGCAGTGGTTGCAATGGGGCATTATGCCAAGGATTGGAAACTCGCAAGCTTTATTGGGGCGTGTTTCCTCTATCTGGCTATTTTTGGTCAGTGGGATAGTGCAATGGTGACTTTGGCCTCCATTGTCATTGCCGTTCCCTTTGGTGTTGTCGGGGGCTTGCTATTGGCGATAGGGGCTTATCGCTTTCCTTGGTTCGAGAAAACAATCTCTCCTGTTCTGGATTTGATGCAGACAATTCCTGTTTTTGCCTATCTGGTACCGATCCTGTTCTTGTTTGGCTTTGGTCCAGTTGCGGCGATGATTGCCACCATTATTTATGCCATGCCGCCAATGACACGTATTGCGATTATGTCGTTAAAAGGTGTGCCAAGCGAGATTATTGACTTTGGTAATATGGCGGGATGCACCAAGCGACAGTTGATGTGGAAGGTTCTTGTTCCCTCTGCTGCGCCAGGTATTATGGTCGGTGTTAATCAGGTGATTATGCTGTCTCTGAATATGGTCATTATCGCATCGATGATCGGGGCAGGTGGACTTGGATATGATGTCTTGTCATCCTTGCGACGATTAGATATCGGTGGCGGGCTTGAAGCAGGTGTTGGTATCGTTGTCCTTGCTATTGCTCTTGACCGGTTGAGCCAAGCATTTGCCGCACGGTCTGAACCCATACATCTTGACGGGCAGGCAAATATTATTCGACGGCACCCTTGGTCTTTGTCAGTCACAGTTATTGTTCTCTTTACTCTTGTATCCGGCTTTATCGTTCCGGCTATTCAGAATTATCCCGATACTTGGGAATTGGGCGTAGGGTCCTCATTAGCTGAATTAGTTGCGTGGATTAATGTCAACTTCTTTGATGCACTTGAAGCCTATAAAACCATTGTTCTGGTTTACTTCATGGTACCCGTGAAGCTTGTTTTGCTTAAAATGCCGTGGGCTTGGACAATCCTGTTGCTCTGTGTCGGTGCGTGGCAGTTAGGAGGCAGAAAACTCTTTCTTTTAACGCTTCTTCTAAGTCTGTTTATTGTTGCGACTGGAATGTGGGAAAAAGCAATGATTACCGTATACCTTTGCGGTGTATCGGTTGTGATTGCCTGCCTTATCGGTATTCCTGTTGGTATTTTTGCAGCAGAAAATGATCGACTTGGTCGTGTCGTACAAGTGGTGATTGATACACTTCAAACATTGCCAAGCTTCGTGTATTTGATTCCTGTTGTGATGCTGTTCCGCGTTGGCGATTTCTCAGCAATGGTGGCTGTTGTTCTCTATGCAATTGCACCAGCCATTCGGTATACGACACACGGGATACAGCAAATTCCATCGCCCTTGGTAGAGGCTGGCATAACTTCTGGGTGCACACGACGCCAATTGCTCTGGAAAGTTAAGCTGCCACTTGCGCTGCCTGAAATCCTTCTCGGCCTAAATCAAACGATTATGCTTGCGTTGTCCATGTTAGTTATCACCGCTTTGGTTGGAACTCGTGATCTTGGACAGGAAGTTTATATTGCCTTGACCAAAGCAGATACCGGACGTGGGCTGGTGGCCGGACTTTCCATTGCCTTTATCGCAATTATTGCGGATCGCATGATTGCCGCAGGTTCTCGTAAAGCTAAACAACGCCTTGGATTGGGCGGGGAATTGGGACAGGAAACCCGATGACAAACAAAGAAGATATCATAACACAGCTTCCCTGTTGGGATGGTGCGGTTAATCCTGAACCTCTTGGGGGAGGGATTACCAATCACAACTATACAGTTCAGGATAATAAGGGAAAATACGTCGTTCGTTTCGGGGAAGACATCCCGGTGCATCATGTGATGCGCTTTAATGAGCTGGCGGCGAGCCAAGCAGCCTTTCAGGCTGGAATCTCACCCGAAGTGATTTTTGCTGAAAACGGCATCATGGTTTTGCGCTTCATCGAAGGAACCTGTTTTGATGAGAGTATGGTCCGTGATCGGAATAACTTGGAAAAAATTATTCCTCTGATACGGCGAGCACATACTGAAATACCAAAATTTTTACGCGGACCATCGCTTGTGTTCTGGGTATTTCATGTCATTCGGGATTATGCGGCTACCTTGAAAGCAGGGCGGAGCCGAATGATCAATGAACTACCTTGGCTTTTGAATAGCGCGACCGAGTTGGAGGCCGCCGTTGGTAAGGTGGATCTGGTGTTTGGACACAATGATCTGTTGGCGGCAAACTTCATTGATGATGGCAATCGGGTTTGGCTATTTGATTGGGATTATGCCGGGTTTAATTCCCCTCTTTTTGACCTTGGGGGGCTGGTTTCCAATTCAGCACTGGATAAATCTTCAGAACAGTGGGTACTCGAAAGTTATTTCGATAGTCCTGTGACGGATGAACTTCTGCATAGATACGAGGCGATGAAATGCGCCTCTCTCTTGCGAGAGACCATGTGGAGTATGGTGTCGGAAATTCATTCTGATATCGATTTTGATTATCAAAAATATACCGAGGAAAACCTCGATAAATTCAAAGCACAGCTTCAAGCCTTCCAAAAAAGTGAGATACAAAAATGACCGATTCAAAATCTGATACCCTGCCTAAAGATGCTCGGATAGTCGTTATTGGCGGTGGTATTGTCGGGACATCAACAGCCTATCATCTTGGCAAGATGGGCTATAGTGACACAATACTAATAGAACGCGGCAAGCTCACATCTGGCACAACATTTCACGCTGCAGGTTTGGTGGGACAGCTGCGTTCCAATGCCAACATTACCCAATTACTAGGTTATTCTGTTGATCTTTATAAAAATTTGGAAAAAGAAACAGAGCAGGCCACTGGATGGAAGATGAACGGTGGTTTGCGTCTGGCGTGTAATGAAGAACGTTGGACAGAGGTAAAGCGTCAAGCAACAACAGCCCATTCCTTTGGTTTAGACATGCAATTGCTTACACCTAAGGAAGCGCAAGAGCTGTGGCCGATGATGACAATCGATGATGTGGTAGGTGCTGCTTTCTTACCAACAGATGGTCAGGCAAACCCATCGGACATTACACTTTCCCTTGCAAAAGGGGCGCGAATGAACGGCGTTTCAATTTTTGAAGATACCGAAGTTCTTGATGTTGAAGTGGAAGATGGCAAGGTTGTGGCCGTTGTTACTTCAAAGGGACGTATTGTCTGTGACAAGGTTGTAAACTGCTGTGGTCAATGGGCACGTCAGGAAGCAAAAAAAGTAGGCGTAAACGTTCCATTGGTGTCGGTTGAGCACCAGTTTATGATTACTGAGAAAATTGAGGGAATTACCTCAGATCTCCCGACACTGCGTGATCCGGATCGCTTAACTTACTACAAAGAAGATGTTGGTGGTTTGGTTATGGGAGGTTATGAGCCCAACGGTATTCCTTGGGCAACAAAGGGATTTCCGGAAAAATTCCATTTCTCCTTGCTGGATTCAAATTGGGATCATTTCGAACAGCTTATTGAGCTTGCCTTGGGGCGTGTGCCAGCACTGGAAACCGCGGGTGTTCGCGAGCTTATCAATGGCCCTGAAAGCTTCACACCGGATGGTAACTTTATTCTTGGTGAGGCCCCAGAGTTGAATAATTACTTTGTTGGCGCTGGTTTTAACGCCTTCGGTATTGCTGCTGGTGGCGGGGCTGGTATGGCTTTGGCGGAGTGGGTTGTTAATGGCGAACCGCCGTACGATCTATGGCCTGTGGATATCAGAAGATTTGGCCGAGCCCATTTTGATACAGATTGGGTCCGCAAACGCACGCTGGAAGCCTATGGTAAACACTATACAATGGCTTGGCCTTTTGAAGAGCATTCATCCGGACGTCCTAATCGTAGATCTCCGCTTTATGATGTCTTGGAAAAGCAAGGAGCCTGTTTTGGGGAGAAATTGGGATGGGAAAGACCAAATTGGTTTGCCAATAAGGGACAAGAGGCCAAAGATATCTATTCTTTTGAGCGCCAAAATTGGTTTGAGAATGTTGGTAAAGAACACCTCTTAACTCGCTCTAATGTAACTGTATTTGATCAATCATCGTTTGCTAAATTTAAGCTGGTGGGGCCGGATGCTGAAAAAGCATTGAGCTGGATATGTGCAAATGATGTTTCTAAAAAAACAGGTGCGTTGATCTATACGCAAATGCTGAATGATCGCGGTGGTATTGAGTGTGATTTGACTGTGGTACGTGTTGCCGAAAACGAATTTTATATTGTAACAGGTACAGGTTACGCCACACATGATTTTGACTGGATCAGAAAAAATATACCAGAGGGATTAAACGCTCAACTTGTTGATGTAACGTCCGGTTATTCCGTTCTTTCTGTCATGGGGCCCGATGCAAGAAAAGTACTGCAGAAAATTTCCTCTGATGATCTTTCCAATGAAAATTTTGCCTTTGGTACAATGCAAACCATTGGTGTAGCTGGGGCTCCGGTTATGGCGCTCAGGGTTACCTATGTTGGGGAACTCGGCTGGGAACTCCACATCCCAACTGAATTTGCCATTAATGTTTACCAAGCCTTGATGGCGGCAGGGGAAGAATACGATATCGGCAATGCTGGATATCGGGCGATTGAAAGCCTCCGTCTGGAAAAAGGTTATCGCGCGTGGGCTTCAGATATCGGCCCAGATCATACACCGTTAGAAGCTGGTATGGGATGGGCTTGTAAGCTTAAAAAAGATATAGATTTTAAAGGTCGAAAAGCCTTGGAATCTCAAAAGGAAGAAGGCGTTAAAAAGAGTTTATGCTGCTTCACGATTGATGACACGGGTGTCATTCTTTTGGGGCGAGAGACGATCTATCGCAATGGCAAACGCGTCGGTTGGCTAACCTCAGCAGGTTTTGGGTATACCGTTAACAAGAATATCGGTTACGGATATGTGCGTAATGATGAGGGCGTCAACCGCGCTTATTTAGAATCTGGAGAATATGAATTGGAAGTCGGAACAGTACGCCATAAATGCGCAATACATTTTAGCGCGTTGTTCGATCCTAAAATGGAAAAAGTGAAGCAATAACTGTGTCTTAATCTGTTATCTTCAAGTGTTTTCTTTTTCTTTGATACAGCCAGTCATACGAAAGAAAATACTTGAAGATTTATTTGTTGGTAATTGTTCAATTTTTGTCTTAGATATCTTCGTTCGAGCCATAAGGTTCGGTAAATAAGCAAATACGTGAAAAACGTAACGCCTTCCACCTCATACGGAGAAAAACCGTGAACGATAAAATTGAAAATATGCAGGGTAATTGGAATTACCCGACGACTGTTCGTTTTGGTGTTGGTCGCATCAAAGAAATTGCTGAAGTCTGCAGTGGTCTTGGAATGAGCAACCCGCTTCTTATTACAGATGCAGGCCTTGCCGCCTTGCCAATGGTTGCGGATGTTGTTGCAACTTGTAAAGCAGCTGGTCTTGGTTGTGATGTATTCAGTGACATCAAACCGAACCCTATCGGTCAAAACATCATGGATGGTGTTACTTACTATCACGCAGGCAAACACGATGGTGTTATTGCTTTTGGTGGTGGTTCTGGGCTGGACGCTGCAAAAGCTGTTGCGTTGATGGTTGGGCAGGATCGTCCGCTTTGGGATTTTGAAGATGTTGGTGACAATTGGACACGTGCCAATGCAGACAAGATTGCACCAATCGTCGCTGTGCCAACAACATCTGGCACAGGTTCAGAAGTTGGCCGTGCTTCCGTTATTACGCACGAAGAAACACACGTTAAAAAAATCATTTTCCACGCGAAGATGATGCCATCTGTTGTTATTGATGATCCTGAATTGACTGTTGGTCTTCCGGCAAAGCTGACGGCTGCAACTGGCATGGATGCCCTTTCACATAATCTGGAAGCGTTCTGTGCACCTGGATACCACCCAATGGCTGATGGTATTGCTGTTGAAGGTATTCGTCTTATTCAGAAGTCTTTGGTGAAAACCGTTGAAGACGGTACGGATCTGGTTGCTCGTTCTGACATGATGATTGCATCAAGCATGGGGGCAACTGCCTTCCAAAAAGGTCTTGGTGGTATGCATGCGCTGGCTCACCCTCTTGGGGGAATTTATGACGCGCACCACGGTATGTTGAACGCTATCCTGATGCCATATGTGTTGATTGCGAACCGCTCTGTGATTGAAGATCGTGCTGCTTATCTTGCCCGTTGCCTTGATCTGAAAGACGCTTCCTTTGATGGGTTGTTGCAGTGGGTGATGGACCTTCGCACAACCCTGGATATTCCTAATGCTTTGTCTGCGATTGGTATTGACGAAGACAAGGTTGATGAAATCGGCGTTCTTGCGACACAGGATCCATCCGCTGGCGGGAACCCAATCAAGTTCACACCGGAAGAGTATTCTGCGATCCTTCTAAAGGCGATCCGGGGTGACCTTGGATAAGGTTAATAGAGAAAATCTTTAGAGATTTTGTGTTATAGGAAACCGGGAATGTTAAGCATTCCCGGTTTTTTGTTTCTGAAAATCTATTGATATTTGATTTTTTAAGGCCGTTTTCCGAGGTAACGATCAACGCCTTTTGCAACATGTACAGCCATGGAGAAACATCCTTGGAGCAAATAACCACCGGTTGGGGCTTCCCAATCCAGCATTTCCCCAGCAACAAAAACGCCCGTCAGGTGCTTTAGCATTAAGTTGTCGGTGCAAGAATCAAAGGTGATACCACCAGCTGTAGAGATCGCCCTGTCTATTGGTCTTGCCTTGTTAAGAGTAACAGGTAGGGCCTTTATTTTTTCTGCAAGGATCTGAGGGCTGTTAAACTCTTCTTTGCTTGTAAGGGATTTGAGCAAGTTAAGGCTAACAGATGATAATCTGATCTCTTGCCTAAGGAACTTTCCAAGTGACAGATGTTTTGCCCTCTCGGAGAGGGTTTTTGCCAGTCGTTCTTTACTATGTTTAGGCTTTAGGTCAATGAAGACTGTTGTTGATTGATGACTTTTTATTGCTTCTCTTATTGATTTGCTGAGGGCATAGACTGCGCCTCCCTCTAGACCATATGAAGCAAGCATGATTTCTCCCTTTACTGTTATATCAGCATGGGTGAGGGAGATATTTTTAAGGGGATGGCCAAAACAGCTTTCTGGCAATGATTGCGGCCAATGTGTTTCGTATCCACAATTCGTCGCTTCCAAAGGTTCTATTTCTATATTTTCTTTGGTCAATATCGGAACCCAGGCTGCATCCGAACCCAATTTACCCCAACTTGCGCCACCAAGAGCCAGAATAGTTGCCTTTGGGGATAAGTTAATGACTTGGTTCTCGCTGTCTTCGATAAGTAAATTTTTTTGCTCATCAAAACCGACCCACTTATGGCGGGTAAAGAGCTTTAATCCTTTGCCAGATAGGTCGGATAACCAAGCGCGCAAAAGCTCTGTTGCTTTAAATTTAGTTGGAAATACGCGTCCACTAGAACCGATAAATGTTTCCTGTCCGAGGGTCTGACAGAAATCTCTTAAATTATTTGGCGTGAACTGTTGTAAAAGAGGGGCGAAGAGGGGAGCATTTTCATAATAACGGGTGGCAAATTTATCGAGTGGCTCGCTATGTGTAAGATTAAGGCCGCCACGGCCAGCAAGTTGGAACTTTCTGGCTACTGAGGGCTTGGCATCGTAGAGATGAACACTGTGGCCCATTTCTAACAATTTGTGTGCGACCATAAGTCCTGCGGGGCCGCCCCCTATAATAGCAATGAATTTTGATGTTTCGTTCACATAACTCTCCTGCGGAAAGAGTTATATAGGCAATAGGTTAAGCCGTGTCATCCGTTTCTCCGAAAAATCATCGGTAGGTATAGAATGTTTAATTGTAGAACCTTGCTCGTGATTAATTTTAGAATGTTTGGAGCGCAGACTATTCTTGATCTTTTTCTTTCTCCAGATCTTTATCTTTTAAAGCTTTAAGCACTTTTTCAGCAAAGGCGCCTTGATCATGTCTGGCGTGAAGAAAAAGTTCGACTGTTTTTCTAGCTGATTCTTTGTCATAGGGAACCTGCCCGTTCATTCGAAGCTCAACTTCCTTTAAAACTTTTGGATCAAGTTTGCCACGGAGAGATCTCAAATCATTGAGGACTTTTTCCTTGATATCTTCTTCAGCCATTGGCAGTTCCCTTAAACAGCGGTTCTAGGTATATCGTCATACTACACCATTTTGCCATGGAATGGACACAACTTGGGTATATTTTTCGAAATAACTATTATGTTAGGTAAAACACGATCTTTTCTGATGGAGAGCACTATTGTAGCCTTTTACTTTATTCAGTGAGGCAAAAGCTGTAATTTAGAGTTGCCATTCAGTAAGTTTGTTGTATATCAACGGTTAGGCGCGTAATAGAGGCGCAGCTTGATTTTAACACAATTAGTATGGATAAAAATATAGATGTCTCTCGGTCTTCGTGAAACCCGTCGCCGTCGTTCAAACAATTTCCGTTGGGCGGTTTTCAAATGGACAATAGCTTTAATTCTTGTCGGTGCCGCAGGTTGGTACTCGTACCGGGCTGGGCTTGAGCTTGCAAATCGTAAGGTTATCACCCTGAACGATAAAAATAGTGAGCTGGAACAAACCGTTCAGGAACTTATGGAATTAAGAGACGAGCTTAATAGTAACCTGGAAGCGACCAAAGAGACTGCTGCCGGTTGGGAGAACAGATATCAAAAAGATGTGCCAACTGGCGAATTGAAGGTTATCGTAACCGATTTGCAGAAAAAGATTGAGAACGGGGTTTCCCTTGAACGTCTTAAGTTCTTGATTGCGAGCGCTGAAAATAAACGTGTGTGTGACAATAATCCTGAAGAAAAACGCTTTTATGTTAACACGCCGATTTATACAGGGGTAAACGATAGCGTCAGTTTTGCGCGTGGTGGAGTTACCATTACCGCGAAGGGTGAGTCAGCATACAATGCCGAAGATAAAATCGAAGCATGGTATGATCCTGCTAAGCCACTGGACTTTGTTTTCACAACTCTGGGCGGCAAGTCTGTGAAGTTATCGGGCAAATTACCATTACACAAATCTATTGTTGTAAATGGATCTGAGTATAAATTTACCCTGAAAACAGGTGCTAAAGGTTTTGTCCAGGTTATCGGTGATCGTTGTGATTACCCCTGATTTATTCTGCTCTTAAGGCGAATGGATGTTAATCGAAGCGTTGAATTTTCTTTCTGCCAGATGCGAAGGTAAATTCAAACGCTTCGGCTATTTACACGAAGCGATTGCCATTGACGCTCGCTTTCGACGGTGTAAATCTGCATGGAAGTCACATCTTGAAAATACCAAGTCCGAAATTTTATCGGCAATTGATAAAACGTCTAAACACGCGAAGGTCGTCGTTTTAGGGGCTGGGGCCGGATACGATATACCGTTGGATGAACTGGAACGTCAATTTGATCGTGTGGTTCTGGTCGATGTTGTTTTTTTGAGATCCATACGAAAAAAAGCCGAGAAAAGCTCGAAGATCACATTAGTCGAAGCAGATCTTACGGGATTAGTTGATTCCCTTGAATATTTGGGTTCAGATTTTGATGTCAAAGAAATTCAAAGCAAGCCACCGGTCGATCTATTAGGTGGTGCTGACCTTGTTATCTCTTGTAATATTTTATCTCAACTACCGATCTGTATTCAGAACTGGCTAATAAAGTCGGGTGTAGATGAGGATGATGGTGATTTGCAAAAATGTTGTCGAAAGATCATAACAGATCACCTTAAGTGGCTGGAAAACTCTGATTCTTCTGTCTTGTTAGTAACAGATTTAGAGCGCCGAGTTGAACCTGTTAAAGTAATGGAAGAGGGCGAGATAAGGGATAACGCGCTCTATGGTCTGAAATTCAATAAGCTTGCGGCAAACTGGATTTGGGATATCGCCCCAAGCCCGGAAGTTGACACGGCATATCATTTAAAGCACCTCGTTGGGTCTGTGTATCTAAAGCATGATGATTTTTTTGATATTTCCTGACGGGCTATTTTCGTAACTTATCAAACGACACGCCGATATAGATTGGTATTACTTAACGAAAGTTTAAGTACATTTCCGTTACTTTAGCATGAGTTTTGTTTTGTGCGTCTGAACGGAGAAAAGATATGTCCTTAATACTTGCCAAAAGGATAGTTATCCTTGGGGGGATATCCGTAGTATTGTCTGGCTGTTCTGTGATGCATAATATTTCATCCGCCGTTGGTATTAAGCTGCCCAAAAATGAGGTTGCGCAGGGAAGTGTAGATCCCGTTGAAGATAATGGGATGGACGAACAGAGCCAACAGGTTTTCGATATTGCTGAAGCGACGTATAATAGAGGTGATTACCGCACAGCAATTGGACTTTATCAGCGTGTGTTTGAACTGAACCCCGATAATCCCCAACCTATGCTTAGGATCGGAGCAATCCTCAATAAAAGAGGAGAGCCATTGGCTGCAGGGCAGGCATATCGACAGGTTTTAGCTGTCGATCCACAGAATGTTGAAGCGAAACGCGGTCTTGGGCTTTCTTTTATGGCTAGGGGGCAGCTGGATCTTGCGATAGAGCAATTTTCTGAAGGTCTCGCGATAGAAAAAAATACCAAACTATTGAATGCTATGGGGGTCGCCTATGATAAGAAAGGTGAGCGTCAAACCGCCCAAGAGTATTATAAAACAGGATTAGAGATGGATAAGGAAAACCTTACCCTTCAAAGTAATTACGGGCTTTCAATGTCATATGAAGGCCGCCATGACGAGGCACTGGCTATCTTGTATCCTCTGTCTAAAAACCCAAAGGCAACTGTACAGCATCGACAGATACTGGCCATGGCTTATACTCTTTCTGGTGATTTGGATGCCGCCGAGCAGACATCGCGGATTGATATGGATGATGCAGATGTGGCGAAAAGAATGCGGTACTTTAATTCTTTGACACCAGAAACAACTAAGCCTTCATCTTTGGCTGTAAATGATAGCACAATCAGGACGAAGGCTAAAAGCCCTGTGGAGCTTATAGAAAGCGAAGTAATTAATTAATAGAAGCTATGCTATTAATCATTCTCAGAGGGCGTTTGTTGATTAGTAACGATTAACAAAGCTGTCCAATGTTCGCATCACAGCAGGACCAAGCAGAACGATAAAAAGCGGTGGCAAAATAAAGATCACCATTGGTACCGTCATAATCGCTGGGAGCTTGGCAGCTTTTTCTTCTGCTTTCATCAATCGTTCATGCCTTAGTTCATTACTCATTACCCTGAGAGATTGCGATAAAGGCGTTCCGAATTTTTCGGATTGTATCAGAGCATTTACCAAACTTCGCATCATAGATATATCGACACGACTGGCGAGGTTATTAAGGGCTTTTTTACGATCTGGTAAAAAGCCTAATTCCAGAGAGGTTAGGGATAGCTCGTCCGCCAGTTCTGGGGCTGCATCGGCCATTTCCTTTGATACCCTTGCAAATGCTGCGTCCAGACTAAGTCCGGCTTCTGTGCAAATAACCATTAAATCCAAACCATCTGGTAGTGATTTTCGGATGATTTCTTGGCGTTTAATGATTGAATTTTTTAAAAGGATATCGGGAAGCTTTGCACAAAGTAAAGTTGCGCCGATAGTCGCGACGGCCTGTCCCATTGGGGCAAGGTTTATTGCTTTGAGAACATAGATATATAAATAGGCAAAGGACGCTCCGCATATCGGAGAAATAAGTTTGAAAAAGAGATAACGGTATAGTGCCTCTGGGGTCCGTTTCCCCGCCCTGGAAAGCATAAAGGCGTATTTTTCGGCTTGATCGTTTTTCATCAACTTGAAAAAATCAACAACCTGTCTCATTAGATTGTCTGATTTAGGGGTTATACTTCTGTGCTGCTTAGGGGTTAGATAACTTGAGCGTAAACCATCTCGTAACTTAGCGAGCTCTGCAGTCTTTTTGGTGCTTGGATCTCTTTCTAACAATGAATACCAGATGGCAATAAATATCGCTAAAACGGTCAAGCTGGCGCTTAAGATTAAAAATTGCTCTTCTGTGAAGCTGGCCGGGATGATGTCTGATAAATTCATATTTCAAATTTCACCATTTTGTACATAACCCCACAGCCAAGAGCGATCATAAACAACCCGACACCTAAAGCAAAATGTCCCCTCGGGTCTGTCAAAAGCTGGGATGTATAGCTAGGGTTCATTGTATGAATAAGTGCAAACATGACAAAAGGCAGAGAGCCAATGATATAGGCAGATGCTTTGGCTTCTGAAGACATTGCTTTAATCTTCAAGTGCATTTGTTTTCTTTTTCGTAATATATCGGACAGGTTCGCGAGTGTTTCAGATAGGTTACCACCGGTTTCCATTTGTATAGAAAGGGCGACGGTAAAAAATTGAAACTCTTGAAGCCCCAGACGATTTTGTGCCTTAGCGAGTTCATCTGGGAGTTTACCCCCAATTTTAACCCCATTTGTGACTTTTACCAATTCTGTTCCAACAGGGTCGCCAATTTCTTCGCCCGCATTTTTAATTGCTTCTGTAATTGGTAAGCCCGCCTTTAAAGCTCTTACCATTAGATCTATAGCGTCTGGAAAAAGGGCGAGAAATTTTTTCTGACGCCTTTTTTTAAGTACATAAAGCCCAAAATGGGGGGCGCAGAGGCCGAAGATAATTGCCAATAGCGCTTTTAATATCACCGGTTTGTCTGTTGTAATGTGAAAGATACCAAAAAAGAAGATACCCACAATAATTGAGATAATTAACAAGCGACCGAGGTTGGGGTGTAAACCGGCTTTTTGCATGTTTTCTCTTAACAAATCAGGCTTGGGTGTTAAGTGCCTGATAATCTCGTCAAGTTTAACATTCCCGCTACCTTCGGTTTGCCGCCGAATACTTAGATGTGCTGTGGGTAATGGGGATTGATTTTTTGCACTATTAACAATGTTCTTTATTCTTGTTTTTGTATGTTTATTGTCTGGCTTTAAAATTAAATAAAGCAAGATCATCAGCATGAGTAAAATGACAGTAATTACTGACATTACCTGTAAATCAGTTGCGCGGCCCGCCGCTATATCCTGAAATAATCCGATCATCCCATCGCATCCATTAAGTGTTTACCCAAGCTAAAGTATTCTGCTTTCGGGAAGAAGAAGGGCCTCAGGCCTGTAGATTTAAACTCACCAGTAAGGTTCCCATCTTTATCTTCCCCTAAGAAGTTAAAGGTAAATAGATCTTGTGTGGTGACAATATCGCCTTCCATACCGATGACTTCAGTTACATGGGTAATTCTTCGCATGCCATCACGCATTCGAGAGACTTGAATAATCATATCAAGGGCATCAGCGATTTGGGTGCGCACAGCTTTGGCAGGAAGGTTAATTCCGGCCATTCCAACCATGTTCTCAAGACGGGTAAGAGCTTCTCTTGGTCTGTTTGCGTGAACTGTACCAAGAGATCCGTCGTGTCCTGTGTTCATAGCCTGAAGCATGTCAACTGCTTCAGACCCACGTATCTCACCCAATATGATTCGATCTGGTCGCATACGAAGCGAGTTTTTAACGAGATCACGCATGGTAATCGCGCCTTCACCTTCAAGGTTGGGGGGGCGTGTTTCCAAGCGTACAACATGAGGCTGTTGCAATTGAAGCTCGGCAGCATCTTCAATTGTAACAATGCGTTCGCCGTGATCAATCATTTGAGATAAAGCATTTAAAAGTGTTGTTTTACCTGAACCTGTTCCGCCTGAAATGAGGATGTTTAACCTACTTCGCGAAGCAATTTTCATCACTGTAGCCATCTCAGGCGATATATTTTTTTGCTTTTTCATTATATCGAGCGTGATGTTTTGCTTGGCGAACTTTCTTATAGAGATAGACGAACCATCAATAGCAAGTGGAGGAATAATGATGTTTACACGGCTACCATCAGCAAGTCGGGCATCACACAGCGGGGTGGTTTCGTCGACACGCCGACCAACATGAGCCACTATTCGTCTAGCTACGTTCATTACATGGTCGTTATCTCTAAACACCACGTCAGTAAGTTGAAGTTTACCACCTTTTTCAATATAGACTTGGTTCGGCCCATTCACCATGATGTCGGTTATACCTTCGTCAGCTAGCAAAGGCTCGAGCGGTCCTAAGCCGAGCATATCTGCAAGAATAAGCTCAATGACTGCTGATTTCTCTGGCGCGTTCAGGCGTAATTTATCTTCAAAAAGAATTTCACCAACAATTTCACCTAATTGGCTGGAAAGTTCTTCTTTTGGAAGCTTTGAGGCCGCAGAAATGTCCAATCGGTCCATTACTTTGGGCTGTATGATAGATTTTGCTTCTTCAATATTACCAGATGCTGAACTGGCCTGCTGTTCGGTGTTTGTATTTGGTTGCTTGGGTTTGTTTATGGGGTAGGGCCTGCTTTCAAATTTAGAAAGGGATGGGACAGGGACAACCTCTGCTTCGGTCTGGTTTTCTTCTTCTTTTCGAACGTCAGTTACATACCAATTAATAAGATTCGTAATCAATGCCCGTCTTTGCAATAGGTTAAATTCACTGCTTTGATTCTCTAATTCTTCAGTGACTATTTGCCCTATTTTCAAGCTTAATTCTGGACGTGACATTACAGAGGCAGGTTTATCTGCCAGCTTAGATTTTAGTAATGCTTTAAACTGTTCGTCTTGTTGATTGCCGTCAGCTTGCTCAGTATTCTGTTCGTGTTGCATTACGAGAGACCAATTAGTTTACGCCAAGTAGCTTTTTTCGATTGTGTATTATCTGCAGGAGCGACAAGCTTTGCGAGTTTGATAAAGGCTTTTGACAGTTTAGCTTTTGGGTCAAGCGCCACAGATGGCTTACCATTATTGGCCGCTTTTATTGACAGCTTGATGTCTTCTGGAATTTCAATATCAACGCTGACGCCAAGAGCTTTTGCAAACTCTGACGAAGGAATTGCTGATTGAGTGCTGCCTGTTTTGTTCGCTACGACAAGGACCCGACATTCTTGATTTATTGTTTTTATTAAGCTTTGGGCTCTGATGGTATCTCTAAGGCAGGGTAGATTGTATTCTGTCACAAGAATAACCGTACCCGCCTCGGATAGAATGTCTTTTCTAAGCTTAACTGCCGACTTGGGCGTGTCGACAATAAGTTGCTGATGCTCCCGAGAAAGGGCTTCCATCAAAATAGCTATCCCGTCTTGGGTAAATGACAGATCTTCTGTCAAATTTTCTTCAGTTGCCATAATGGCAAGGTTTTCAGACAGCTTCGCCGTGGTACTGGATATAAAAAGACTATCTAGCCGTTCCGGGTTCTCTAGTGCTTCTCTTAGTCCTTGGGTTGGCTCAATGTCCAGGGTGAGTGCGATTGTGCCAAACTCGATATCCATATCCAAAAGGGCAGTCTTTATTTTTAGTTCTTCGGCGAGTAGCCAAGCTAAATTAACTGCGACAGTACTTGCACCGACCCCGCCACGAACGCCTAAGACAATTGTCTTATTGTTCTCTGATGGAATGACGTCATCTTCTTGCGAAATGTACACAACATTTGATTTATCAGCATTGTTGACCGCAGTTAGTAATGCTTTCTCTGTTAATGGCTTGAGTACATACTCTGACACACCGATTTCGATCATTTCTCGATAAAAGCCGATATCATTTATCGATCCGACTGAAATTAACTTGGTGTTTTCAGGCAGAGCAGTAATCAGTGAAAATAGAGACGTAGCAGCAGATAATTCGTCATTACCTATATCGACTAACAGGTATTTTGGGGCAGGGTTGTCGCCAAGATAAGACATGGCATCTTGGCACTGCCCATCTCTTACTTCTGCGGCAAAACCAAGTTGTCTTGATACAGCTAGGGCCACATCGTGGGTCTGGCCATCACTAACAAACGCAACAAGTTCGGCGGCTGTGTCGAGATCCTCGTTTAAGTCCCCAAAAATATCATCAATTTCATTTGAAGCCATTTTACATTAGTGCCCTATTCCGAAACGCCGCTTGTACTTAACCCACTTATCAGAGGTGTAATTTCACCTTTTCTATATCTTTCAATCCCAAGAGAAACAGCCGTCGAGTCTGCAGACGTGATCGGTTTACTTCCATCCAGGGCTTCAGGCGATACCACCATATTGGCCAAATTGACTTCTTGCGCACAGCCGAATGTTCTTATGGCAGGTCTTGTCCCTTTCGGGTGGCGTTTTATGGCGCATTCTGGGGGAACAATAACCTTCCTATGGATTAGTATTGCAGCATTGTGTGTACCCTGAATAAAAATTGCGATGGGTTTTTGGGCGACGCTGCTTTTGTATCCCAGTTCTGTAAGTGTGAATTTCAAGCGATTAACGGCACTTTCGGCATTAGGTGTTTTTTTGCCAGTACCATCGCGAAGACCGTCCAGAATAATTTCATCCAGTGTATTCACTTTGTAGCTTTGAAGAAAGCTCTGTAACTCTGTTTCCAAGGCTAAAGTGTCGGTAGATCCATCGGGGATATAAAAACCTTCTGTTGCGATATAGCTATGTGTGCTGGCTCGTTTGCTGGTGGTAATTGGGTGCCATCGCCCCAAGTCCATGAAATCAACCGCAGCCTTAGATATTTGTTGTTCAGCAGGGATTGTTTTAAATCCTTCTTCCGGAGCACACCCCAATGTGAATGCTGAAAGTGAAAGAGCTATCCAAAGGCTGGCCGTTCTGGGTATTGTTATTTGCATTATCTATTCCAAAATAAAAGTTGGCTCAGTGCTGGGATAGGATGTCGTTGTATCATTATTTTGAATCGAAGTAGTTGTTTCTACTGTCTCAAGTTTTTGCGGTGTTGTTGACGCATTTATTTGCTCAACGTAAGGATCCGTAGGAAGGGCAATAGGGTTATTGGACGGCTTAACCAAGTAAGGCGTGACCACAATAACAAGTTCACTTTCACTGTTCTGAAAGCGTTCACTTTTAAATAATCGACCAAGAATGGGAATATCGCCAAAACCAGGGACTTTATTCGCAACTTGTGTTTGGTTATTTAGAATTAACCCGGCAATAGCAAAGCTTTGCCCTGACCCTAGGTCGACTGTTGTTTCTGCTCTTCTTGTCGATAGGGCAGGGATTTCGAGGTCTGATAAAACGACTGCCCCATCCGAAGATAGTTGGCTTACTTCTGGGCGTACGCGCAGGGATATTCTGTTCTCGGATATAATTGTCGGGGTAAATGCCAAGCTAACGCCAAATGATTTGAAGGCAATTGATATTGTTCTTACGCCATCTTCCACATTAGATCCGACTGGAACAGGAAACTCTCCACCAGCCAAGAACGTTGCTGTCTCCCCAGAAACAGCTGTCAGATTGGGTTCAGCAAGAATTGTAACGAGTTCATCCTGGGCTAAAGCGTCGATCAGGACGTTTAAATTGAAATACTTACCGACTGTTGAAGTGATCCCTAATAAATTGGGGGGACTGGTTGCTAATATCGATGATGTCGTTGTGCTAAAAGCAGCATTCGTCAAACCGTCATTGAAGCTTGATCCTGTCCAGTTAAATCCAAACTGTTCGAGTACATCATTTCTTACTTCAGCAATTCTTACTCTCAGATGTATCTGATCTGAGGCAAGAACAGACATCTGTGATATGACTTGTTCTGTTTCTGGCACAATAAAGCGTTCAGCGATTCTTTTGGCGCTATCAGAATCAACAGCATTATTAACTTGTCCTGTTAGAAGAATGCCATTGTTGATTGAGCTTGCTTGTATCTTGTGATCGGGTATTGCGGTATCTAAGGTTTCTCTTAGAAGCTCAAGGTTATGAGTTATTTTAATCGGAATGCTGGCGATTACTTGGTCATTGGTATCAATGGCAAAGACGCTTGTTTCACCTGATTTTTTTCCAAATACATAAACGAGTTTTGCTGATTTAACATTCAGATCTGCAATTTCAGGGTTTGCAATAAAGATATTAGATGCGGCACGGGGGAGTTTAATAAGGTTGCCTTTGCCGACCTCAATTTCCATGATTTCAGAATTGGTTTCAACAGTTTGAAAAGATTGTGCTTGTATTGGATTCAAGCTCGCGACAACTAAAGCTTTGGCAAGGCACAAGAGAATAACTCGAACTAATCTCATTACTCGCCTCCTGCCTTAACTGATGTGTTTCCTCGTGAAATAACCAACGAACTTTCTGCCGACCCACCCGTGTTGCCTGTTAATATCTGTGTCGCTTCGTAATCCCAAGTATAGCTATCGCCTTTTTCGGGGCTTTCGTCCGCCGCAATGTTTCCTGTTTCAATCATTTCTTGCAACTCTTCTTCATCTTTTGCGAGGGGACGTAAGGCCAATGAAATTGTGCCAAGGATTTTTGCGACGGTAACAATTTCTACCTGATCAGGTTTTAGTTCGACCGTAACTGTTTTTGCACTGATACTGTTCTTTCCTTCGGGTGTGTTTATTGCTGCGCCAAGGGCTAGAACACGTACATTGGTCATGACAGTTTCACTGGCTTTTCGCGTTGTCGCTGTTTTCTCTTCGTCGTTTTGAATGGAAAGTGAAACAATAAGATCCACTCGATCTCCTGGGAAAACCAGACCGCTAACTCCGGTGGCATCAGAAATTGGGATTGATAATGCTCTATGCCCCGGCTTTAGCACGGCAGCGAGAAAGCCTCTTTCTCCCGGGCGAACAAATTTTTTAACATTAATGGGTTCACCAGCAGAAATTTCTTTGCGGGCGACGCGACCAGTGAGATCTTCTATTTTGAAGCTATCTTTGTTTAGATGATGGTCTGATGCATAGTCTTCTGGCCAATCCTGCCACACAAAATCTTCTTCACTGATAAATTTACCAAGGGGGATATCTATTTTTGCAGTTAAAATTTGAATGGATTCTTGGGGGGCCACAGCTACTGTTTGTGCCGATTGAACAGGTCTTTTGTTCGCATCCAACCAAGACTTGGCTAAAAATGCGG
>NZ_CAKZMP010000374.1 GCF_937128705.1 uncultured Kiloniella sp. | reverse complement strand
TCAATAACAGACTTTGATCCGACATTAAAAATACGGGCTTGCGCCTCTGGAACAAGGCCAAATTCAACAGTTAGCTTTGGTGTACTGGCAATAACACGACCGTTTGTGACAAACGGCATTTTTTGTTTATTAAGTTTCCCAAGATCAACTGACGCCCCTTGATCAAAGCGAACAATTAACTTGTCACCAGCCTGAGAAATTGCCCCTTTCACTTTTTCAGGCCAATCAAAAACAAGCCTGTTATAATCCGGGTGCTCAGCAAACCTAAACCCAACCCCAGATACAGGTTGGCTATCCGATTTTGTAGCCACATCCGTACTATTCGTTGCGTCTATATCAACCTGCAGATCGACAATAACCTTAGGGCCTGCAGTAAACGTTTTTAAAGAAAAATCATCAAGCAATGGAAAGGTCAGAATTTTTTTAGTGGGGTCTATTGTGGGCCGTCCTGTATAGCCCTTTACGCCCTGGCGGATATTATCCAACTGATAATCACCTGCCTTACCAAACTCAACAATTAGCTGACGTTGATCTATTCTCGCATTATGAGAAACCTGTTCAGGCCAATCAAAAACAATGCGGCCATACCCGGGGTGAATACCTGTCCTTACAGGAATTTCCTGGGCATGAGGAGCTGAAGAAAAAAACAACAAAAGCGCCCCTGCCATAACTATTTGGCATAGCGCTTTAATCACCCATTTTCTCCTGCATAGGAATGCACAATAATATCAACACGACGCGCGAGCTTTTCCCTTTGGTCTTCGGATAACCTATCGGTTATCTCATCATAACGCGAATCACCATACCCGCGCGATAAAATTGTTCCCCTATATCCAGATTTTTCTAATAAACCAGCAACATAGTTAGCTCGGGCCACAGATAAAGGCCAATTAGTTTGGTATTTTTGTTCGCCCGAGGGAACTGCAGGATCAGCGTGTCCCGCAATCTCGATTTTGTTGCTTATATTTTGAAAAATTCGCCCTAAACGCCTTAAAACAGGCTGTGCCTCTTCCATTGGCTCTATGGCACCCGTTGAAAACAATAAATCACCAGGCACAGAAACCACGACACGATCATCCAATCTTGTCAAAACAGCTTGGGATAAATCTGAATCAGACTTGAATTTTTCAGATAACAATGCCTGTAAATAATCTAGGTCCTCTCCCGGTATGAAGTCAACGGGCTCCATTGTTAAACTTTTTGCAGGTTTCGGCTCGGCAATCACCCCCTCAATTTTGAGGTTACTTGCAAGGGAATCAACCAAGTTCCGCCATTGTTTCTCTTCCATCACAGACATAGAATATAACAAAACAAAAAAGGTCAGCATCAACGCGACAAGGTCTGTAAACGTTACCATCCAACTTGAACCATAATTCACGACTACAGCCTGTTCATTCTGCCTTCTGTTGGCAAAAAGATTTGACTTTGGAATATCAGTGATTTCGTTCTTGTCAGAGCGCGTCTCAGCCTGTTCTGTATTGAAACTCTCTTTACCCTCTTCATAAATCTTATCTGCACGCGCCTTCTTCCGTTTTTCACCCCGGGCGTTGTTATTCTTTTTTCCCTTCCCAGCCATTACCTTTCCTCTCGATAAGAGCTAAAGGTAATATTAGGTGGCGCTTGATCGTACAATCGAATCACAACAAAGACATATCCAGGTCGATCAGGTTGCAAACCGACGACTAGTCTATCTTTTGGAATACCTGCATCCAGGACGCCAATCGCAACAACTTCCAGCCGTCTTAACATCAAATCAAGAAGGCTTTTTTGCCCCTCGTCCTGACGTGCCGACGTACCATAAAGAAATTCAAACTCATAGTAACCACCCTCAACATCAACCTTTTGCAGAGATGCCGCTAACCGCTTCAGCAAAAGTTCGCGCCCGGAAGCAAGTTCAACTTCATCACGGTAGAACAAAGCTTCAACAGGTAATTTAAGGCGTAGAAAATTTTGGGTACTTCCCTGCTCTCTTTCCACAGCGGGGATAGTTGTTTCAAACAATCGTTCGATTTCAGTAACTAGATCTGTTTGATCATCAAGGTTATCTAATGCTTGATCAAAAGAGGCATGCCGCTCCATATGGCTGGCATCACCACGGAATGTATTATTAACAGATTCGAGAACAGCTCTGGCTTTTTCTTCTTCGTATGAAGAAATTGCGTTTAGCATAATGAAAAAAGCCAAAAGCAAGAGCTTAAGGCTTAATAAGGCGACATAATTCCGATCACCATCATCCTGGCGTCTGCGAAACAAAGGGCCGAGCATAACAACTAATCAAATCCCATTAATGCATCGATGTCATCTTGACTGACACCCTCGCCTGGCAGCTGCGGCCCATTGAGCAAATCTTCATCGGGTCTTTCAACCCCATCTGCACGTTTCGGCGTCGATTTTGCAGTTGCGTTTTCTGGAACAAACTCCTCTCCACCGAAAGCATTGAGCAGTTTATCGACTTTTATTTCTACATGCTGTAACGCATTGACTACTCTTGAAATTCGTTGACCAGTGATATCCTGAAAGCTACAGGCTTCATAGACCTGAGTTACAGCATCATTCACTTTATCCGAAGCATCAGCTTCAAGGTTTCCAGCAACTTCTTCGAGTGTCTCCATCGCGGAAAGGATGTTGTGGGTGGCCTGTTCAGTTGCCCCCACAATCGCATCCAGCTCATCCGCTGCGGTCGGAAGAAAATCGCTCTTGATTTCATCGGGCCTCAAAGAAGCCAATTGCGTCTTCATATCGTGAATATAACTCGCGACAGAGCCAATCTCAGCCAAAAGCTTGTGATTGGTTTCAATCGCATCTTCACCAAAGTTCTGCAACAAGCTATCCACCAATGCTTCAAGATCTGCATCCTGTGCATTACTGTCAAAAGCCTTTAGTTTATCAAGTAACTCTTCTCTGACCGGGTTGGTCATAACATCAACCTCTTAGAAGTTTCCAAGCACCGCAATCAACTTCTTTTTAAGGGTCGCAGCGTTGAACGGTTTCACAATATAATTGTTCACACCCGCCTGTTTCGCCGCAATTACGTTTTCTGTTTTACTTTCAGCAGTAACCATAATGAAAGACAAGTCCTTCAGATGGGCATCTGCACGGCATTCTTTTAGCAACTGAAGACCGCTCATCGGCTCCATGTTCCAATCAGAAATAACCAGACTATATTGCTTACCGCGCAATTTTTGTAACGCACTGCTGCCATCTGTTGCTTCATCAACATTGTTGAAGCCTAGCTGCTTGAGCAAATTGCGCACAATACGCAACATGGTTTTATAATCATCCACGATGAGGATTGGCATATTCATGTCGACATCCGACATCAGCAACTCCTTAACTATCTCTCTTGCACACACATTCGCTTAAATTGTGATTTTAAGCTATCAGCATACAATTAACGCAGTGTAAACAAACCACAGCTTTTCAAGATCTTAGACTTTTATTTTAAAAAAAGTTGTAACTTTACCAAAATAAAAGCCCCGTATCTCAATGGATACAGGGCTGATTTAGAAATTTGAACAGCTAGCCGGAAAAATTAACCATAATTATCAAAGAGGATTCGATTATTCTTTTGATAATGGTAATTCACGTCTTTGCGCTAACTCCAGTGTAATTTCTTTTGCTCTTTTTGGGTCCATACTCGCCAGAATCGGAGCTGTCTTTCTTTCTTTCATCCGCTCAACAACACCAAGCAGAACAATCATATCCAACTCTTCAAAAATTCGGGCAGCATCCTTGGGCTTCATGCTTTCATATATTTTAACAAGACTGAGCATCTGCTTTTCGCTCTGCTCGTCATGTTTGACAATCAGGCCCTCGATCGTATTTTGAAGTTTGCCAAGCTCGGAAATTTTCTCATCAATTCTGCGCTCTGCGGCAAGCAAAAGCGTTTCTCTTTGCTCGACATCCCGCTCACGTGTTTCAAGTTGCTCTCTTCGGGCAGACAAGGATTGTAACAATTCTATCTCTTCATCCGTCATCGAAAAGGGATCGGCTTCAATACCTTGGACAACGGGAACCCCCTTCGCATCTTCGTCAACCGAAGCGGTTTCAGGCGCGTCCTTTGGCTCAGCTCCCTCAGCAGCCTCTTCATCACCATTTACCTCAGGGGCTTCTGCCTTAGCTTCATTCTCTACTGCTTCTTCGGCTTCTGGAGTAGCTTGCGCAAACGCTTCACCTGATTGATTAAATCCTTCCCAGACCCCCCCGGCCTTAACGATCAAAGTCAACGAAGACACTGCAATTAATATCGGAAGCAAACGCATAGCATATTCTCCTTAACGCATGCCCTTTAGGGTTTTCAGAAGGTCTTCCGCAGCGGGAGAGAGATCTCTTTTAGCTACAGCTTCTTTATCGGGGACTTGTTTCTTGTCTTTTTTAACTTCTCCAGGCTTAACGCCCTTCGGTAAAACTGTCTCTGGGGATTTTTGTCGTGCCAGACCAAGATCTTCTTCCAAACGGTCCGCAACAACCTCGGCCCGGTCCACCAAATAACTTAAGTCAGACAAAATTCCATCTGCTTTGGCAGTGTTCTCTTTCAATCCAGAACCAGTATCCGATGCATGTGCTTTGAATTCAGCAAGACTTCTTTCCGCTTTAGCCGTTGTCTCTGAAAAGGAAAGTATCAAGCCCTCCATTTCGGCCTTGGCTTCACGCAAAGCATCCAATTTTTTATTTAAAATTACCGCATAGGCAATCGTCGCAACCAAAAGGATCGCAACAAGAATATTAAATCCAAGCTCTATATTCGATAAATCTAACATAATCTATTCGCCATCATCACGAACAATTTTATTGGCAATTTTGACTGCAATATTTCCGCTTTTCCGTCCCATGTTCCCTTTGAACATTGAAACATCTCCGCATCTCAGCTCTACAAGTGATTCTGGGGAAACGGTCAGATCCATTGTATCACCAACTTTCCAGTTCATCACATCACCAAGAGAGATATTTACTTGCTCTAATACGGCCAAAATGGAAACGTCTGTCTGCCATAGTTCAGCAGTCAAATGCCCTTCCCAAATAGAATCGCGCCCGAATTTTTCCCCCATAAACATCTGGAGTAACAATTCGCGCACAGGCTCAAGCGTTGCATAAGGAATGAGCAGTTCGACACGCCCGCCCCGATCCTCCATGTCCACACGTAGAGTGATCACAATCGCAGCATTCTCATGACGTGCAATCGTCGCAAAGCGGGGATTGGTTTCCAAGCGATCAAATCTAAAAGTGACCGGAGAAAGTGGATCGAACGCACTGGATAGATCAGCCAGCACAACATGCGCTAATCTTTGAATAAGGTTACGTTCGATCGTCGTATAAGGTCGCCCCTCAATACGCATAGCAGCCGTTCCACGACGTCCGCCAAGTAACACATCAACAATCGAATATATCAATGCAGAATCAACGGTCATCAAACCGTAGTTATCCCACTCTTCTGCCTTAAAGACCGTCAGCATAGCAGGCAGAGGAATTGAATTGAGATAATCACCAAATCGTGCAGAGGTGATATTATCTAAACTCACTTCAACGTTATCGGAAGTAAAGTTACGTAATGATGTCGACATCATTCTGACCAAGCGATCAAAAACAATATCCAACATTGGAAGGCGTTCGTAAGACACCAAAGCAGAGTTGAGAATTGCCTGAATGCCCGAATTGTCCCCGCCGTCATCATCCCCGGCATCAACACCTAACAGGCTATCAATTTCACTTTGATCCAGAACACGCGTACCACCAGGGCCGTCGTCGACTTCGTCGAAAACGTCATCTGCCTCATCCGCGTCGTCATCCGCCATGGCCTCCCATTCGGCCATCATGGCTTCCTGATCGACTTCTTCTTCCGTTTCGTCAGCCATTTCTTACCTTACAGGTTACTGTACCAGCATTTCCTGAAACAATACATCTTTCACCTTTATAGGAGCAGCTGCTGCGTTCACCCGAAGTAATAATTCTTCTCTCAAACGCTGGATACCAGCCGACCCACTCAAATCTTCAATTCTGAGCTCTCTTAAATAAACTTGGAAGTTATCAACAATTCTTGGCATCACGGCTTCAATACCCGGAATGTCCGTTTGCGCTTCAAGCTCTAGACTAATCGTAATCTTCAAGAAATGCTTTTTATTGCCAGTGGAATTCAAATTCACCAATAACTCTGGCACATCATAAAAGGCTGCGGGTCCATGAGCGGGAATAACTTCCTCAACGACCTCTTCTTCAACCACTTCTTCTTTGCCAAGCAAAGAATCAAGCATACCTGTGAAGTAAGCGCCAGCGCCTGCAATAAGAATGAGTAATAAAGGCAGTATGAAAAAAAGAACGAGTTTCTTTCCCGACATCCCACCTTTGGGGCGCGCTTCAACTTCCAGTTCTTCTTCACCAACAGATTCATCAGTCATATGCTGATATAAGCCTCCAATTAAAATACCCCATTAATAAGGGGTCAAGATGGTTAAAAAGTCGTTAAGTAGTATAGACGTTAAATCAAATACTTATCAGGGAAAACATCGCCCTTACCAATAAACTCTTCATCTAAATAATTTGTATCTGAAAGCAGCTTAATCGAAAAGTGTTAATATCTGCCCAAGACCAGATAACGCCCTATCAGGAACTTCACCGCATAAATATTTAACCAATTCACCATCCCTCTCATCCCCAAGCCCATAACACCTATAAAGAATAACATAGTTTACCCTGTTGGCGGTAAATGTTTCCCCATACCGGAAATTGTTAACCAACAAAAGCTACCGAGCTGACACTTACCAACTTCGTTTCCCTTGCTGCTCAAGGCATTACACAATTGGCACACATCATGCATTGATTAGGACGAACACATGATGGCAAGGAATATCCAGGATGGAAAACCCCAGTTACATAGCCCTTTCAAGGCAAATGGCCCTCGGTAGAGAAATGGCGATCATTGCCAACAATGTTGCGAACATGAACACCAATGCCTACAAGAACGAAGGCATGATGTTTGTTGAGTATCTGAAAGACACCAAAACTGGTGAAAACCTTAGCTTCACACAAGATCTAAGATTGGTCAGGAACCTCGCCGAAGGGCAGCTTCATACAACAAACAACCCTTTGGATGTTGCCATCTCTGGAAAAGGCTACTTTACCGTAGAAGTCGATGGTGAAGACCGTTACACAAGAAACGGTTCTTTTAAACTAAGCCCAGATGGTGAGCTCATCACAACAGAAGGATATCTCGTCCTTGGTGATGGTGATGCCCCAATTTCAATCCCGGCAACAGCAACAGATATAACAATCACTAGGGATGGAACAATCTCATCTAGC
The DNA here is from genome assembly GCF_937128705.1 of uncultured Kiloniella sp. Classification (GTDB taxonomy): domain Bacteria; phylum Pseudomonadota; class Alphaproteobacteria; order Kiloniellales; family Kiloniellaceae; genus Kiloniella. The sequence continues at coordinate 6,611 of NZ_CAKZMP010000374.1, read as the reverse complement.
GCTGGAACGGCAGGCCGCCTTAAAACGGTTGATTTTGAGGACGAGCAACTTCTCGTAAAAGAAGCAGGAAGCGTTTTCAGCACTGCAGACAATCAAGAGCCAATTGATCAGGTAACAGGTGAAATCATCCAAGGAGCAATCGAAGGCTCTAACGTTCAAGGCGTCATTGAAATGACCCGGATGATTGACACAACACGCAGCTATACATCAATGGCTAAATTTATCAAACAAGAACATGACCGCCAGCTTAAAGCCATTCAGTCGCTGGCCAGTTTAAAAGTTTAACAGGAGCCGTAAAATGAGATCATTAAACATCGGTGCAACTGGAATGCTGGCCCAACAGCTTAATGTTGAAGTTATTTCCAATAACATTGCCAACCTCAACACCACAGGCTTTAAGCGTCAGCGTGCAGAATTCAGCGATTTACTTTATCAGAACCTGCGTCGTGTGGGAACAAACTCATCCGATACAGGTACTGTCGTTCCAACAGGCATCCAGCTCGGACTAGGCGTTAAACCATCAGCGACCTATCGCATTACTAGTCAGGGTGAAATGAACATCACCGATAACTCGCTTGATGTTGCCATTAACGGTGAAGGTTATTTCAACGTAGAGCTACCGAGCGGAGAAACCGGATACACACGTGCTGGTGCACTTCAGCTTTCCCCGACTGGTGATATTGTCACCCCGGATGGTTACACCGTACAGCCGGGCATTAATGTCCCAACAAACGCAGTATCAATCTCGATCAACTCTGCTGGCGAAGTTTATGTGAAACTTGACGGCCAGGTTAATGCCGCATTGGCTGGACAATTTGATCTTGCAATTTTTCCCAATGAAGCCGGACTGGAAGCGATTGGGGATAACTACTTTCTGGAAACACCAGCGTCTGGCGCCCCAACAAATGGTTCTCCAAATTCAACAGGCTTTGGTAGCATCCTTCAGGGCGCACTAGAGACATCAAACGTCAATGCCGTTTCAGAGATAACAAATCTGATCACAGCGCAACGTGCTTACGAAATGAACTCAAAAATCCTAACAGCATCCGATGAAATGATGCGTTCTGTTGCGAACTTGAGATAATTGAGATCAGACGGAGAAGAACAATGCATCTATTTAAGAAATTACTATTTGCAACAGGCCTATCCCTCACTGCCCAGGTTGGTTTTGTTGGGGCAAGTTTTGCCGAGGTAAATGTAAATTCAGTTCCATCAATCATAAATCTGAACAAGGATATCGTGATTGAAGGTGATATTGTTTATCTGGATGATATTTTTTCTGGCACGGATACAGAAAACAGAACCGCAATCGCACGGTCCCCGGCTCTTGGCAAAGATGTTGAGCTTTCAGCAAGATGGCTGTGGGCTCTTGCCCAAAAGAATGAACTAGATTGGCAACCAAGCACGCATTTGGATACAGCCATGGTCACACGGGCAAGCCAAATAATTAATGCGACGGATATACGCGACAGCGTTGAAACTGCCTTGCTGGAAAGAGGGCTGGTAGATAACAAGAAAATTGAGTTTGACCGAAAAGATCGCGATCTGAAAATTCCAGCTGAAATTGAGCCAACACTCCGTGTAGAAAATATCAGCTATAGACCTGGACGCAATCGTTTCACGGCACAAATTGTCATTCCTGCCGAAGGACGCCCAATCATCAATAAAACCCTATCTGGCTATCTGATCGAAATGGTGAATGTCCCCGTACTCAAACGCCGCCTGTCAAAAGGCGATATTATTCAGGCACAAGATATTCAGTGGGTCGCGGTCAAAGAGTCAAAACTCAGTAAAAATGCTATTACGGATATTGATAATCTAATTGGAATGACCCCCAAACAAACACTCAAAGATCAAGCCATTATCCGGACCAATGACGTCGACACCCCTAAAGCCGTCACCAAAAATGGCCTGGTAACAATGTTACTACAAAGCGGTTCTCTAAATCTTCGCACCCAAGGTAGAGCCCTTGAAAATGGAGCCATCGGCGAAGTAATCCGCTTGCTTAACACTCAATCAAACACAATCGTCCATGGTACGGTTACAGGTGCAGGACTTGTCACAGTCTCACTTGTAAACAAAACCATTGTCGGTACTAACTAAGGAGCTCAGCGATGAAAACTTTACTGACATCCAATATAAGCAGATACCTAATAGCTGGCGTCCTGGGCTTTTCTCTGACTGCCTGTAATGCGATATCTCGTATTTCTGAAATTGGCGAAGTTCCCAAACTCAGCAAAATAGAAAACCCGGCCCCGCCTCAACCGATTTCCTTGCCAATGCCGGCACCGCAAGTTGCGACAAGACAAGCCAATTCCTTGTGGCGTCCGGGGTCAAGAGCCTTCTTAAAAGATCAGCGCGCGGATGAAATCGGCGATCTGCTTACAGTCGTTATCCAGATTGATGATAAAGCCGCCGTTTCGAACACCACAGAAAGAACGCGAGCCAATGCAGAAGGCGCAGGCTTAAACAGCTTCCTTGGTTACGAAACAGAGTTGGGTCGTATTTTTAACGACAACCTTAACCCGGCTACCCTTGTTGATGGCGAGAGCACAAGTGCCTCAAAAGGTGTTGGATCAGTGGACCGAGAAGAAGAAATCAACTTACGTGTTGCTGCCTTGGTCACACAGGTTATGCCAAACGGAAATCTTATCATTTCTGGGCGACAAGAAGTTCGTGTTAACTACGAAGTCAGGGAGCTTATGGTTACAGGGATGATTAGACCAGAAGATATCACATCCACAAACACAATCAGCTACGATCAAATCGCAGAGGCACGCATAGCTTACGGAGGACGTGGACAGTTAAGCGACGTACAACAACCACGTTACGGGCAGCAGCTATATGACATAATATTCCCGTTCTAAGATACAGGAATAATAAAATCAAAAGGGCCGATGAAAAATCAATTTCATCGGCCCTTTTTCATTTCAGTTTCAAAAAAACTAGTCGTCCCTATGAACCTTTTCCATCCGCTCATGTTGTTCTTGAGCTTCAAGTGTCATGGTTGCAATTGGACGAGCCTCGAGGCGTTTAATGCTAATAGGATCACCCGTAATTTCGCAAAACCCATATTCATTCTCGTCAATACGACGAAGGGCTTCATCAATTTTCCCGATAAGCTTACGTTCACGATCTCTCGTACGTAATTCCAAAGCACGTTCAGTTTCAGATGAAGCACGATCTGCAAGATCTGGTTCTTGTAAAGTTTCATTCTGGAGCGTCTGCAACGTAGCAGATGATTCAGCGAGTAGTTCTTCTCTCCAAGCCAACAGTTTATGCTTAAAGAACTCCAGCATGACTGGATTCATAAACTCTTCGTCTTCTTGCGGACGATAATCAATTGGAAGAGGAATAGTCATGGCAACCCCCATAAATTGGCAATTTTGGCGTGCAGTATAGGGAATTTCCCTGCCACGACAAGTTTGTCATGAAGAATTAACGCTATTTTCTATTTATACGATTAAAAACAGAGGATTATCGCCCTAATTTAGCGAGCTCAACAGCAGCACGAACCTCAACCTCGTTCAAGATCTCAAGGAGTCGAGGGTCATTAATTTGCTCTCTACGTTGAGCAACGAGCGATTCGATTTTTTCCAGACGCCAGACTGGTATAGAGCCAAATAACAAACCAAGACGTAATTCTTCCAACTCATCCAAGATATCTTCGGCTTGTTTTTTCGCCTTCTGCTTACCTGTCAATGCATCAGGAACTTCCTGAATTGAAAGCAGACCGCTCACACCGCCAGCAGCGGATACGCCACCTGTATCAGAGACGGAATCTCCTGCACCAGATTCCAAAGCATCACTAAAGCTCCCTCCAACACCGGAAGCCTTACGTTTTGACTTCGAACCTGCTGCAGGTGTGACGGATGATCCCGTTCTAATCTTCATTTCAAGCCTATTACCTAATCTGACTACGGGTGAATGTTAGAGCCTCGATAAATTTTGTCTTCTTATGGGCAAGTTTTACCAGATCAATAGCACCATTGTTACCCAGCTCTCAATCAGAAGCAAAATTATTCCTTATAAATTGGCAGTTTCACGCCAATCGTCAAGCCCCCATCATATTGGCACGAAATTCGCATAAGGTACAGTGAACATCGCGTTGGTTTTCAAAGTCGTAACAAAGGCCAACCAAACAATGGGTAGAATAATGAGCTTAGTACAACATATAAACATCTTATACAGAGCAACGGTCCTTCTTGGTGCGTTACTTGTATCATTTGCTGTTCAAGTTTCAGATGCCTCTGCCCAGTCACGGATTAAGGATATTGCCAACTTTGAAGGCATTCGCGACAACCTTTTAGTAGGGTATGGATTGGTCGTCGGTCTTAACGGAACAGGTGACGACATTGACGATGCCGTCTTTACCCGTGAAAGCCTTATCGGTGTGTTACAGCGCTTAGGCGTTAATGCAAGAGACAACAATCTTGATACCGATAATGTTGCCGCTGTGATGATCACAGCAAACCTTCCCCCTTTCGCCCGCCAAGGCACACGCATTGATTTAACTGTCTCTGCTATTGGAACAGCCGAAAGCCTTCAGGGCGGTACATTACTCGTGACCCCACTGATGGGTGCTGACGGCGAAGTTTATGCGGTGGGCCAAGGTCCGATCGCCATAAACGGCTTCAGTGCTGCCGGGAATGCAGAAACAATTACCCGCGGTGTACCAACTGTGGGACGGATTTCTAATGGTGCAATTGTTGAGCGCGAAATCGATTTCGACCTTAAAGAGCTTCAGAGCGTGAAAATCGCCCTTAAAAATCCCGACCTGACAACGGCAAGACGTATTGCACAAGCTATCAATACTCAGCTCGGCGGAAATTCCGCTGTTAGTACAGATCCCTCTACCGTCCAACTGGATGTTCCAGAACGCTACAGAGGTAATACAGTTGCAATGCTGACAGACATCGAACAACTACCTGTGCGCGTTGATACACCGGCAAAAGTCGTTATTGATGAAAAATCTGGCGTCATTGTCATTGGCAACGATGTCCGGATCAGTACCGTCGCGATTGCCCAGGGCAACCTCACCGTCCGTATTACAGAAACACCACAAGTCAGCCAGCCGAATGCTTTTTCAAACACAGGCACAACAGAAGTTGTTGACCGTACTGAAATTGAAATTGATGACGATAGCGACAAACGTCTTGCCCTTCTTCCTTCAGGTGTAACTCTTCAGGAAGTCGTGAACGGCCTTAACGCATTGGGCGTTGGCCCCAGAGACATGATTGCAATCTTACAAAGCATCAAAGCTGCTGGTGCTCTTCAAGCTGATATCGAGTTGCTATAATGCTGATAGATACACAGACATACGCAGAAAACATAATCAACGATACGATTGTTGGCAAAGCACAATCCCTTGCCAGCATGAAACCAAAAAGCGAAGCCGAAGCAATGGCAACAGCCAAAGACTTCGAAGCCGTTTTTCTAACACAAATGTTAACTCCAATTTTTGAGAGCCTACCTACCGATGGTCCCATGGGTGGCGGTTCTGGAGAGAAAATTTTTCGTTCTCTCATGGTACAAGAGTACGGAAAATCTCTTGCCGAATCAGGTGGTGTCGGAATCTCCGATGCTGTCTATCGCGAAATCATAAAGCTGCAGGAGGTTTAAATGACTACAGCCCCTAAAACACACAACGCACCGGAAACAACTGTTCACAGTGTCATTGCTACGGTTAAAGGCCTTGTTTCAGTTATGAGTCGAGAAATTGATCTTCTCCGTGCGATGAAGATCAAAGAAATGAGCGAGTTACAAGAACAGAAGCTCGTGCTCGTAAACGCTTATGAACAGGGCTCATCCCAGCTGAAGAAAGATCCGTCTTTCATGCAACACCTAGATCCTCTGCTAAAAGAAGAGCTCCGTGATGTCATTCAGCTGCTTAACACAACGGTGACCGAAAACGAGACAGCCCTCCTTGCTGCAAAAACAAGCAACGAACGCTTGATGCAAGCAGTTGTCGAGGCCGTTCAAGAACAAAAAATCAAAAGCAGTACAAGCTACTCACAAACAGGTGTTCTTGCTGCACAGAAGGCCCAAACAGCTCAGGCAACAACGCCTATGCACCTGAATCAGTGTCTCTAATTTCTAAAAGTTGCTTAAAATTATAAAGAAATAAGATTTGAGGACATTATGTCGCTAACCATCGCAATGAACAACGCATTGACAGGACTGAAAGTGAACCAGAGTGCTCTGGCCGTCACATCATCAAACCTGGCAAATATCAATAATGCGAACTATACCCGTAAGGTTCTCTTACAGGAAACTCAGGTTATTGCTGGCCTTGGCGCAGGTGTCACAGCTGATACGATCCGGCGTAATGTCAACACGCTGATTCAAAGAGACTTCAGAGAAGAAACAACAACGCTTGCCTCTATACAAACGGAAAGTAACTATCTAAACCGCATTCAACAAATGTTTGGATCCGTGGCCAATAAAAATTCTGTTGGCGATCTCATCGATAAATTCAATTCATCTCTTGAAAACCTGGGAAGCAGCCCAGAGATCTCGTCAAACTACTTTACGTCGGTAAACAACGGTTCAATTCTAGCGCAACGTATCCGTGATATGGCTGATACTGTTCAAGCTGAACGTATGCGTGC
>NZ_CAKZMP010000373.1 GCF_937128705.1 uncultured Kiloniella sp. | reverse complement strand
TTTACCTTGCCATTGGTATTATGATCCCCATCCGTTTGGGCAGTGTTAGTCTGCTGAAGATGATTGTCGGGATGGGATTGGTGAACACCCTCACCGCCCTTGTTCTTGTTTATACAGCCCAAGGGCTCCCCCTTGCGATATTCATACTCAGGGAATTTATCGCGCAGATACCCAACGATCTCAAAGAAGCAGCCCGTTGTGATGGCGTCTCTGAATACAGAATTTTCTGGTCTATTATACTGCCGCTTATCCGTCCTGCACTGGCAACCGTTGCGGTATTCACCATGATACCAATTTGGAATGATCTTTGGTTCCCACTTATCCTTGCACCAAGTCAGGAAACAGCAACCGTGACACTCGGTATCCAGCAGTTCATCGGGCAGTATGTTACAGACTGGAATGCAGTATTGGCATCACTGACACTGGCGATCGTTCCTATTTTGATCCTTTACGTCATCTTCTCTCGACAGTTGATACGTGGATTAACATCGGGGGCCGTCAAATGACCTTGCGCTTACAACAAACAAAAACCTTAAAAATACTCATGACGACATGCACAGCTGTGCATCAGGAGAGGTAGATTCATGGCTGATATCAAACTTTCAGGCATCAAGAAATCCTATGGCAAAGCCGAAGTGCTACACGGGATAGATATCGACGTCAAAGATGGCGAGTTTGTGGTTTTTGTCGGCCCGTCAGGGTGCGGAAAATCAACACTTCTTCGGTTGATCGCTGGCTTGGAAACCATTTCAGACGGCGAACTGCAGATTAACGGAGAAACCGTCAATGATATGACACCATCGCAGCGGAAAATCGCCATGGTCTTCCAATCCTATGCGCTTTATCCGCATATGACAGTTTACAAGAACATGGCCTTTGGTCTGACACTTGGCAAAAAAGGACCACTCGGGGGACTTCTTGGGGGCGGAGAAAACAAAAAGCTGATTGATGAAAAAGTTCAAAAAGCAGCTAAAAGTCTTAAACTGGAAGACTATCTTCACAGATATCCGCGCGAACTTTCCGGCGGACAGCGCCAACGAGTTGCCATTGGCCGCGCCATTGTTCGCGACCCCAATGTTTTCCTTTTTGATGAACCTTTAAGTAACCTTGATGCAGCTCTACGCGTGAACACACGATTGGAGATTGCCAAACTTCATCAAGATCTGGAAGCAACAATTATTTACGTTACCCACGATCAAGTTGAAGCCATGACATTGGCGGACAAAATCGTTGTTGTAAACGGAGGCCATGTTGCCCAGTGCGGTTCTCCCCTAGAACTTTACCATCACCCAGCAAACAAATTTGTTGCTGGTTTTATTGGCTCCCCTTCAATGAACTTCCTTGAAGGGACGATCACTGCGGTTCATGACGGTACTCTTGACGTGCTTCTTGATTATGACAACAGCACAGCAAGTATCCCTGTTCATCCAGGTAAAGCGAAACTTGGTGATAAAGTTACGATTGGAATTCGTCCTGAACATATGAAAGAAGGTAATGACCAGGACTTCAAACTCGCAGCCAAAGTTAATGTCGTCGAACGACTTGGCGAAGCCAGCTATCTCTATCTGGAAAATGGAGAAAACGATCCTCTTTGCGTTAAAACCGACGGGCACAGTGCAACAAATGCCGGCGACAAAGTAGAACTTTGTGCCGATTTCTCTGCGGTTCATGTTTTCAGTACTGAAGGCAATGCTTTGGCACGTACCACCAGTGATAGGAAGTATATTGTGCCCAAACTAAGCGCGTAAAAACACAACCAAAAGGACACCCGCACCCACAACCTCAAAACCTATACGAGTTTTGAGGTTGTTTTTGTGTTATACTCTCTAAATAACAAGCAAATCAGATGCACCTATCTTTGATCCATATCAAAGATAATTTTTGCCCGACCTATAAGATGTACCAAAACAATATCTATAGAGACGACGAGAGAGATGAGACAGTTAGCTGAAAACAACCTACGAACCGGGCCTGATCCGGTCATAAACGCGACAGTTAACAACGGCCTTGGGAACCATGATAACATGACCGATGATACTCAGTTATTTATTTCAAGCCACATCGCACAGACACCACCAGAGCACCTTGAAGAAACTCTACGAGCAATTATGGAACATCCTCATGCAGATGTCCCCATGGTTGATGACAAGGGAAAGCTGGTTGTCCTTATAGACGCCCCCACAAGTAAAGATGCGATTAAAACCATAGAAAGCATCCAAGCTTTGGCGAATATCTATTCTTTCACGCCCGTCTACCAACACGAAGAAGTTTGAAAATTCAATCTGAAATTCAACAGATTAACTGAGGAACCTATGTCATGAAGTTATCAAGACGTGACTATATCAAGGCCAACGCCGTCGCTGTCGCCGCGGGTGTTGCGGGAATGACCGCGCCAAGTGCTGCGAGCAACCTGCTTACAGAAAGTTCTAAAACAGCATTAACTTGGTCCAAGGCTCCCTGCCGCTTTTGTGGTACAGGCTGTAGCGTTATGGTTGGCACCAAAGAAGGTAAAGTTGTCGCGACACACGGTGACGTTAAGGCTGAAGTCAACCGCGGCTTGAATTGTGTAAAGGGGTATTTCCTGTCCAAAATCATGTACGGGAAAGATCGCCTAAAGACCCCCCTTCTTCGTATGAAAGATGGCAAATACCATAAAGAAGGCGAATTCACCCCCGTATCTTGGGATGTTGCCTTTGACACAATGGCTGACAAGTTCAAATCTGCCATTAAAGAAAAAGGGCCAACCTCTGTTGGTATGTTTGGTTCTGGTCAGTGGACTGTCTGGGAAGGTTACGCTGCATCCAAGTTAATGAAAGCCGGCTTTGCGACAAACAATATTGATCCAAACGCACGTCACTGTATGGCCTCTGCCGTAGGCGGTTTTATGCGTACCTTTGGCATTGATGAGCCAATGGGCTGCTATGACGATATCGAAGCAACAGACACCTTTGTGCTCTGGGGCTCTAATATGGCAGAGATGCATCCCATTTTGTGGACACGTGTTGCAGATCGTCGCCTAAGTGCGCCAAACACCAAGGTTGCTGTTCTCTCTACATATGAACATCGCTGTTTTGATCTTGCAGACATTCCAATGGTTTTCACCCCACAGACTGACCTTGCAATTCTGAACTTTATTGCGAACTACATCATTCAGAACGACAAAGTAAACCAAGACTTTGTTTCAAAGCACGTCAATTTCCGTCGCGGAAATGACGATATCGGGTATGGTTTACGTCCAGAGCACGAATTACAGAAGAAAGCGAAGAACGCAGATAAAGCTGGTGGATCTTCTGAAATGAGCTTTGAAGAGTTCAAAGCATTTGTTGCAGATTACACAGTAGAAAAAGTATCAAAGCTTTCTGGCGTTCCTGAAAATCGTTTGATCGAACTCGCCGAACTTTACGCTGATCCTGATCGTAAAGTTGTTTCCTTCTGGACTATGGGTTTCAATCAGCACACACGCGGTGTTTGGTGTAACAACCTGATTTACAACATTCATCTACTTGTTGGTAAAATCTCTACACCAGGTAATTCTCCTTTCTCATTAACAGGCCAGCCATCCGCTTGTGGAACAGCCCGTGAAGTCGGAACCTTCTCACACCGTCTTCCTGCCGATATGGTGGTTACAAATCCAAAGCATCGCGCTGCCGCTGAAAAAATATGGAAAATTCCAGCTGGCGTTATTCCGCCTAAACCTGGCTTTCACGCTGTACTACAAAACCGTATGCTCAAAGATGGCAAACTTAATGCCTATTGGGTTATGTGTAACAACAACATGCAAGCCGCACCAAATTTCAATGAAGAAGGCTATCCCGGATATCGAAACCCGGAAAACTTCATTGTCGTTTCAGACCCTTATCCTACAGTAACTGCCGAAGCTGCCGATCTTATTTTACCAACAGCCATGTGGGTCGAAAAAGAAGGTGCTTATGGTAATGCAGAACGTAGAACTCAATTCTGGCACCAACTCGTGGATGCACCGGGCGAGGCACGTTCTGATTTGTGGCAGTTAATGGAATTCTCCAAACGCTTCACCACAGATGAAGTGTGGCCTGCTGACGTTCTAAAAGAGAACCCGGAGTACAAGGGAAAAACTCTTTTTGAAGTGCTTTATCAAAACGGCAATGTAGATAAGTTTCCGCTTTCAGAAACACATCCTGATTACAACAATGTCGAAGCAAAACATTTTGGCTTCTACGCTCAGAAGGGACTCTTTGAGGAATACGCAACATTTGGACGGGGTCATGCCCACGATCTCGCACCATTTGAAACCTATCATAAAGAGCGCGGCCTAAGATGGCCTGTTGTTGATGGTAAAGAAACTAAATGGCGCTTCAAAGAAGGATCTGATCCTTACGCGAAACCAGGGAGTGATTATGACTTCTATGGCAAGCCAGATGGACGTGCCGTTATCTTTGCCCTTCCCTACGAGCCGGCAGCAGAAAGCCCTGATGAAGAGTATGATCTATGGCTATCAACTGGTCGTGTTCTAGAGCACTGGCACTCAGGGTCTATGACACAACGTGTGCCAGAGCTTTATAAAGCATTCCCGGATGCCGTTGTCTTTATGCATCCGGACGATGCAAGTAAGCGTGGTCTGAGACGCGGTCAAGAAGTGAAAGTTATTTCCCGGCGCGGTGAAATAGTTACCCGTGTAGAAACCCGTGGCCGAAACAAACCACCAAAAGGGCTGGTGTTTGTACCTTGGTTCGATGCAAGCCAGTTGATCAATAAGGTCACATTGGATGCAACCGATCCACTGTCAAAACAAACAGATTATAAAAAATGTGCTATTAAAATAGTTGCAACGGGGAGAGCATAAAATGAAACGCCTTCTTGTAAACATCACTGCTGCTGTCGGCCTTATGGCACTTGCAAGTACTGCTGCATTTTCTGATGGAGCGGCAACCTTGAGACAGGGGGAACCTATTGCTTCCGAAGCACAAGCCCCGAAAATGAACAAGGTAGAAAACAACGATGTAAAGCGTGTTCGAAACTATCCTGAACAGCCGCCGACCATCCCGCACCAAACCAGAGATTATGAAATATCTTTAAATGCGAACAAGTGCCTTTCCTGTCACGCAAGAACACGTACAGGTGAATCTCAGGCGCCGATGGTAAGCGTGACCCACTATATGGATCGGGACAATCAAGTACTGGCAACTGTTTCACCTCGTAGATATTTCTGCAATCAATGTCACGTTACTCAGGTCACAGCACCACCGCTCGTAGAGAACGAGTTCATTGACGTCGAACACATCATAAAGGGTGAATAGGCAAAACCATGTTGACACCTATCAAAAAATTATGGGGATTTGCCTGTAGGATCTGGTCCAGTGCCAATCGCCCAGCCAAGCATCTTTCTATTGGATTTCTAACCATTGGTGGCTTTGTCGCTGGTGTTATGTTCTGGGGTGGTTTCAACACCGCCCTTGAATTGACCAATACGGAAGAATTCTGTGTTAGTTGTCATGAAATGGGCGACAACGTTTTTGTTGAGCTAAAACCAACCATTCACTACAGCAACAGATCTGGCGTAAGGGCAACATGCCCGGATTGTCACGTTCCACATAACTGGACAGACAAGATCTCTCGTAAAATGCAAGCATCCAAAGAAGTGTGGGGCAAGCTATTTGGCACAATCAACACCCGTGAAAAATTCCAGGCAGAACGAAGACGCCTTGCCGGACACGAATGGGAGCGCCTGAAAGCGAACAACTCATTAGAATGTCGGAACTGCCACTCTACTGAATCAATGGACATCACAGTACAGTCTACCCGGGCCGCCGAAGCGCACCAAGCGTTCCTGTTTACTGGTGAGAAAACCTGTATCGATTGTCACAAAGGTATCGCACACGAACTACCGGACATGACAGGTGTTGAAGGCTGGGAATAAAAAATAATCTTATTACACAGATCTTACGATAAAACGGGCCTTTTAACGGCCCGTTTTTTTTTAAGCAAATTAACCAAAAAAAAACTCAGATGTTTCCATCTGAGTTTTTTTACTTACACAAACCAGTTTGCCTTTATTGTGTTGGTGGGCCTGAGATAAAAATCTGATACATCCAGATTGAAAAGCCATAGGCACCGACCAAGGCAATTGTTAGCGCAGGAATAAGGCCTGCGGCCAAAAACATGAACAATGACACTTCTTGTGTCTTGGTTTTCTCATGTGTTGCAGTTGGAGCTTCTTGCACGTTACATCCCTCTGGTTAACATCGCTTGAGAAAACGTCTTTGCAGACGCACGAAAACTTTTAATTCAGTTACCCATAATACACTTACAAACAAAACCTGTTTTGATTCATATCAATTTGGGATCAATAAATCTATCTTGGCTAAAATTATAGCCTATAAATAGTTCTAACGATAAATCAAACGCGAATACACCGTAGACCAATTTATAAATATATTGAGTCCAAGCCTAACATGCTTGTCTATTGAAGCTCTATCTTTTATAAACTTTAGTTTCCTAGGGGTGCCGTATAAATACGGCTGAGATTGTAATCATTAAGTACAGGACCCTTCGAACCTGATCCGGGTAATGCCGGCGAAGGGATTGGAATATAGGCAAAAACGACTCTCAATTCAGAGCAGTATCAATTTGTCAAAACCTCCCCAAGCTCCCCGGATCTCCATTGTGACTAAAACACAGGAGATCTATTTATGTCGACACAAAGCACTATCCACGAGACTACAGTTGGCCACGAGACTACAGCTGGACACAAGATTACAACAGGCCCTCTAACAGCTTCCCAAAAAGTATATACGACACCACAGCATGATGCTGATTTACGGGTTCCTTTTCGTGAAATACAAACAAGTGATCAACAGGAACCCTTTGTACGCGTATATGACGCGTCTGGCCCCTACACAGATCAGCAACAAACAATTGATTTAAACAAAGGCCTTCCACGTCACAGATTGTCTTGGTTTAAAGAACGCTCTGTTGAACAATACACGGGCCGAGACCTGTTACCAGAAGACAATGGCCAAGCACAGGGAGATTATCTTGCTGATGCTTTCCCCCTCAAACATAATCCCTATCGCAGTACGGGAGAAAAGCCTCTAACTCAATATGAGATGGCCCGTGCCGGTATTATCAGCAAAGAAATGGTTTACGTTGCAGAGCGCGAGAACCTCGGCAGAAAAGAAACACATCAAAAAGCCCGACAATCCCTTGATCAAGGGGAAAGTTTTGGCGCGGCACTCCCCGAATTTGTCACACCAGAATTTGTCCGAAGTGAAATTGCAAAAGGCAGAGCAATCATTCCTGCCAATATTAACCATCCTGAATTAGAACCGATGATTATCGGGCGAAACTTTCTTGTTAAAATTAACGCGAACATCGGTAACTCTGCTGTCAGTTCTTCGGTAGAAGAAGAAATAGAAAAGATGGTATGGGCAACGCGTTGGGGTGCAGATACCGTGATGGACCTTTCGACAGGTAAAAATATTCATCACACCCGAGAATGGATTATCCGTAATAGTCCGGTACCTATTGGCACCGTTCCAATGTATCAGGCATTGGAAAAAGTAAACGGAGTTGCTGAAAACCTTACCTGGGAAGTGTTCAAAGACACCTTGATTGAACAATGCGAACAGGGCGTTGATTATTTTACTATTCATGCCGGAGTTCGACTTGCCTATATACACTTAACGGTCGATCGGGTAACCGGCATAGTGTCTCGCGGTGGATCGATCATGGCAAAGTGGTGTTTACATCATCACAAGGAAAGTTTCATTTATGAAAATTTCGGAGAGATTTGCGACATCATGCGCCAGTACGATGTATCGTTTTCTCTTGGTGATGGATTTCGTCCTGGGTCAATTGCAGATGCAAATGACCGTGCTCAATTTGCTGAACTCGAAACACTAGGTGAACTCACTCAAGTTGCTTGGGCTAAAGGATGTCAGGTTATCATAGAGGGCCCCGGGCACGTGCCCATGCATAAGATCAAAGAAAACATGGATAAACAGCTTGAAGTGTGTAAAGAAGCACCATTCTACACACTGGGCCCATTAACCACAGACATTGCACCGGGTTATGACCATATAACCTCTGGCATAGGTGCTGCGATGATAGGTTGGTACGGAACATCAATGCTTTGTTATGTAACGCCAAAAGAACATCTCGGTCTACCAAACAGGGATGATGTGAAAACAGGAGTTATCACTTATAAGATTGCAGCACATGCCGCAGACTTGGCAAAAGGACATCCTGCCTCGCAAATCAGGGATAATGCCCTATCCAAAGCGCGATTTGATTTTCGCTGGGAAGACCAGTTCAATCTTTCCCTTGATCCAGACACTGCTCGTTCATTTCATGATGAAACACTCCCGAAAGAAGCGCATAAGGTCGCGCATTTCTGTTCTATGTGTGGTCCTAAATTTTGTTCCATGAAAATTTCCCAAGAAGTCAGGGATTATGCCAATAAGCTCAATGACAAAACTCAGGGAATGGCACAAATGAGTGAAAAATACAAAGAAATGGGCAGTGAACTTTACGTTGATATAGACCAACAAAGCGACCCTACTAAGGAGCCTGTTTGACTATGAAAATTGAAATTATTGGATCTGGCATTGTCGGTCTTTCCTGTGCTGCATTTTTCGCAGAAAAAAAATGTGACGTTACCATTATCTCATCCAGTAATGGACCAGATGAGAATTGTTGTTCCTGGTGGGCGGGCGGCATGCTGGCCCCTTGGTGCGAGATGGAAAGTGCGGAACCACTAATCGGTGAACTCGGCTTGGAATCTATGAAATTCTGGGAAAATTTCACATCTTCTTACCAAAAAAAAGGAACACTGGTTGTTGCAACATCTCGTGATTTACCAGACCTGAAACGCTTTGGCCGCAGGACAGAAAATTGGCAAGAGGTCAAACAAGATCAAATAGCAGTATTGGAACCCGATCTTGCAGACCGCTTTAGCTCCGGACTTTATTATCCAGAAGAAGCACACTTTGACCCCAGGCAGGTATTACCTGAACTGGTAAATTATCTCGAAAATATGGGCGTTAAATTTCAGCCAAACACCTCTTTTTCAGCAAAAGAGCTTGATGCTCCCTCGAAAGCAGATCATAGGATTGACTGTCGCGGGTTGGCAGCAAAAGATCATTTAGATGAATTGCGTGGCGTAAAGGGCGAAATGATATTGATCAAAAGCAATGAGGTAAAACTCTCTCGGCCAGTTCGTTTGTTGCATCCCAGAATTCCGCTCTATATCGTGCCCAGAGACAACGGACTTTTTATGGTCGGCGCAACAATGATTGAAAACGAAAATAGATCCGGCGCCACGGTTCGTTCCATCTTAGAGCTTCTATCAGCGGCCTATGCCTTACATCCAGCCTTTGGCGAGGCAGAGATTGTTGAAATAGGTGTTGATGCTCGCCCTGCTTTCCCCGACAATCTGCCAAAGATAATTCACAAGGGTCACACCACTTATTTAAATGGTATGTATCGACACGGATATCTAGCTGCGCCTGCAATGGCAAAACGTCTAGTGGAACAAGTCTTGCGCTTAAACTCAACAGCTGAGCATCCAAATGAACCTGCGCTATCAACAGGAAATATAGAATGAATATTGTATTAAACGGGCAACCTGTCACGACACATGCCGCTTCACTCGCTGAGCTATTGGCAGAACAGGGATATGGAACGGCAAAAGTGGCAACAGCCGTTAACGGCACCCTTGCCCCGGCAAGTATGCGTCATGAACAGAAAATTGAGGACGGCGATCAAATTGAGATCGTCGCCCCAATGCAAGGTGGTTGAGGATGACAATTAAGTTTTACGACGAAGAGATAGCATCACGGTTTCTTATTGGCACAGCTCTCTACCCTTCACCGGCAATCATGCTCGAAGCCATCAAGGCTTCTCAAGCCGAAATCGTCACGGTTTCACTCCGCAGAGAGTCAGGGACAGAACAAGCAGGGCAAAATTTCTGGTCTTTTATCAAGGACAGCGGTGCAAAAGTTCTTCCCAATACTGCCGGATGCAAAAGCGTAAAGGAAGCTGTTACCACTGCGCACATGGCGCGCGAAATTTTTGAAACACCCTGGGTCAAACTTGAAGTTATCGGTGAAGATGATAGCCTGCAACCCGATGTTTTTGGCTTGGTCGAAGCTGCGCGAATTTTGACCGAAGAAGGCTTTCAGGTATTCCCGTACACAACGGAAGATCTTGTTGTGGCTGACAAGCTAATCGCCGCTGGTTGTGAGGTTTTAATGCCATGGGGTGCCCCTATCGGTAGCGGGCGGGGTTTGAACAATATCTACGGCCTTAGATCCTTACGGGCACACTTTCCGGACATTCCGCTGATTGTTGATGCCGGTATCGGGTTGCCATCACATGCAGCTGCAGCAATGGAACTTGGTTACGATGCTGTGCTGTTAAATACAGCAGTGGCAAAAGCAGGCGATCCTGTTCTTATGGCCAAAGCCTTTGCCCTTGCAATTGAAAGCGGCCTGCAATGTTACACAGCAGACCCCATCGAAAAACGTGATATGGCTGCCCCTTCAACCCCCGTTGCCGGACTACCATTTTGGAACCAAGATCATGCTTAATCCCTTTTATCAAATCGTCGATGATGCCAAATGGTTGCCAAGATTTTTGCCTCTGGGGCTTAAGCTTGTCCAACTTCGCATAAAAGACGCATCAGAAGAACAGATCAGAGAACAAATCACCTACGCACAGGAACAGTGCAACGAATATGGTGCACAGTTGGTCGTCAATGACTATTGGGAATTGGCGATTGAACTTGGCTGTGATTTCATCCACTTGGGGCAGGAAGATTTGGATGATGCCGATATCGGCGCTATTCGAGACGCAGGACTAAAACTTGGCATCAGCACCCATGACGAAGGTGAACTGGAACGCGCATTGGACCTGGAACCTGAATATGTTGCATTAGGCCCAGTCTATCCGACCATTTTGAAGAAAATGCATTGGGCCCCGCAGGGGGCTGAAAATGTTAGTCGCTGGAAAGAGATGGTTGGCGATACGCCTCTTGTTGCTATCGGGGGACTATCCGTGGAACGTGCGCCGGATATCTATGCCGCAGGTGCCGATATTATCTGCGTTGTGACAGATGTTCTTTACAACGACAGTCCCGAAGAACGCCTTCAAGAATGGCTTGAGTTAAGCGCATCACAACTCGAAATAGATTAGCTTCGTAAAATAGCCTCACTCACAAATATGAGTGAGGCTATTCTTTTAATCTTCTATGATTGCCAAAAGATCTTTCGTTTCAACTTTTGATCCCGGCGCGACAAAAATCTTGTTCACCCTGCCTGACTTTTCAGCAAGTACAGAGGTTTGCATCTTCATCGCCTCAATCGACATCAGAACATCCCCCTGTTCGACCTGATCACCTTCGCCAACAGAAACCGTCACGATCAAACCCGGCATTGGCGCACCCAGATGATCCGAATTCCCTGAATCAGCCTTTGGATGAGCTTCTTTTGCAGAAGCCCTGCTACGATCCAGAACCTTCACGTTCCTAGGCTGACCGTTGAGTTCAAAGAAAACAGTACAAACGCCCTCATCATCGGGATCACTGATCGCTCTGAAACGAATGATCAAGGTCTTGCCCTGATCAATATGAACAGAAAGCTCTTCCCCAACGTCCATTCCATAGAAAAATACCGGCGTAGGTAAAACAGAAACACTGCCGAAATTCCGTTGATGTTGAGCAAAATCAATAAAAACCTGCGGATACATCAAGTAGGATGCAAACTCATTGTCAGTAATTGTTCGCTCTACTTTTTTCTCAACTTCAGCCCGTTCCGCGTCAAGATCAGCTGCAGGCATCAAAGACCCCGGACGCTCTGTGATTGCAGTATCGCCTTTGAGTACTTTTGCCTGTAAAGAAGCAGGGAACCCACCCACAGGCTGCCCCAAATCACCCTTGAAGAAAGAAACGACCGATTCAGGAAAAGCAATCTCTTTATTCGGATTTTCAACATCAGAACGGGAAAGGTCGCTTGTTACCATCATCAATGCCATATCACCGACGACCTTCGAGGACGGCGTTACTTTGACAATATCACCAAACATATCATTGACGTTGGCATAGGCTTTGGATACTTCCGGCCAGCGTTCTTCAATACCAAGAGATCGAGCTTGCTGACGAAGATTCGTATATTGGCCACCTGGCATTTCATGATGATAAACATCAGACGTACCGCTTTTGATATCACTTTCAAAGCCAATATAATTTGCCCTCACCTGTTCCCAATAGCTGGAAAGTTCCTGTAGGGAACCATCGTCCAAACCTGTATCCCGCTCTGTATTACGGAGTGCAGCTGCGATAGACCCAAGACTTGGTTGGGATGTCAGCCCACTCATAGAATCAATACAGGCATCAACCGCATCCACACCTGCTTCGGCAGCAGCCATCACGGTCGCAGCAGAAATACCGCTGGTATCGTGTGTGTGGAAATGGATTGGTAAACCAACTTCGTCCTTAAGCGCTTTGATCAGAACTTTGGCTGCTGCTGGCTTCAAAAGGCCGGCCATATCCTTGATACACAGAATATGTGCACCAGCAGATTCCAACTCCTTAGCCATATTCACATAATATTTCAGATCGTATTTGGGTCTTGAGGGGGCTAGAATATCCCCTGTGTAACAGATCGCCGCCTCACAGATTTTCCCTGTCTCACAAACAGCATCCATGGCAACACGCATATTCTCAACCCAGTTCAGGCTGTCAAAGACACGGAATACATCCATTCCAGCATCTGCCGATTGCTGTACAAAATATTTAACGACGTTATCAGGATAGTTGGTATAACCAACGCCGTTAGAAGCCCTGAGTAGCATCTGCGTCAACAGATTAGGCATTGTGGCTCTGAGCTTCTCCAAACGTTCCCAAGGACATTCCTTTAAGAACCGCATTGATACATCAAATGTCGCTCCCCCCCAGCACTCCATAGAAAAGAGATTACTCAGATTTTCTGCATAGTATGGTGCAATAGAGGTTAAATCACTCGTCCGCACTCTGGTTGCAAGCAAAGATTGGTGTGCATCACGAAAGGTTGTGTCCGTTACCAGTAAACGCTTTTCTTCCTTCATCCATTTTGCAACAGCCTCTGGCCCCTTTTGATCCAGGATCTGCTTTGCCCCATCGGGAATTTTATCCGCTGACATAACAGGAAGACGCGCGACATGCGGATTTTCGGGGTGAATACGCCCCGCAACTTCATCGTTACCGTTCACCATTACATCGCCAACGAAACGTAACAGTCTTGATGCCCGATCTCGCCTTTTGGGCATGTGAAAGAGTTCCGGGGTATCATCAATAAACTTAGTCGTATATTCCCCGCCTCGGAACTTCGGATGTGATAAGACATTTTCCAAGAAAGTCAGGTTGGTGGAAACACCTCTGATCCGGAATTCACGAAGCGCACGGTCCATACGAGCGATTGCTTCATCCGGTGTTCCGCCCCAAGCAGTTACTTTTTCTAACAGGGAATCATAATGACGGGTAACAACAGCACCGGAAAAGGCTGTGCCTCCGTCGAGACGAATACCAAATCCAGTCGCGCCTCTGTAAGCCAGAATTTTACCGTAATCAGGGATAAAGTTATTTTCCGGATCTTCTGTCGTCACACGACATTGAATTGCATTGCCATTAAGCTTGATATCCTGTTGCACGGGGACACCGGAAGAGGCATCGCCAATTTTGCCCCCAGCCGCAATTTTGATCTGTGACTGGACAATATCAATACCTGTAACGGTTTCCGTTACGGTATGTTCAACCTGAACTCTTGGATTAACTTCGATGAAATAGAAGTTATCCGTGTCCATATCCATCAGGAATTCAACGGTTCCCGCATTGCCATAATGTGCGGTTTTGGCAATGGCCAGAGCAGCATCACAAAAGGCTTTACGTTGTTCTGCGCTTAAATAAGGAGCCGGTGCACGTTCAACAACTTTTTGATTACGGCGTTGGACAGAACAATCCCGTTCAAACAGATGAACGACATTTCCATGGCTATCGCCGATAATCTGAACTTCAACGTGACGCGCCCGGCGCACCAGCTTCTCAAGATAGACTTCGTCACTGCCAAAAGCCGCCAGAGACTCTCTTCGTGCAGCATCAACTTGTTCTAATAGCTCTTCGGCTGTTTCGATAACCCGCATACCGCGACCACCACCGCCCCAACTGGCCTTCGTCATCAAAGGATATCCAATTGCAGCAGCCATTTTTGTGATTTCAGCATCATCTTGGGGCAAAGCAATGGTTGCCGGCATCACAGGCGCACCAGCCTTCTCCGCCAAATTACGCGCCGACACCTTATTTCCAAGGCTGCGCATTGTATCACCTGTAGGGCCAACAAAAATAATGCCCGCAGCCTTACATGCATCAGCAAATTCAGGATTTTCAGATAAAAATCCGTACCCCGGATGAATAGCATCAACACCCGCTTCTTTGGCTACTCTCAGGATATCGTCAATGCCCAGATAGGCCTGAACAGGTCCCTGCCCTTCACCGACAAGATAGCTTTCATCTGCTTTAAAACGATGCAGGGCAAAACGATCTTCATTCGAATAAATCGCAACCGTTTCAATACCAAGTTCAGTTGCAGCCCTGAATATACGAATAGCAATCTCACTGCGGTTAGCCACCAGCAATTTCTTGATTTTGTTATTTTTGAGATCACTCACAACTTTTCCCCTTGATCGGTAAGATTTCATACTGGCTATTTTTTTAGTTGCTTTAGCCATGAATGATTTTCAGAAAGAGCTCACGGCTGCTGTCTCGGATGCGACACGGATACAGACTGTTCAAAAGACAACAATCGTTGATAAAATCGCAAACATTGAAACACAAAAATTTCAGCTCAATATTTTTGATGTACATATCACAAAAAATCAGAAGGAAACATTAGGAAACGTTATAATTATAAAGATATCAAAGTTGTACTAGTACAATAACATCTACAAACAACTAAAAGAGAATATAATATCCATCCGAAATTTTTTTCATATCTCATACTATGTGAATGAGACGAATACTGCACCAGTACTTAATGGGCATATCTTGAAAAAGAAGATTGCTTGACAGTTGGCTCTGATTCAACGATTGCTCCAAGTATCATATTTACCTTTTTTCCATCTGCGGCCAATGGTAAGAGCAAACGCTTGTATTTCCGATACTCTTTGTCTTCGACGCCCCAAGTCACTTCACAGAAATGAGGGCACCCAAACTCAACAACAGATTTAAAAGCATGATGAATTGTTTCCAATTGCTTTCCAAAAAACAAGTTATGAATAAACTTTCCCGTACAATCCTGGCCCATAATTTCTGTCATAATTGATCCCCATAATCGATATTGGAATTGTGTTTCATTTTCTTTGTGATGAACATCAACTAGGGCAATCCGACCTAACAGATCGGTTATATCAGCAGGGTTTATATGCTGACGACCGGGAAGCATCCTGCCGTTGGGGGTAACAGAACGCCAATAATCATAAAGGCGACAAAAGCTCTCTTCTGCTGCGACTTGTTCGGGGAGTTCTTTTCCCCTAATTATATCTATCAACTATCTCATCCAAAGACAGAAGTAACCCCACCGTATGTATAGCATAATAATCACTAATAATACTTACTTTTTAAATATGCTTATGGCGATACGTTGCTCATCCATCCCAACATGAAAGGCTCAAAAACAAACTTGGAAGTTTTGAATACTCAAAATTTAGAAAAAGAAATTTTACGTCTTTACGCAGCCCAGAAAGGAATTTGGTCAAAAACGATCAATATAGCGGTCCCGATAGAGACACCATAAGGTACGCCTCCATTCCTTTGCAGCCACTCAGGCAAAATAATATTAAACTTTGCCAAAAGATATTCAATTTGTGGGGCAGCTTTTCTTAACATCAAAATAAAAAGAACCTGCACCCCCCCGACTAAAGTCATAATCACGACAAAGATTGGTAACACCCCCAATCCCGTCCACAGTGCCAGACTTGCCATGAATTTTACATCCCCACCCCCTAAAATTCTGAACGCAAACAGAAGAAGACCAGCAACGAGTACAATCCCAAAAGAAATAAGATGATCAAGAAAAGGGGTCGGCATATTACTGCCAAGGTAGGCAACAGGGAAAAGTAAAATAACTGCCAAGGACAAAATGTTCGGGATCCGCATCTGAATAAGATCCATCAGCATTGCCAAAACAACAAATGCAACAAAAACAATTTTGGTTATAAATAGTGGATCCATAAACGCCTCAGCATGACTTCATTTTATAGTTATTTATTTGTTCTGTACCGGACCAATCAAAAACTGTTCCACTAACGCCCTATATAATCATCGCACGAGAGTAAAATCATCGTTAAAATTCATACCATCATATTCAAGTAGTGTATTTTATTTTTATTGATTGAACGTCCAATTAAAATAAAATACACTACCTGATCAGAACATCAGCTACGCAGGACACCTAGAATGCCCAAAGTGGGAATGGAAGCCATACGAAAAAAACAGCTCATCGAGGCAACTATTTCCGCTATTCACGAGCGAGGTTATGCCGATACTACCATAAGATTGATTAGTCAAAAAGCCGGCGTTTCAACTGGAATAGTCCACCACTATTTTAAAGATAAAGACGACCTGCTTCGGGCAACAATGCAGAGCATGCTCTCTGATTTAAGGCTTTCTGTATTAAAATATTTGGAACAGGCGACTACACCAGAAGATAAGATTAAAGCTCTTATATCTGCCTATCTGGATGCTCATTTGTTCGAACCTGAAACAGTTTCTGCTTGGCTCGCTTTCTGGGCACATGTCCCGCATTCTGAAGAAATGTTACGTCTTCAACATATTTATGAAAAACGACAGATGAGCACATTCAAACATATCTTTAAGATGATACTGCCCTCTAAAGATGTCGAAAATGCTGCTCTTGGACTAGTCGCACTAATTGACGGTCTGTGGGTTAGAACCTCACTTCAAGATCATACCAGTGGACGCGAAAAAGCACGAGAAGTTGCATTCGATTACTTTGAGATGCTGCTATACAAAGCAAATAAATAACAATCTTTTAGGCCAGACCTTTAGATTAAAATAACGAAGGGGGATATCCCCCTTGATTGACTGGAGTTACTAACAATGTCAGACGATACCTTTGACTACATCATTGTCGGTGCCGGATCAGCGGGCTGTGTCCTTGCCAATCGCTTAAGCGCAGATCCCGACAACTCTGTATTACTGATTGAAGCTGGCGGCAGTGATAGTTCTATTTTCATCCAGATGCCGACAGCATTGTCTATCCCTATGAATATGCAAAGGTACAACTGGGATTTTGAGTCCGAACCAGAACCCTATATGGATAACAGACGCCTTCACTGCCCTAGGGGTAAAGTGCTTGGCGGCTCATCGTCTATTAACGGCATGGTCTATGTTCGTGGCCATGCCTGTGATTTTGACGAATGGGAAGAGCAAGGTGCGGCAGAGTGGGGATATAAAAACTGTCTTCCTTACTTCCAACGGGCAGAAACATGGAAGGGTAGTCGCGACGAATATCGGGGCAACAACGGTCCGCTCGCCACCTGTAACGGGAACGAGATGAAAAACCCGCTTTACGAAGCCTTTATCAAAGCAGGTGAAGAAGCTGGTTATGGACCGACAGAAGATTACAATGGTTACCGCCAAGAAGGGTTTGGCCCGATGCACATGACGGTTAAAGATGGTGTGCGTTGGTCAACGGCAAACGCCTATCTCAAGCCCGTCATAAAGCGTCCTAACTTAAAGGTCATATCAAACGCCCTTACTAAACGCATTATTATGGATGGTAAAAAAGCGACTGGTATTGAAATAGAAGTCGGCGGTGTCACCCAAACGGTTAAAGCTTCGACCGAAGTGATACTCTCCTCAGGTTCTGTCGGCACACCGCAACTTCTACAGGTTTCAGGCATCGGTCCATCAGATGTGCTGAAAAAAGCAGGCGTTGATGTTCTTCATGATCTACCCGGTGTTGGTGAAAACCTTCAAGATCATCTGGAAGTCTATTTCCAGTTCCGCTGTAAAGAACCAATTACCCTCAACGGAAAACTGGATCTTTGGAACAAATTTTTGATCGGCGCCCGCTGGATACTTTTCAAAGACGGATTAGGGGCAACGAACCATTTTGAATCCTGTGCTTTTATCCGATCAAAGGCTGGTTTAAAATGGCCTGATATCCAGTATCATTTTTTGCCTGCAGCGATGAGATATGACGGACAGGCTGCTTTTGAAGGACATGGCATCCAAGTTCATGTCGGCCCGAACAAACCCAAAAGCCGAGGACACATTCGCATTAAGTCAGGCGATGTAAACGATAAACCTGAAATTCTGTTCAATTACAACGAACACGCAGATGATCGCGAAGCATTCAGAGCATGTATCCGCCTAAGCCGTGAAATCATGGAACAGCCATCAATGGCACCTTATTGCGAGGATGAAATTCAGCCCGGCGCAGCACTACAATCGGATGAAGAGCTCGACGCTTGGATCAGAGAAAATGCCGAGAGCGCCTATCACCCTTCCTGTACATGTAAAATTGGAGCAGATAACGATCCAATGGCAGTCCTAGATAACGAGTGTAAGGTCCGCGGCATCGAAAATCTACGCGTTGTGGATAGCTCTGTCTTCCCGACGATTACCAACGGAAACCTCAATGCGCCAACCATCATGGTCGCAGAGAAAGCAGCTGACATAATTTTGGGTAACAACCCTCTGCCAGCATCAAATGCGCCGACCTGGATTCATCCAGAGTGGGAAACAAAACAGAGATAAGTATCCCACAAACCAAATAAAAAGGCGGCACGTGCCGCCTTTTTCATACGCTATTCATTTAGGGTTATTTAACTGGACTATTTTGATGCTTTAAACACAGCCACAATCAGGTGAGCCACAGCCTCGCGGTGCTTCGTGATTGCGCTCAACAACAGCACCCTTTTGCTCAGTTTCCAAACCCAACCGGGCAAACAAAGCCATGTCTTCGTTTTCTTCCGGATTGGCCGTGGTCAAAAGCTTATCCCCATAAAAGATTGAGTTCGCGCCAGCCATAAAGCACATGGCTTGGCCTTCGTCCCCCAATGAGCGACGCCCGGCAGACAAACGTACGTAGGATTTTGGCATCATAAGACGAGCAACTGCAACCGTCCGGATCATCTCAAAACTATCAATACGCTGCATATCACCAAATGGCGTGCCCTTAACAGGTACCAGCATATTAATCGGCACAGATCCCGGATGCTTTGGAAGATTAGCCAAAGCCATCAAGAGACCAACGCGATCTTTGCGTTCTTCGCCCATCCCGATAATACCACCGGAACAAACGTTAAGCCCAGCATCACGAACATTACCCAAGGTTTCGATGCGATCTTCAAAAGATCGTGTCGTGATAACCTCGGGATAATATTCAGGTGATGTATCAATGTTATGGTTATAATAATCCAGCCCCGCTTCTTTCAGATTATCAGCCTGATCTTTATTCAGCATACCCAGCGTCATACAGGTTTCCATGCCCAGATCTTTAACAGCCGATACAATCTCGGATATTTTATCAATATCGCGGTCTTTTACATTGCGCCATGCAGCTCCCATACAAAAACGCCCAGACCCATTTGCCTTGGCCTTTTTTGCATATTCAACAACGGTATCTTTATCCATCAGCTTGCTAGCGCCGACATCAGTTTTATAGCGCGAGGATTGCGAACAGTATTTACAGTCTTCTGCACAGCCCCCTTCTTTGATATTCAAAAGCGTCGAGAGCTGTACTTTATTCGGATCAAAATACGTCCGGTGCATAGTCTGCGCACGGAACAACAAATCCATCATTGGTAAATCATAAAGCGCTTCGATTTCTTCGCGTGTCCAATTGTTTCGAACATCCGTAGATTGCGTGCCAGCACTATTTTTTGTTGCCGCCTCACCTGAAGAAAATCCCATAGAAGAAATGTTCACAGACTGTGGTACTTCTTCGGGTGCTGTAATATCAACTTCGTTATCCATGATGGATTTCACTTCCATATTGTTCTCTGACGCTGTTCTAGCCTGAGCCTGTCATCTCGGCAAGTATCCAAGTCTGTTGTCTTCGTATTTTATCGTAAAATCTGTTTTAGAGTATTGCCGAAAAGCGCCAACAAAATCTGCAAAAATCCATATATGCTGCTAGGCTTTTTCCAAACAGTATCACGATAAAGAGTTTAGTTCTTCCATTGCCAACGCCATCGCTTTCCACGCGTCATCAATTTGCTGATCAGAAATGACATAAGGCGGTAAAAGATAAAGCACATTGCCAAGCGGACGGATTAACATATTACGATCCCAAAACCATTTTTTTAACTCCCCGCCAAGCGAGGAGGTATAGCCACCGTCATCCACTATCGCGTCAAAGGCCCCGATTGTACCCATTATTCGATGATGGCGTGTTTGAGGTAACGCACGGATATATTCCATTCCCTTGTGATGAGCCGCCTCAATGCGTTTAAAATTATTTTGGGTTTCACTGCTCTGTAAAAGCTCAATAGATGCCAAAGCAGCCGCACACCCCAGCGGGTTAGCGGTAAAAGAGTGCCCATGGCAAAAAGCCTTATCAAAGGTTTCGCCCAAAAAGGATTCATAAAGATTATCCGTGGCTACCGTCACGGATAATGGCAAGAACCCGCCTGTTAGCCCCTTTGAGATACAAATAAGATCCGGCGTTACGCCAATTTTCTCACAAGCGAAGTTCGCGCCTGTACGGCCAAATCCAGTCATGACCTCATCAAAGATAACCAATATCCCCTGGGACTGGAGCTTTTGTACCACAGCCTTGATAAACTCCGGACGCACCATACGCATCCCCCCTGCCCCCTGAACCAACGGCTCAAGGATCATTGCGCAGACTTCCTTGCCATGCCTTTCCAAGTGCAGATCAATCGCTTCAAGTGCCGCGTTTTCTTTGGCCTCGATCGCATCATCACCTTCCCAAGTATGCGGATAGGGCATGATATCAACGGAAAACAACAGATCTTTCCAAGCATCAAACATCTGCGAAGAAATACCCGCGGACATAGCCCCCACTGTATCCCCGTGGTAAGCGCCATCAAATGTCATGAAGCGCGTGCGCTGTTCCTGCCCGGTATTACGGCAATGCTGATAGGCAATTTTCATCGCCACTTCGACCGCTGTCGACCCATTATCTGAAAAGAAAACCCTGTTAAGATCCCCAGGCAAAAGAGTGCTGAGCGCCTGTGCTAACTTCACCGCAGGTTCATGGGTAAAGCCCGCAAAGATCACTTGTTCCAGCTTGTTAGCCTGCTCGGAAATTGCATTGGCTATCTTTGGGTTCGCATGTCCGAAAACATTCACCCACCAAGACGAGATATAATCAACAATTTCCCGCCCGTCTTTGGTTCGCAAAAGAACACCTTTGGCTGAATCAATAACCACAGGATCAGGTGCGGTTTGAGCTTGTGTAAAAGGATGCCAAACATGACGCTTATCCAGTTCAAGAAAGTTGTCAGTCATTATTTTTACCCTTCACACTATTTTTATTATCATTTTTCATTAGAGATGATCTTAGCTACGGCCCAAACTCGCTGAAAAGCGCTCCAATCGAGGCATAAGTCCGATGATGGTTTCAGGTGTTACAGCCTCACATCTGGGCAACTCAGCAACCACAGGCACTTTGCCATATTCTTCAATTGCTTCCCGATTACCCTTGTTTTCTGGCCCGTTCATAATAACACCTGCCAAGGTGAGGCCTCGACTTTTTAGAGCTTCAATTGTCAACAGAGTGTGATTGATTGTGCCCAATCCCGAACGCGCCACAATGACCACAGGTAAATTAACTTTCACCATTAAATCGGGCATCATTAGTTTGTCATTCAAAGGAACCAAAGCACCACCCGCCCCTTCGACAATCAGAAATTCATCATCGGAAACCAAAGGTAGCTTGATGTTATCCAGGTTAATTGTCTGCCCTACACGCCGTGCCGCTTCATGAGGAGATAAAGGGTCAGGAAAGCTGTAAGAGCAGGGGTAAATTTTACGATCCGAACCGCCGATTAATCGTAGAATTTCAGGTGTATCATGATCTCGATCTGGTCCGGTTTGCACAGGTTTCCAATAGGAAGCCCTTAAACTTTTAACCAAAGCTGCAGAAACAAAAGTCTTACCGACCTCCGTATCCGTACCAGTGACAAACAAACCATTTGATTTTTTAATCGGACTATCCTGCATGCCTCACCGGGGTCAATATTAACCTAACGCATAAGTGCTGTATCAATTTTCGCCATTTTTGCTGCACAGCACAAAAACCACATCATAATCAGCTTCAATGTGGCCGTCTGTAAAGCAACTTTCATATTTTTTTAATAAAGCGCGTAGCTCTATGATACTAAGGGAAGACCTTCCAACCCGACTTGAATGTGCCCCGATCTCTCGTAGTGTTCTTAAGAAATCCAACCCGTCCTTATGGCACTGCACAAACTTTTGTTGCTGTGTATCAACATTTAAGCCGCCGAGACAGTCGTGATAAAAAACAGCACCGGGAAATTCCGGGGCAAGTCTTTCAATCCCTAGTTCATTTTGGCACTTGTGCCACAGCCCAAAAGTTCCTTGCGAAAGTGTGCTAAAAGCAAGCATTCCATCAGTACTTAAAAGATCACTTAGCTTTCCCAATGTTCCTTCGAGATCATGGAACCATTGAAAAGCCATATTGGAACAAATCAAATCAAACGGACCGTCCAAATCAACGGCTTCACCATCCATTGCATGAAATTGAATTTTGGAATGATCAAGCACGTACGTAAAGCTGTGCGAGATTGAATCTTGACTGTATTCAGGGTTTGTAACTTTATCTGATAACGAGCTCTTACATTTCGTGAGCATGTCAGCAGAAATATCCGTGACCCACCACTGTGCATCTGGATAGAGCTTGAGCAATTCACGGGTTAAATATCCTGTTCCACAGCCAATTTCCAATATACGCAAGGGTTTCTTGTTTTGAATTTTAGCCGCGATGTACCCCGCCAAAGCCCTCGCGGACTTTTGTTGCACTTCAGATTGCGTTTCATAACTTTGAGCTGCAGCACCAAAGCGCCGGGCTAAATCTCTTTTCCAGGCGACTTCTATCATAGATCTGCAATTGCCCGCTTAATAACAGAACAACATGCCCCCGGATCAGTCAAAGGCAATAGATGCCCTTTACCCTCAGTCCACTCTGGATTGCCTTTAAACAATTTAACTGTCATCGCCTCTGTAACAACCTGATCATCTTTATCCGCCAAGACATATGAACTTTTCTCGGTAAAATTCAAGCGTTGATCTTGATCACGCAAGAAATTAAGTCCCCAAGTGAGTTTGGATAAATCTGGCGTTTCCATTGTTCGGTGATCCGTTTTACCTTCTGGATCACATAGCTTATGGAAAGACTTTAAAACATCCGCAGGTGCCTTGGGCAATTTGCGCAGCATGCGCTCAATAACTCTGGGATGCACGCCTTCTGGAAAAGAATCGCAAGCAGAAAAGCGACTAAAGCCATTTATAAAAACCGACTTTTCCCACGTAATATCATTCCGAGACAACAACCACTGGCAGCCCATAGAATGCCCGACAGCAATATCATAATGTCCTTGAGGGATACGTTCTTTTCCAGAGAAACCCAAGTCAACCTGATCATACGTTATATTAGATCCCAGTAATTTCACGACGGATTGCCATATATCTGGGCCATAGCCCCATCCATGAACGAATACAATCCGCATCACACTTTGCCCTTTGCACCAGAAATGTTTGCAACGCTTTGAATGATTACTTTCGCCAAACTCTCTATCTGTTTTTCCGTATGAACAGAGCTTAATGTAACCCGTAATCGTCCAGAACCTTCAGGCACCGTCGGCGGACGAATAGCACCAACCAAGAAGCCCTTTTCCTCAAGATCATGAGCAACCGCAAGAGTCTCCTCGTCACTACCAATAATCACAGGAATAATTTGCGTAGATGACAGGCCCGTATCTATGCCCTCGTCTTTAAGCAGGCTTCTGAAATTATCGCTACAATGTGCTAAATGCCTACGCTCGGCATCCATTTCGGGGATGAGATCTAGGGCTGCATCGATGGCCCCCAGCACCTGAGGCGGAAGTGCCGTTGCATAGATGAGCCCACTACAGCAATTTACCAGATAGTCTTTCATGCTCTGCGAACAGGCGACGTAAGCCCCGTAACTTCCCAGCGACTTGCCACAGGTGCCCATAATCAGCTCATTATTAGAGATCCCCCCAGCACAAAGTCCCATGCCCTTCGTACCTAAAACACCCGTAGCATGCGCTTCATCTATATACAGAAAAGCATCATGGCGATTTGCAAGTGACCTGATTTCAGGAACATCCAGCTGATCCCCATCCATGGAAAACACGCTTTCCGTGACAATGATTTTGGTCTGTTTACTATCTTTATGCTTTTCCAAAAGTTGCGCGAGATGTCTCAAGTCATTATGTCGGAACCGAATTTGTTTTGCGTTTGCAGCCTGAATACCAAAATGAAGACTGGCATGATTGAGTTTATCGCAGAAAAGCAATACTTCCGGTTTACCTATCCCGCCATGGAGCCGTGTATTTAACAAGGCAGCCAAAACAGAGGAATTTGCCTGAAACCCAGAATTCAAAAGCAAGGCAGCTTCTGATCCCTTCAATTGCGCGAGCTTTTTTTCGATAAGGTCATAGGTAAAGTGGTTACCTGTTATCAATCGCGATGCACCAGTTCCAGAGCCATAGGCCTTTGCCCATTCTGCGGCACGCTCTCGAATTGCAGTATTTTGCGCTAACCCAAGATAATCATTAGATGCGAAATTGAGAAGCTTCTGTCCGTTATGTTCGACATAACCGTCTTCCAACAGGTTAGAGCATTTTAGCTTCCGGAATCTCTGGCTAGGTATAGCCTGAAGATATGTATCAATTCTTTTGGAAAGGTTTGTCACCTTGAGCTACCTCAACAGGGAATACTCTACCTGGAGGACGACAATCAAGTGACTATCCAACCAGCAATGCTTCAGCGCTGGTTTTAATATTAAATGCCTTCAAGAGCAACTCTTGTCTTAATCAAGTGTAGTGTTCTCTCACTTGGTCTTTACTTCTTCTGGTCCCGAAATCACAGCCTGTTATCAATTTGAGCAAAGTGACCTCAGGACCAGATTAGAAATTACACCAAGACAATCAAACGCCTTGTTGTGGTCGCATGTCATCCGAGTTGATACCCGCAACTTCAACAGGTTTGGTCATGGCATCACGACGAAATGGTTCACCGAGTTCCTGATTGAGGATGACTTCTACAAAGGTTGTCACCCCATCCTTTTGTGCTTCGGTGGCTTCTTTCAATGTCGCCGTAAGTTCACTCTGTGTGCGAACAGTAACGCCTTTCAAGCCACAACCTTCTGCCACTTTTGCATAGCTTAGGTGCGGATCGAGTTCTGTCCCAACAAAGTTGTTGTCATACCAGAGGGTCGTATTACGCTTCTCTGCGCCCCACTGATAATTACGGAAAATAACCATCGTAATCGCAGGCCATTCGTCACGCCCAACAGACGTCATTTCATTCATGCTGATCCCAAAGGCTCCATCCCCGGCAAAACCAACAACAGGTGTATCAGGGCAACCAATCTTGGCACCAATGATTGATGGGAACCCATAGCCACAAGGGCCAAAAAGGCCCGGTGCTAAGTATTTACGGCCCTTCTCAAAAGTCGGATAAGCATTACCGATTGCACAGTTATTTCCGATATCACTGGAAATGATGACATCCTGTGGCAATCCTTCTTGAATAGCTCGCCACGCCATACGCGGAGACATACGGTCTGCATCACGGCGACGAGAATCTTCGTTCCAGGTTGTCCCAGGATCATCGTCCTCGTGATCCATGCTACTAAGAGCCTGTAGCCATGATGATTTTGTGTGGTGGATAAGCGCTTTACGTTCTTCCCGCCCGTTATCGCCGGCAGTCGGGCTCAGCTGAGACAGAATTTGCTGTGCGACCTGTTTGGCATCACCACAAATACCAACGGTGACTTTCTTGGTCAGACCAATACGATCCGAATTGATATCCACTTGAATAATGCTTGCATCTTTTGGCCAGTAATCAATGCCATATCCCGGCAGAGTAGAAAACGGATTAAGACGCGTTCCCAATGCCAAGACAACATCGGCTTTTGCAATAAGCTCCATTGCAGCCTTAGAGCCATTATAGCCAAGAGGCCCGGCGGCCAAAGGATGACTTCCCGGGAAGCTATCGTTGTGCTGATAACCACTACATACAGGTGCATCAAGACGCTCAGCAAGGGCCTGACAGTCAGCAATCGCATTCCCGATAACAACCCCAGCACCTGATAGAATTACAGGGAACTTGGCACCAGATAAAAGCTCTGCCGCTTTTGAGATCGCATTTGCGCCACCGGATGGCAGCTCAATATCAACCATCTGTGGAAGTTCAATATCAATAACCTGTGTCCAGAGGTCACGTGGTACGTTGATCTGAGCAGGTGCAGAGCCCCGTTTTGCTTTTTGAATAACCCGGTTCAGAACCTCGGCCATACGGGACGCATCGCGTACTTCTTCCTGATAACAAACCATGTCTTTGAACAGCGCCATCTGCTCAACTTCCTGGAAACCACCCTGCCCGATTGTTTTGTTGGCAGCTTGTGGGGTCACCAAAAGCATTGGCGTATGGTTCCAGTAAGCCGTTTTAATAGGTGTAACAAATCCAGTGATACCTGGCCCGTTCTGCGCAATACACATACCGATTTTTCCGGTTGTCCGTGTATAGCCATCACAGATCATGCCGCCGTTCGTTTCATGAGCTACATCCCAAAACTTGATACCCGCTTTCGGAAACAAGTCAGAGATAGGCATAAAAGCAGAGCCGATGATTCCAAAACCATGTTCAATACCATGCATTTGCAAAACTTTTACAAAGGCTTCTTCTGTCGTCATCTTCATTGTTATCTATTCCTTATTTCAAAAATTATTCTCATCATTTAAGAGAAAATTCTCAAAGGCATTGACCAAAATATTGATCAATTCCAGCCGCTTATATGTTTCGACTTTTGCTTTTAAAGTTTTGCCCTGTTTTCAGAGTTTATAAATTTACATCTTTAAATTTTCGCACTGAAGATCCGGGCAAAACGTAGGCTCGTCCTGACACCAGAAAAGCAACTATTTTCTGTTTCACATAGGTCCAGATTTACCCATCTATGATACCAGATTTTAACGAATCTTTTTACAGTAAATTGAAGCCCTAAAAACACGAGGAAAATCCTCTTAGAATTCAGCCTTAGCAGGTGTGATTAAAAGATAATTATTTAAAAAAAATTACTAAATTTGGATTTGAGACCTCAAATGCTAGTGGCAAAAAAATGGGACCGATCCAAAGATCAGCCCCGATAAAGTTTCATTTAGGAGACGTGTTAAATCTATCCACAGATTTTGGATAAAGCATTATCAATTGCTGTGACAATTTCATCTAATTCTTCAGTTGTGCAAATCAATGCAGGGCTAAGACAAATCGTATTGTTAAACTCTCTGAAGCTGCGATTGGTTGCCCCAATAATCACCCCTTGGGCCATACATTCACCGACAACAGCCTGCGTAATGCTTTCATCAACGGGTTGCTTAGTCTCACGGTCAACCACCAGTTCAAGACCACAGAAAAGCCCCTTACCACGAACATCCCCGATAACTTCATGCTTTTCCTTAAGATCATGAAGCTTTCCAAGAAGGTAATCCCCCATCTTGGTCACATTATCGAGCAGGTTTTCTTCCTCAATAATCCGCATATTTTCAAGCGCGGCCGCAGGGCCAGCAGTACAACCACCAAAGGTAGAGATATCTCTAAAATAACTCATAGGGTCAGAAGGGTTATTCTTGAACTGATCAAAGACTTGCTCTGTCGTCACCGTACAGGAAATTGCAGCATAGCCAGAGGCAACACCCTTTGCCATGGTGACAATATCAGGTTTGATCCCATAATGCTGATACCCAAACCACTTACCTGTACGCCCCAAACCACAGACAACTTCGTCAATATGGAGCAAGATATCGTATTTTTTACAAATCTCCTGCACCTTTTCCCAATACCCCTCTGGTGGTGTAATCACGCCACCTCCGGCCGTAATTGGTTCCAGAACCAAGGCGCCGACTGTATCTGGTCCTTCGCGCAAAATTACTTCTTCAATAGCAAGGGCTGCCTTAATGCCATAATCACCATCATCTCCGTATTGGGAACGGTATTCACAACAATGGGGAACCTCAACAAAACCGGGTGTAAAAGGACCATATTGGTCTTTTCTCTGTAACTGACCAGTAGAGCTTAAAGCTGTAATGGTTGTGCCATGGTAATCACGATCCCGATAAAGAATTTTATGTTTCTTCCCACCGTATTTGTTATGCGCGATCTGGCGAACGATCTTATAGGCTTTTTCGTTTGCTTCGCTGCCTGAGTTAGAGAAATACACGCGGTTCAGGCCAGGCATTTTTTCAACAAGCTTCTGAGCAAAGCGGGCGGCGGGCTCATTGCCGTTAGCTTGGGAGAAATAGCACATTTTAGTTAATTGCTGACCGACAACCTTAGCGATGCTTTCGCGGCCATAGCCTACGTTAACGGTCCACAAACCGCCGGAAGTGGCGTCCAGGTATTCATTGCCATTACTATCCCAGATCTTCATACCCTTACCTTCAACAATGACCATAGGATCTCTGGCTTCATAGATCTTGTGTTGAGTTAAATGGTGCCAAATATGGTCTTTGTCGCTTTTGACGACATTATTGTTAGAGTTCATTGCGATACCCAGGTACTTAAAGCGACACAACGTGTTGTTGTATAGCAAAAACGCGATAATATAAGGCCTTTAAGGTCCACGAATAGGGCCAGATAGCCGTCTGTTGTCGGTCCAGGTTTAGCGTTCACGCCTATGAGCATTGCCCAGCTTTTTCATCTGTCTCCGAATAGCGACTTTAGCCTGCAAAAACAAATACGTACGCAAATCGTAACCGCTATTCAGAATGGCCAGATACCATTGGAGAAGCCGCTCCCTTCAAGCCGTGCCTTGGCCGCACAATTAGGCGTGGCCCGCAATACGGTAGTCTTGGCCTATGAAAACTTGTTGGAAGACGGCTACATCCTAAGCCGGCAACGAAGCGGGTACTTTGTTAACCCCGATACGTTAGCGACGCCACTGATCGACCCGCAATTAAGTTTGCCGCAAGGCGGCGAGCCCAATTGGTCGCAGCGGATGAAATCAACACCAAGCCGTTATAGAAGCATTGATAAACCCAAGAACTGGGTTGAATATGACTACCCATTTACCTATGGTCAGCTAGATTATGCATTGTTCCCCACTAATCATTGGCGTGAATGCGTTCGCGATGCTCTCAGTGTTTCCGCTATTAAAGAGTGGGCGACGGACCAGCTTGACTATGACGATCCCCTGCTGATAGAACAGATTCAAACACGTTCGCTTCCGCGGCGAGGCATATGGGCCAAGCCCGATCAAATCCTCATTACTGTAGGCGCGCAGCAAGCGCTGTATATGTTGGTAAGACTGCTGCTCAACAATGAAAGTACGTTTGGCTTGGAAAACCCCGGCTACGTTGATGTGCGAAACATAGCTGCTTTGAATCAAACAACCATCAAACCTTTAGCTGTAGATTCCGAAGGCTTGATAGTGAATGACGAGATTAATGAGTGTGACTGTATTTACGTCACCCCTAGCCATCAGTCACCGACAACGGTGACTATGCCCATCAGCCGCCGCTACGAGTTGCTACAGCGCGCCGTTGACAACGATGTTTTGATTATTGAAGACGATTACGAAAGTGAGATTAATTTCGCTGCTAACCCAACGCCTGCATTAAAAAGCCTGGACCACAACGACCGGGTAATTTATGTCGGTAGTCTGTCAAAAACGCTGGCTCCAGGTTTACGCATGGGATACGTTGTAGCGCCTGCCAATGTAATCAGTGAGTTACGCGCGCTGCGTCGGCTGATGGTGCGGCATCCGGCCAGCAACAACCAGCGGGCGGTGGCCTTGTTTTTAGCGCGGGGTTATCAAGATACCTTAACCCGGCATTTGGCAAAGACTTACCGACAACGTTGCATAACAATGATGGAAGCTCTTGATAGTGAGCTGAGTGGTGATCTTGCCGGGGCAGCTCGAATGCCTGGCTTTGGTGGTTCTAGTTGCTGGGTGCAAGGTCCTGAACGTCTGGATACCGATCAGCTTAAATTGTTAGCCCTAGCTGAGGGTATTATAATTGAACCGGGTTCTGTGCATTTTATGCAGGCAGACCCACCACTAAACTACTTTAGGTTGGGCTTTTCTTCGGTTCCTGAAGACCGTATTGCGGACGGAATCAAGCGTCTCGCCGCCCTTATCCCTGGAGCCATGCGGAACTGAAAACTGGACCTATTGTGTGCCGCCGGTTGAGGGTAATCTAACAAGCTGTGGCTCCCAATCACATGATTTTTAAACCATTCTCAAGAGAACACTAATATGCCAAGAATGACCCCCAGTGAAGCCTTTGTTGAAACCATGGTGGCACATGGTGTTACCGATATATTCGGTATTATGGGTTCGGCGTTTATGGACGCAATGGACATTTTTCCGCCAGCTGGAATTCGTTTGATTCCGGTAGTTCATGAGCAAGGTGCGGGCCATATGGCTGACGGCTATGCGCGAGCTAGCGGCCGTCATGGCGTCGTGATTGGTCAAAATGGCCCTGGTATCAGTAACTGCGTGACCGCTATTGCTGCCGCTTACTGGGCTCATAGCCCGGTTGTAATGATCACTCCCGAAGCAGGCACGATGAATATGGGGCTTGGTGGCT
Source organism: uncultured Kiloniella sp. (assembly GCF_937128705.1). Classification (GTDB taxonomy): domain Bacteria; phylum Pseudomonadota; class Alphaproteobacteria; order Kiloniellales; family Kiloniellaceae; genus Kiloniella. The sequence continues at coordinate 2,333 of NZ_CAKZMP010000373.1, read as the reverse complement.
TTCAAGAAGCGCATCAGCTGCCCATGTTCCAGGAGTTTGTGAAGTATCAGGGCCACGTTGCCAACCCAAATCGTATGGCCGAATTTACAGCGCGTTGTTTTGATCGCGCTATGTCAGAAATTGGCCCAACTCAGCTAAACATACCCCGCGACCATTTCTACGGTGACATCAACGTCGATATACCACAGCCACAAAGGCTGGATCGCGGGCCCGGTGGTGATAGCTCATTGAATGCAGCAGTTGAGCTGTTGTCGAAAGCAAGCAACCCAGTAATAGTTTCTGGTGGCGGAGTGATAATGGCCGATGGCGTGCAAGAGGTTATTGCATTGGCCGAACGTTTAGGTGCTCCGGTTGTAAACAGTTACCAGCACAACGATTCGTTCCCAGCTAGTCATCCTCAGTGGTGTGGGCCTTTGGGTTACCAAGGCTCTAAAGCCGGCATGAAGCTAATTTCTCGCGCCGATGTGGTGCTGGTTGTTGGTTCGCGTTTGGGGCCTTTTGGCACATTGCCGCAACACGGTCTCGAATACTGGCCAGACAACGCCAAAATTATTCAAATTGACGCTGACCATAAGATGTTAGGTCTGGTTAAGAAAATCTCAGTTGGCATCTGCGGAGACGCAAAAGCTGCATCAGTCGCTTTGAGTCAGCGCCTTGCCACTATGCAGTTGGCCTGCGATGCAACACGTGAAGCGCGAGCCGCTGAAATTGCCAGCGAGAAAGCCGAATGGGAGAAAGAGCTCGACGCTTGGACTCATGAGAAAGACGACTACAGCATGGATATGATTGCTGAGCAGGCGGCCGAGGCCGGTAATTGGTTACACCCTCGAATGGTGCTTCGCGAGCTTGAAAAGGCAATGCCAAAAGACGTTATGGTATCGACCGACATCGGTAACATTAATTCAATTGCGCACAGCTATCTGCGCTTTGAGCGCCCAAGAAGCTTCTTTGCGCCAATGAGCTTTGGTAACTGTGGCTACGCCTTACCAACCATGATTGGTGCAAAAGCGGCAGCACCCGAGCGACCCGCTATTGCCTACGCCGGTGATGGAGCCTGGGGCATGAGTATGGGAGAGATTATGACCGCCGTTCGTGAAGACCTACCAGTCACGGCCGTAGTGTTTCATAACCGTCAATGGGGAGCTGAGCAGAAGAACCAGGTTGAGTTCTACGGCCGGCGTTTTGTTGGTGGCTTACTCGACAATCCAAGCTTTGCCAGCATTGGCGAATCCATGGGTGCCGAAGGCATTGTGGTAGACGACATAGAGCAGGTTGGTGCCGCGCTCGAGAAAGCCGTTGATATGCAAATGAATGGCGGTAAAACCACCGTTATTGAAGTTATGTGTACACGTGAACTTGGCGACCCATTCCGCCGTGACGCATTGAGTAAGCCTGTTCGTTATCTTGAGAAGTATAAAGATTACGTATGATCGATGGTTTCGAAGCAGAGCCTCAACAAAAAGTTGCAGTAGCAGACACATTCGGTATTGATTCGAATCTAACGGTTCCAGCGTTTTCTGAAGTTAATGATTACGTGCCTGATATTGATCTTGCTTATCGCTTTGATCGCGACGTAACCCTGGCAATTTTGTCGGGGTTCACTCACAACCGCAGAGTGCTGGTGCAAGGAATGCATGGCACTGGCAAGTCCAGCCATATAGAACAAATTGCCGCACGGCTTAACTGGCCTTGTGTGCGTGTAAACCTGGACGGTCACATCAGTCGTTTTGATCTAGTTGGCAAGGACACAATTGTTCTCAAAGAAAGCCAGCAGATAACTGAGTTTCAGGAAGGCATAGTGCCCTGGTCTTTACACCGTCCTGTAGCCTTGGTGTTTGAGGAACTCGATGCGGCGCGCCCTGAAGTAATGTTTGTTATTCAGCGGGTTTTGGAGCGCGAGGGCAAGTTTACCCTGCTCGACCAAAACAGAGTCATAACTCCTCATCCATACTTCAGGTTATTGGCTACGTCGAATACAGTTGGACTTGGTAATTTGAATGGCTTGTACCACGGCAGCCAGGTGATGAACCAGGCTCAAGTAGATCGTTGGAATGTTGTGGCGGCGTTGAACTATTTAACCCCTGAAGCTGAAAGCGACATTGTTCTAGCGAGAGTGCCGCTCATGAACACAACACAAGGAGTGCAAACGGTTGCTGCAATGGTGCAGTTTGCGGGTTTGACTCGTTCCGGTTTTGCTGGTGGCGACTTATCAACTCTTATGTCGCCGCGCACAGTAATAGCCTGGGCCGAAAACTTGGCTATTTTTGAACAGCTGGACAGCGCGTTGCGGTATGCGTTTTTGAATAAGTGCGACAGCGAAGAACAACCGCTAC
>NZ_CAKZMP010000372.1 GCF_937128705.1 uncultured Kiloniella sp. | reverse complement strand
AGATCGCTTTTCCTTGATTGGAGCACCGGACACAAAATTGCTCTTCACCTCGTGGCCTCTCTTGTTGCTAATGCAAGGCCACGCTCACTTATTTTGTTCGACGAGCCCGAGGCGCATCTGCATCCTCCGTTGATGGCCGCACTCACGCACTCCGTGCGGCGCATTTTGACCGAAGTAAATGCATTTTGCATCGTTGCAACTCACTCTCCTGTTCTACTGCAAGAAACACTCTCCAGGCACGTCCGCCGTGTCGAACGCACCGGTTCAAAGTTGGAGGTGCGACAGCCAAAACTAGAAACATTCGGAGAGAACTTGGGAGTTCTAACTTACGATACATTTGGCCTAACAGCATCCAGCACAGATTACCATGAGATTCTGGATAAGCTTATCGAAGGTTGCGACTCTCCCGAGGATGTGGATGAACTGTATGACCCTGGTCTAAGTCTGCAGGCTCGGGCTTACGTTTTATCAAAGTTCGCTAGGAAGTCATGAAAAATCTACCGCCTCCATCGCGCGACAGCGACAGTAGTGATCTTCGTAAGTCGGTTCGGCGCTATAAGTACCGTAAAAAATGGCATGGCCACGATATCACAGATAATGAAGTAGAGCAGATAGTTGCACTGTATGATCAATATGAAGCCGACAGCGGCGAGGCTAGCGATAGTTTAAAAGGTGAGAGATTGCAACAGATACTCTGTGAAATGATCCACTCCGCTTACGACAAAACACAGAAAAAAAGGATACTTTACTCTCTTCGAGAGCGCCTCTTCAAGGGAGTAGAACTGTGCCCTAGTTGTGGAATTGGCGCTCCGTATGAGCTGGACCATCATCTGCCTCGATCGATATTCAAACCGCTAGCAATCCATGCTCGCAACCTTATTCCTATGTGCCATCCTTGCAACAATAAGAAGAAAGAAGTCTTTGGCGAGGAGGGTATCACTGGGTTCCTGCATCCGTACTATAACGTACTACCAAATGTGGAATTTCTACGTGTTGTAGTGAGTATTCAAGATGAAGCCCTTGTTGTCTATTTCTCAATCGACACCACTGCGGCGCTCCCTAACGGATGGGCAGAAAAGCTTTTAAATCAGTTCGACACTCTCAATCTGGATGATCGTTATCAACAAGAGGTGAACACTTACGTGACTTCTCACGCTGCGTCACTTCATGTTAACTATAAGCAAAGTGGGCAGGAAGGTGTTAGAAATATACTACTCCTCCAATCGCAGTTTGAAACCACTGCTTTTCACCGCAACCACTGGCGCCCCGTGTTGCTCAGAGCGTTGGCCGACCTTGACGAGTTCACCGATGGAGGCTTTGCTGTCATCTATCCAATTCCTGAAAGCATGATTGAGGATATGGAGAGCTAAGGCTTCTCTAAGAAACGACTCACGGTGGTTTCAGACCCCTAAACAATATCCACTTTTGGCACTAAGCAGCTATAAATCATGGTTTGAGTTATTAGTCACAATTTATTGTGGTTTCAGATGGATGATTGCAGTTCGTTACACCTAAGTATTCTCATTGATACACCTAAAAAGGAACGTCAACAGCCTTACACAGAAACCTCATCAGTGGCGCTGCTGTTTTAAATCCTTCAACAACTTCGTTTAAAAACTCGGGGCGTTGAGCTGCTTTTGGTGTTGTCCGATGCATGAGGAAAAAGGTTTTCCGCTTAAGGTCTTTGATATGTGGCTCATCTGCTGAAAAACCTTTTGGTGGACGCTTGAGTCCATCGCCACCGATTTCACCGAAAACATCACGTATTTTGGGGTCTGATAAAACCTTTTCCCATTCTTTTGGGCGATCAGCGATTGCGCGTCTGATCATATAAAGCGCATCACTTGGCGGCATCCAGATCCCCCCGCCATACAGCACTTCATCCGTTGCCAGATGAACATAGAAGCCCGGCGCGTGTGCATCCCGCCCCAATGAATGACGGAAATGACACGCCGCATGCTCCTTATAGGGCCGCTTGTCTTTCGAAAACCTGACATCGCGGTGAATTCTGAACATTGACCCGCCATTGCGACGGGCATCGGCCACGAAATGAGGAGTAATTTCAGCAAGGGGCTCGACCATTGCCTGAATAAAGTCCAGCAAATGATCTTGCAACGTTTCCCGGTATCGCGCTTTGTTTTCGGCGAACCAATCCCGGGTGTTGTTTTCTTTTAGATCGTCGAGAAACTCAAACCCTGCTTTGGGAAAACCGGGAAAGTCAGTGCTCATTTTTATCCCCCTCGTTGGAACATGCTACCATCAAACTTTGGAATGTCACTGTTCATCATATCCCAGGATACAGCCTGTTTAACAAACATATCTGCATCAGCTGAATAAAAATCAGGATTATCCAGACTCATTGCTACAATCAAAACCATGCCTTTGGCAATTTCCGGCGTCCCGTAGATTCGGCTGTTACATTTCGAACAACAATAACTTTTCATTGCACCACCACTTCCGCCCTGATGCTCAAAGCAATTCAAATCGCCGGTGACAGAAAAGCTGGTTTCCGGCACGCCCATCACGGCAACATAAGGGCTCCCGCTTAATTTTTGGCAATCGCGACAATGGCAATTCACTTTAAAAAGCGGTTTTATACAACTCGTCTGATAGCGAACCTGTCCGCACAAACATCCGCCTTCGATAATTTCAGTCATTTTTATCTCCATTAATGATGTTTTTGATCGAATACTTCACTAACTTGCAAAATAAAAGTGACTTGATTATGGCAACCTACAAACGAAATGTCACCCCTTTGCCACTTTTCGAAAGAGATCATGACCACAACATCCAATAGCTGCCATATTTCAGACACTTACCTTTTTTCTGACACAGGAATGTTTGAAAGATGCACCCAACTTTGCCCTCTTCTTGTTCCTTCTCAAATGCCCGCTGAGAACGTAACTTTTGCTCATCGACGCAATCAATTTGTCAACAAAGGAACAGACAATGAAAAAATTAATTTCTAGTGTTATCGCTCTTGGTCTTATCGCATCTGCATCCATCGCAAGTGCTGCTGAAATGACAGGCCGCGTTATGACAGCTGACCCGGCAACAAATACAATCGTTCTTGAAAACGGTACAGTTATGGAGCTCATCGACGGTTTGACTGTTGAAGGTCTGGAGCCTGGTACAGAAGTTGTCCTGACTTATGATGAAAAAGAAGGCAAAAATCTGGTTACCAACATTGCACCAGCTTCTTAATAAGGCTGGTTTATTAACCAAGCACACTTAGTTACCCGAATAGCCGGCAAGTCAGCGAGACCAAACCCCATTCGCCCTTGCCGGCTTATTCATTTCTGGGCTTATTCATTTCTGATTTTTGAACAGCTGATTTTAAGAGATTTAATTCTCTAGCTCGGTATTCTTAAGTTTCTCTCGAGACCCGGCAAGACGTCTTTTACGAGCCTCGGCATAACGCGTTGCCAGCTTAAAAGACACCCAGTATCCCAAAGCGCCCAAACCAAGGCTATAAGGTAGAAACCCTACCAAAATTGAGGTCCCAACCTGCTCAAGCATAAAGTGGGTAACCTCAACCACCGTTTCCCAAATGCCCCCGTCCAGCGTCAGATGCTCGCCCATCATACGCGAAAAGCTCTCGAAATCCTGCTCGCCATCAAAATCAAGCAGCATTAATCGACCCGTAATATAGTAAAGATAATAAAGCGGGATCATCGTGATGGGATTAGAAAGCCAGGACCATGCCATGGCAATAATCAAACTGAATTGCCACTTAAAAACATACCGACAAAGCCACCAGGCAATAAAAACACTATACAGCTGGATACCTACGGTCGGTGTCATCCCAAGGGCCAAGCCCATCATGACACCACGGGCAACGATTTCAGGCTGGTCTACAGACCTCAAAACAGGAATTGCGAGACGGAAATAGAGAAGACGAAGCAAACTAGCAATAGTTTCCTTCTTATTTCGGGCGTGAATTTTCTTCTTAAACCAGAATCTCATTTAGTCTTTTACAAACGCCCTTTGTTTCCGTTTTTTTACGGTCTTTGTTTTATCATCCTTGTGACCGCTCTTAGCGACTGTTATAAACCAAAATTATCTATAGTCCACGGACAAAAATCCGCCTTTCACGAGATAGCGGACACCAAAGGACCTTGAAACTATCTCATGCAAAGGGCAGCAACAGCATGAATCTTCCCAATTGGCTTAGTGTGTTTAGAAGTGGCGCAGGTTTTATCGTCATTTATCTTCTCCTTCAGGGAACGCAATCATATTTGCTTGCAGCTATCGTCGTCATGATGATCGCAGAGATTTCAGACATGGCAGACGGCCATATCGCCCGTCGCTATGGACAGGTCACCAAACTGGGCATGATCATTGATCCCATGAGTGACAGCCTCTATCGCGCCATGGTCTTTATCGGCTTCTTGGGGATCGGTTGGATTCCTGTCTGGTTCGTTGCCATCATTATTACCCGCGATATCATTGTTTCTTACCTGCGAATCTTTGCCCAGCAACAGGGCTTTACAATGGCAGCAAGGTCCAGTGGAAAAATCAAAGCCATCGTTCAGGCCTGTGCACAAGTTTGGACAGTTGGCCTCTACGCCCTAAGCGGTTTTTTCAGCCAGTATATGGACACCGTTCAGGTATCTTTCTGGCTGCTGGCAATCGCAACGGCAGTTACAGCATGGTCCGGCATTGATTATGCCCTTGGCTATATTAAGTCCATGCGGGAAGCAAACTAGGAACTTTCTAGCTCACAGCAAAAACAGCCCGATCACTATTTGATGATTTTGGCCTTGTTAGTCTTCGCCGATTTCAATCTTGTCCGTTACCCACGGGGCGAATGCCGCGATTTCCGGCATGCATCTTTGTGTAAGAGTATCGCGAGATATATCGCTTATCATCTTTTGCAGCGATTCAAGTTCATGACGGCGTGTCGCCAGCATCAAACTGCGGGAAAAAGCAGGGCCGGGAAGCGGTTCACAACGAATATTGCTCAGATGTGTCTTCGCCTGCAACAGACACAGCGGCGTGGTGATCGCCCAACCTATGCCCACGGCAACCATTGCCAAAGTCGTATCTGCCGTGTCGAACTCAAACCGACGCCGTGCAATAATATCAAGCGAACGCAAATGGTTTTCGATATTAATTCCGGTTAACGATCGAGAACTGTACCGCACCAGTGGCAGGTCCTGATTCAACTGGCTCAGGCTTTCAACTGGCTTGTCATAACTGGCTGGTAACGCCAGAACAAATGGCTCTTGCAACAAGCGGTGCGAAATAATGCGTTCATCCGACGGAATACTGCCCTCGGTTATCACCACGTCAACTTCGCGGGTAAAGAGTCGTTTGAAGTGTAACTTTGTCAAACCAGACCAAACGGACCACTCCACAGCTTCATCCATCAGGCCGCTGACCAGATGCGGGCCAACCGTCGTGCCAAAGGAATCAACCATTCCCACATTCAACCTCGGCAGAGATCTTTGCTGATAGGCCCTGACAAGAAAGGATGTTTCACGAGCGGTATCCAGTAACGACTTTGCCCGCTCAAACAGCGTTCGCCCCGCCGGGGTTAGTGCCGGGGGACGCACCGAGCGATCCATCAACTGCACCGCCATTTTTTTCTCGAGAGCGCTCACTGCCTGAGAAACCGCAGATTGAGAAATATCCTTGTGTTGAGAAGCGGCTGTCATGCCCCCCGTTTCAACAACAGTGACAAAAATATCCAGTGCGCGCAGATCAAGATCAAATTCAGACATCACCTCAACAGCATGCTCGCAAGCTCAACGAACCCCTTGCCACTCCGCTCTTTGGTGACCCACGTTGGTTCATGGGGAATCCTATCTGCGAAATCCTTCACATTTGCAACGCCGACGGAATGCGGAAAACGCGCGAACATCGGCGCGTCGTTCGGCGAATCACCGGAAAAAACGACCTGATCCAGAACCTGATCCAGCTCCAGGCTATAGGCTTCACGGAACAGAACCTCGGTCATGGATAGTTTGTCATAGTCGCCAAACCAGCCGTTCACATGAATTGAGCTTACCTTTGCCTTGGCGCCTGCTTCTTCAAACAGCGAGACAATCCTGTCGATTGATTCCTGACCAAGCGGAATGACGTCTTCACAAAAGTCCACGGCAAGGTCCGCAACCCGATAATCTTGATCTGATGCGATTCCAGCCCCAGGAACTTCCAACGGAATCGATTGACGCAGCTGATTGATACGCTTGCGATCTTGCGCACGCTCTTCTGCATCTTTCCAAAAGCGGCAAGTCATTTTTTTGGCATGATGTTCATAGCGAAAGTAAAATGCGCCATTTTCCCCAACGATGGCATCAACTGGCCACATACGGGCAAAATGATCACACCACCCTGCGGGACGCCCTGTGATCGGAATAACCTTGAACCCCGCCTTGCTCAAATTTTCCAAAGCAACATAACTCTCAGCACTAAGTAGGCCATCTGTCGTTACCGTATCGTCTATATCTGTCAGGACATAACGAATCTGGTTTTTTGCAGCTTGCGGAAAATCACATAAGGGTTTCATTCTGTTCCACCATCAATAGGGCCAAAATAACAGTCTATTGGTCCTGAAATTAATCTGTACACATCATCAGCACTCATATGTACAGCGGTAAATATAAAAAGAAAAGGAGAGGCCAAGGCTATTGTTTCCCTTATAATTCGAGTTTTATTAGTCCCATTTAATCCGTCATCTTTTTGAAAACAGCTGCAAGCCTTTTACAGCCGGATTCAATCTGATTCTGATGGCATGCTCCATACCCCAATAGAAGACCCTGCCTGGCAGTCGTTTTATTATTATAAAAAAGAGATAAAGGCGATGCCGAAAGATTCATCTTGTCTGCTTCGGCAACAATTTCACGATCCGTCGTCTTCTCACTTACTGTATCTGTAAAATAAGCGGTGATATGTAACCCCGCGATGTTCGGATTTATTTCCAGATAATCAGATAAATATTTCTCTATTCCTTGAACGAGCATTTTCTGTCGTTGCGCATAAACTTTCCGCATACGCCTGATATGCGAAGAAAAATGTCCTTCCGCCATAAAATCGGCTAACGCGGGTTGAGCTAACAGAGAAGAGCGTTCATCCATCAACATTCGCGCAAATCGAACAGCATCGACAAGATGCTCAGGCACGACGAGATATCCTAACCGTAAAACATGAAACAGAACTTTGGAAAAAGATCCCAGATAAACAACGCGGGACGCCCCTTGCGTATGCCCTCTTCTTTCCGCTTCTAATCCTTGCAAAGAAGAAATCGGTTTGCCTGAAAACCTGAACTCACTCTCGTAATCATCTTCCAATATCCATGCGTCGTTCTCTTCAGCCCAATCAAGCAATTCAAGGCGTCGCCTTAAAGACATCACCACACCTAGTGGATACTGATGCGATGGCGAGACAACCGCCATTCGGGCATTTTCAGCCATTGATCGACCAGCTTGAACGGAAAGACCTTCGTCATCAACGGGAACAAAAGCCATCTCTATACCCGCAGAATGCAGTGGACCCTTTAGACCGGGATACCCCGGCTCTTCAAACCAGGCTGTATCCCCTGAATCCAAAAGAATACGCGCCATGAAATCAGTCGCCTGTCGAGCCCCAGACGTAATCATAATCTGCTGCCAGTCACACTTTATTCCCCGGGCAACACGTAAATAATCAGCGATCTCTTTACGAAGTGGAATATACCCACAAGGGTCTGGGTTCCTGAGCAGATCATCCTTTGGATAACGCCAAGTGCGGGAAAGAGATCGTGCCCAAAGTGGAAAAGGAAAGGATTCAACGTCCGTCATACCCGGTGAAAATGCTGGATGGTTTTTATGCGCTCGCTTCTCTTTTTGCATAATCGCCAGTTGCTCTCCGCGTTTGGAAAGCCCTCGCTGGTTGGCATCCGACGCCGCCTGGCGATAAGAAGACGACTTTGCAGATGCCAGACCGATGTCATCCGGTAGTTCATTCGAAATATAGGTACCAGAGCCACTCAACCCTTCCAGATACCCTTCGGCAAGCAGCTGGTCAAAAGCGCCCAAAACCGTGTTGCGAGAACAAGCCAATTCCTTTGCCAAAGACCGGGTAGAAGGTAGTCTTTCTCCTGGTTGCAAACGACCATTCAACACCATTTCCCTCAATTGAGAGAACAGCTGATGCTGAAGAGATTCGTTACTGGTTTTATCCAAAACCACGTCTAACAAAGGAGTATTTGTTGGTTTTCCAACCATCTTTAACCTCAATAATTGGCTCTCAATACCTACAGTATAGTTTTTAAATTATTAGAGCCATTTATCAAGTTTTCAGGAAAAAATCATGGCTTGCACCCCGACAAATTGAACCCTGACAATATCAATACTGCAGAACACAGTGATCTTTGCTATGAAAGTTTATCTATCCGATAAAAAGCCGAGCCCTATGACCAAAACACCGCAAGAAAATTCGAACCTCCTCGCTATACTTGCGCCCTGTACCTTTGTTTTGATTTGGTCAACAGGCTTTGTTTTCGCCAAAATGGCCCTCCCCTACGCAGAAACAATGACGCTTTTGACCACGCGGTTCTTAATCGCAGTGGGCTTGCTTCTACTTATTTCATTGATCTGGAAAGCAAAATGGCCAAAGAATCTGATGCAAGCTGTCCATATTGCGGTGGCTGGCGTACTGTTACATGCAATCTATCTAGGGGGTGTTTTTGCATCTATTGAATTGGGCCTGCAGGCTGGTGTTGCGGCATTAATCGTAGGAATTCAACCGCTTTTAGTAGCTTTTGCAGCTGGTGTTTTCTTGAAAGAAAAAATTACACTCAGACAATGGATTGGTCTTTTCCTAGGGGTCAGCGGAGTAATTCTGGTCGTCTGGGCAAAGCTTGAAAATGGCCTCGGCACACCATTGGGGGTCAGCATCGCCGTTCTTGCCCTGTTTGGTATATCAATTGGGACCGTTTATCAAAAACGCTTTTGTGGCGAGATGGACTTACGGACCGGGGCGGTTATTCAATATACAGCCGCCTCAATTCCCACGGGCATAATCGCTTATACGACTGAAAGCATGACCATAAACTGGACCGGAGAAATGATCTTTGCCATGTTCTGGTTGGTTGTGGTGCTGTCTGTCGGGGCGATAAGCCTGCTCTATATTTTAATCCGCAAAGGGGCGGCCTCAAAGGTATCAAGCATGTTCTTTCTTGTGCCTCCTACCGCGGCCCTCATGGCATGGGTTCTTTATGATGAAACCTTTAGATCTACAGCCTTGATTGGCATGACCATGACGGTGGTTGGCGTTGCTTTGGTAAATTTACGCCCACTTAAAAGATTTGGCTTAAGAACCAGACCAAGCTGAGAGATAACTACTTTTTATTGCCCATCAAACGATCTTCCAGATCGCACGATTCATCAATAATCAACGTATAGAGCTTGCGCACAAAGTCCGCATCCAAGCCTTTTCCCACACCTGTATTCGCATTTCTCTCTCGGACTTCATCAACACGGTCTTGGAGTACAGCTGGAATATTGTGCTCGTTTTTTAATTCTGCCACTTCACGAATAATCTCGAAACGCTGAGAAAAAAGCTCCATGATCTGATCATCAAGATCATCAATGCGCCGACGGTAAGGGCTAAGAAGCTCCATAGCTATTTGGTACTCCGACTTTTAAAGTATTAGAAACGATACAGATGAAAATGATTTAAAAATCAACACAGATACCTTTACGCTCCCAATCACCATAGCGCGTTGGCTCTGGCCCACTCGGCCCTCCAATTTCAGGCTTTTTATCCAAGCCTTCCATCAGCTGTTTTTCACGCTGAAGACGCGCCTCCATGGCCTTATCAAGGTCATCAGGCGTAACCTTCCTTCGTTTCGCACCAGAAGTGACATCACCCGGTGCCGGGAAATGATTCTTCCGAGTTTTTTGATTAGGCGTATGTGTCGTAAAAGATCTTGTCATAACTACTCATATGGCATGTCACGATGATAATGCCAAGCCTTCGAGCCAAAAGATATAACGCAACTTGTCGCGCCTTTTTCAAACAACAGCTTACCTGTATTGTTACCAATATTTCATCAAGAACATAGCACCTGCGCAAAAATAGCTCTTTCTTCCCACTATTTTCATGGTAAACCCTAGCCCATGACTGAAAAACACAACAAACACGACAAAGCTGCTGGATCAAAAAACAAAACAGGTAACAGGCCCAAAAGTGGTCGACCTGTTAACCCCAGGAAGCTCGTTCTGAATCTTTTGAAAGACATCATGCGGGAACAGAAAACCCTTGATGAAGCCCTGAACAATAACAAGGCTGATTTTGAAAGCATGGAACGACGCGATAGAGCTTTTGCCCGTTTGTTGATTTCGACCCTTATGCGTCGCCTAGGCCAAATTGATAAAGCTATCAACGCCTGCATGAAGCGACGCTTGCCTGCCAAAATGGCTGACGTCCGTGACATTATACGTTTAGGCGCCGTCCAATTGCTTTATCTCGACACACCACCCCATGCAGCCGTCAGCACCAGCCTTGACCTTGCCAGAGGACCAAAACTCAGTGGCAATAAACCCGTCATGAACGCTGTTTTGCGCCGCCTTGCCCGCGAAGGCAAAGATATGTTGGCCAAGATGGACGAAAGTCAGGACAATTTGCCAAACTGGCTTTGGAAAAAATGGGCCGAAACCTATGGTGAAGAAACAGCCAAGGCGATTTCACTCAGTCACCTTGCTGAAGCACCATTGGATTTGACCGTAAAAGACTCTCCGGACGAATGGGCTGAAAAGCTCGGTGGCATTGTTACGTCCGGCAAATCTATCCGTTTACCCGCTGGTACGGGCGATCCTGTCTTCCTTGAAGGTTACGCAGAAGGGCATTGGTGGGTTCAGGATTTTGCTGCAAGCCTTCCTGTTTTGTTACTCGGATCAGTAAAAGGCAAAAAGGTCGGCGATATTTGTGCCGCACCTGGTGGGAAAACAGCCGAACTCATCACTGCTGGCGCAGAGGTAACGGCTATCGATTCTTCAGCTAAACGTCTAACTCGGGTTCATGAAAACCTCGAACGTCTTCAACTAGACGCAGAAGTCATTCAAGCCGATGCAACAACCTGGCTACCAAATGAAGAGTTTGACGCTCTCCTTCTTGATGCTCCTTGCTCTGCAACAGGCACTTTGCGAAAACACCCTGAATTGGGTCGAATTAAACGCTCTGAAGACATCGAAACATTAGCTGAATTGCAACGTGAGTTGCTTGAGAATTGTGCCAAAATGATTAAGACGGGCGGTACACTTGTTTATGCCACCTGTTCGCTTGAGCCTGAAGAAGGACAATACCAGATAGAGCGTTTTCTCAAGAAAAATAGCACTCGCTTCGAACGTGTTCCCGTCAAACCCGAAGAGCTTGGTAGTGCTGATTGGTTGCAAACTTTGCTAACTAAAGAGGGTGACCTTAGATGCTTGCCATGTCATAGACATGACGAAGGCGGCATGGACGGGTTTTACGCCTGCCGCCTTCGAAGAGTTTCCTAAGAATTTTCCTTAGGCAGCTCGAATCCCTTGGATAAACTCTTCAACGCTTTTACGCATATCATTAGCTTGGCGCGCCAGACCCTCTGACGCTTCCAATACTTGCTGAGAAGAATTCCCGGTCTGCGTTGACGCTTCACTTACGCCCTGCATATTCGACGTAACCTCGGCTGTACCTGCCGAAGCTTCTTGAACATTACGTGATATCTCCTGTGTCGCGGTACCTTGTTCGTCAATAGCCGTAGAAATAGAGACTGAGATCTCATTCATTGATTCAATCGTTTTCCCAATTGCTTCAATCGCAACAACAGCTGTTTTTGTAACGCTTTGCATTTCATCAACCTGACCACTGATTTCTTCCGTGGCTTTGGCCGTTTGATTAGCAAGGTTCTTCACTTCGCTCGCAACAACGGCAAAGCCTTTACCAGCCTCACCTGCCCTAGCGGCTTCGATCGTAGCATTCAATGCCAAGAGGTTGGTTTGCTCTGCAATATCAGAAATGAGGCCAACAACTTCACCAATACGGTTCGAAGCTTCTTCCAAGCCCTTAATCGTTGCAATATTTGCATCTGCCTTGGAAACAGCATCACTGGCAATTTTACTTGATTCACCAACCTGACGATTGATTTCTTCGATGGAACAACTTAGTTCTTCAGCAGCAGCCGCAACGGTCTGCACATTCACTGATGCTTCTTCAGCGGCAGCAGCCACAGTATTTGAACGAACCGCTGTATCCTGAGCAACAGAAGACATTTCGCCAGAAGTTGTGTTCATCTGAGACGCCGCAGCACTCACACCCGTTAGAATCTGATTACTATCTGCTTCAAACTGCGCCACCAGTTCTTCTATCCGTTTGGTTCTTTCCTCACGCAATGCCACCATCTCTTGCTCTTTCTGGGCCATTTGATCTTGCTTGATGGCATTCTCTTGGAAAGTTTGCAGTGCTGAAGCCATATCGCCGATTTCATCAGCACGCCCCACACCGGATACTTCAAAGGATTTATCACCATTGGCTAGCATCAGCATTTCTGACGTTGATTGGCGAATAGGGTTGCTAATAGAGCGCGCAAAATACCACCCGAGAAGCGCAACAAGAACAAGAACACCCACACCAATCATTAGAATATAAAAACCGGCTGTATGCGATGGCACGAGAACTTCTTCCTCGTCAATCTCAGCCATCAAAGCCCAGCGAACGCCGTGAAGATCAAGTGGTTGATAAGCAGACAAAACATTTATACCCCGATAATCAGGGACAATTGCTATACCCGTTTCGCCCTTCAGGGCTTTGGTAACTGTCTCGGTTTTCACCTCAGTCTTCAATATTGTTGATTCTTCTGCAAATCTGGAATCACTACGCATCAGGTAATCCGAACCCACAATATAGGTCTCGCCGCTTTCACCCATTCCCGCTTGCTGTTGTAGAACATTATTAATACGATCAATCGGCATTTGAAAAACCAAAACACCTTCAAGGCCCTTTGCTGAAATAATTGGTGTCGACATAAAGCTAGCCGGAGCACCATAACTCGGTGCATAAGGAGCAAAGTCGATAAAGTTGAGCGACCCAGCTTTTGCGTCTTTCATTGCAGCCTTAAAGGCTTGGGCTAAACCGGAATCTTTATACTTTCCGTTATTAAGATTTGTTGCGTAATCAAGCTCTTTGAAAACCGTATAGACAACGTTGCCTTCAACATCGATAAGGAAAATATCGTAGTACCCTCGACCTTCTAGCATTTGTCGGAACCATGGGTGAAAACTACGGTGATCTGAATGGTAAGAGCCTTCTATTTTTGGGCCGTTATATAAATGCTTCTCGCCGATTTTCTCGGGGTTCCCCCCCGCATTCGTTGCTTCAGCTGTTGAATCATTAATATAGACACCATGTAAAGATTTCAGCGGGTCGCCATGTCGGCTCTTTTCATCTTGAAAACCCAGTGCAAGGCTTGACATCGCATCCTGAACATATCCATTGCCCGCAGTAATCTGAATGTCTTCTTCTATAGACTTCACATAATCCAGCAATGCTGAATTCCGAGCTTCCGCTAGCGCCACTAACGTTTGTTCTTCCTGATGCATAAGACTTGCTGACGTATTGAAAACACTAAACACGCCCACAGAAACAACAGAAACCGCAGAGATAATTATAAATAAAATCGGAAGCTTTTTAGATATTCTAATATCGAATAATTTAGAGATTTCCATCGCCTTCTAGGCCCTCCTAGCACCTTATGTGAATTATCCGTCACCCTCAGTATTTATTGTCTTTGACTGAGAACGTTTAATTCAACGACCACCACGCATACTATCATATGCAAAAATTCTTAAAGAATCATTTAGATGGTAGGTTAAGAGAGTTTAGAACAACTGGTATCTAATTGTTTTTTGGGAATTCAAATTTGCTGAGATATAATCCAAGTCATTATTTTTTTGCATTCAACAGTGAAGATCCATCGAACCAAAATAAATACTTATTATTTACTTTAACTTGTGTGTATTGGAATAGACATTCCTACCTTAACGGAATCCATCACAATATTTGTTTTGAATTTACTGACTGCCGTATTGCCAAAGAAATATTCACGGGTAAATTGCTCATAGTGTTGAATATCCCGTACCAATAGCACCAAGATAAAATCGGCCTCACCGGTTGTATAATAACACTGCTGAACTTCTTCTGCCTGTCGCATACGCTTTTTGAAACCATCAAGTACATTCAGGTTTTCACGCTCAAGACTTATTTCCGCAATCACAGTCATTGGATGACCCATTTTTTTAGGATCAAGCAGTGCCACTTCTGCTCTGATAACACCGTTATCCTTTAGCTTTTTCAACCTCTTTTGAACTGCAGCAGGTGATAGCCCAATTTCTGCGCTAATCTTTTCAGCAGTCATCCGGCTATCTTTTTGAACATGGAAAAGAATTTTATAATCAAAAGAATCCATTATTATTCTCATCTTAAATAAGATTTATTTTTATCAAATTAGTCTTTAAAAAATTACAATTCAATAAATTTAGTATCATTTTCAATGTATCCTTATTCGTAAGAATTAAAGGAGTTGATGATGACCGATGTCACACCAGATGCATTTCAATATCAAAAACAAAAACTGATCGACATACGTCATGATTTACATCGCAATCCTGAACTCGGGTTCGAAGAACAAAGAACAGCCCAGAAAATTGCTTTAGAACTCAAATCTTATGGTTTGGAAGTTCATGAGAAAATTGGCGGTACTGGCGTTGTCGGCATTCTAAAAAAAGGTCGCGGAAATCAAGCAATTGCATTGAGAGCCGACATGGATGCACTCCCCATACAAGAAACCAGTAGTCATGAATATTGCTCAACGACAAAGGGAAGAATGCACGCCTGTGGGCACGATGGCCATACCGCAATGCTTCTCGGCGCAGCCCAATTTTTATCAGAAAAACAAAACTTCAACGGTACAGTTGTTTTTATATTCCAGCCCAACGAAGAGAATGGTCTGGGTGCCGCTGCAATGGTCAAAGATGGTATTTTCGAAAAATTTCAAATCGACGAAATATACGGACTCCATAATTTACCTGGTGCTCCCCTTGGAGAGTTTTCCACAAGACCCGGCACTATTTGTTCCAGCGAGAGCTTGTTTGAAATCGCGATAAACGCGCGCGGCGGTCATTCTGCCATGCCCCAAAAAGGGGTCGATGCAATTCTTGTTGGCTCTGAAATTGTCCAAGCGCTCCAATCTATCGTTGCACGTAAAATGGACCCGGGCTGCGGTGCTGTCGTCTCCATTACCGAATTCATAACTGACGGACGCAGAAATGTCCTTCCTGGCTCTGCAATACTTAAAGGAGATGTGCGCGCCCGAACACCAGATGATCGAGGGCAAATTAAAGCTCATATGCAGCGGCTCTTGTTCGGTATCGCTCAAGGTCACGATGTCGAAGCAAAGTTCAACTTCAACACCGAATTTATTGAAACCATTAATACAGTCGAACAGACCCAAATCGCACTTCAAGCGGCAAGAAGGATTAGTGACAACGTTCAAGGCGACCGGGAACCAATGTCCTTCTCGGAAGACTTCGCGTTGTTTTCCCAAAAGAAACCAGGTTGTTTTATGTTAATGGGCAACGGCATAGAAGGTACTCATGGCAAACCTCTTCACGCTTCTGACTATGACTTCAATGACGATGCACTTACAATCGGCGCGGCCTATTGGGCGCAGCTTGTGAAAACCCGTTTACCTGAATAATTATCAAGTTTTACCCCAAGCTTTTACCACAAGTAGGATAAATTTTATGTTAGATACTTTTTCTGCCGATACTATTAAGCACGTATCTTACGCCCGACACACTGGGGAAGCCTTCAAAAGCGTTATCACACCACAGGATTTTACTGATGCATCCAGCGAAATTATGTCGTGGGAGGGGTACACAACGACACCGCTTCATCCTCTAAAAAGCCTCGCTCAGCAACTTGATCTGGATAATATTTTTTATAAGGACGAAGGACCAAGGTTTGGCCTTGGATCTTTCAAGGCCTTGGGCGGTGCCTATGCAGCTGCAAGAGTGTTACAGCGAGAGCTATATAATAAATTCGATAAAATTATATCTCTTTCAGATCTTCGCTCGGGAAAATACGCTTCTTTGACAAAAGCAATCACACTTGTTTCTGCGACAGATGGAAATCATGGACGTTCCTTGGCTTGGGGGGCCAAAAAATTTGGTGCTGATTGCAAGATATACATCCATGCAGAAGTTAGTGAAGAACGCGCCAAAGCGATGAGATATTTTGGTGCCGACGTTATTCGCATAGATGGCGATTACGATGATTCTGTTCGCATTACAAAAACCAATGCCGAAGAAAACAACTGGTTCATTGTCTCAGACACATCATGGGATAACTACATACAACCACCAACAGACGTTATGGCTGGCTATGGCGTTATGACAAATGAAATCACACAGGAACTCTCTCCACCACCAAGTCATGTATTCCTACAGGGTGGGGTCGGGGGTCTCGCGGCATCCGTTTGTGCCGCCTTACGGCAAAAGTGGGGAAAAGCTTCGCCGCGCGTTATCATTGTCGAGCCCGACTTGGCCAGTTGTCTTTATGCAAGCGCAATGAAAGATACACTAACATCAGTTCAAATAACCGAAGAAACCATCATGGCAGGTTTATCCTGCGGTGAGCCCTCACCTCTGGCATGGAATATCTTACGTGAAGAAGCGTCAGACTTTCTGTCTATACCAGATATGTTTATTGCGCCGGCTATGAAGTTACTCGCAAAACCGATAGGTAATGATCCAGCTATCGAAGCCGGGGAATCTGCGGTTGCTGGACTAGCTGCAATTATTGCCGTTGCTCAGGATGCCGCCCTTCGTAACGACCTGCGGATAGATAAAACATCAAGGATTTTGCTTATTGGGTCAGAAGGCGCAACAGACAGAGCCCTTTATGACAAAATCATATCCAGCTAATTCGTATTTCATCTAATTCACAACAAGACATTATCTGGCAATTGCTTGCGAAGATGAGGCTATACTGCTACCAAAGTGGAGAAAATTATCTCTGTTAGCAGAGCCTCGCTTCCTCGGATAAAAGAACCGGATAAATGCAAAAAACTACACGTATCGCCCCCTCTATCCTTGCCGCTGATTTTTCTCAATTAGGACAAGAAATTCAACGCCTGGATCAGGCTGGTGCAGATTATATACATGTCGATATTATGGACGGGCACTTCGTACCCAATATCTCATTTGGCCCTTCCATAACCAAAGCGGTTCGCCCAGTAACAAAGAAGCCATTTGATGTTCATTTGATGATTTCACCCATCGATCTCTACATCGAAGCTTTTGTAGATGCTGGTGCAGATATAATAACAATTCATCCTGAAGCTGGTCCACACTTTCACCGCACAATCCAACTGATCAAATCACTTGGTGTAAAAGCCGGGCTTGCGCTCAATCCCGGCACCCCGATTGATATCGTTGATCACGTTATTGAAGATCTTGATCTTTTGTTGGTTATGTCAGTGAATCCCGGTTTTGGGGGGCAATCTTTCATACCCGGCGCTCTTGGAAAAATTTCAGCCCTGAGAAACAAAATTGATGCTCTTGGCAAAGATATTGATCTAGAGGTTGATGGCGGCATCAATTTTGATACCGCGCCACAGGCCATCGAAGCTGGTGCTGATTTGCTTGTCGCGGGCACGGCAACCTTTCGCGGGGGACCTGACAACTATGCGAACAACATCAAGAAACTAAAAGGGCAGTAAGAGCATCCGCCTATGGAAGGCCAAAGCCAAACCGAGAAAAGAGATACGAACAAAAGCACTGGTCGTTGGATCAATGGCCAGAGCAATGTGTCTGAACGCTTGGCTTCCTTCCTTAGGCTGCCCAATTCATTAGTTTTCCAGAAAATCGGATACAAGTTAAAATATCCTCTGCTTATCAGCCCACTTTATGATTGGGCCATAAGCCGCAAAGCCATCCCGAATCTGGTTTTCACACCAACCGATCCTTGGCTGGGTGATACAAATCAAGGCAGGGCAATTCTATCAGGGCAGATTGAACTGTCCGGGCAAGTCATTAACAATCCCTCCCCGCTATGGAACCCTGTGGGGGCAGAGCTGGATTGGGTTAAAGAATTACATTCTTTCAGTTGGTTAAGATCCTTACGTGCCGCAGCTGGGGATCAGGCACGACGAACAGCACGAGAAATGCTGAACCAATGGATAAGAGATAATAACCGTTGGCGCCCCCTAACATGGGAACCTTCGATAACAGGATGCAGGCTCTATAACTGGTTAGGACATTACGAATTTATTGGTAGTTCTGCCGATATCAATCTTCGCCAAAGTATCCACGACAGCATCGCAAAACAGGCCCGCTACCTTTCTTCAGCCTTACCCGCAGGTCTTACAGGGGTAGAGCTTATTCGTGCGATTAAAGGGCTATTATACGCCGGCGTTTGTTTACCAGAAGGCGACGTATGGCTTAAACGCGCTTTAGATTTACTTAGCCGGGAACTCACCCGCCAAATCTTGCCTGACGGTGGCCATATACAACGAAGTCCTCACATCCATTTGGAAGTATTGCGCCATCTGATTGATATTAGAGCAACCTTACACACAGGAAAAAAGCACGTTCCCGGTTCTATAATTTCAGCAATTGAATCTATGTCTCCTGTTTTGAGAATGTTCCTTCACGGGGATGGAGGTTTAGCCCTTTTCAACGATTCTAACGAAGACCATGGCTGGCAAATTGACATGGTTCTTCGGCGAGCAGAGGGAAGAAAACAACCGCTATTAGCTGCACCACAAAGTGGCTTTCAACGATTACAGTCTGGCCGCATCACAGTGATCGTGGATGCTGGGGCACCACCACCACCGGGATATGACCTCACCGCACACGCTGGTACGCTTAGCTTTGAATTATCTGTCGGACGGGAACGATTAATCACAAATTGTGGTGTCCACAGAAACCATCCGCAATGGCGGTGGATTCCCCGTGCAACAGCAGCACACACGACAATAACGCTTGCGGAAACAAATTCTGCGCACCTTACCCCTCGTGGGGGACTTGCCAAACGCCCCGATAACGTCACTTGTCGAAGAGAAGAAGACAGCAACGGCGAGATTCGTTTGGAAATGTCTCACGATGGATACTTGAACAAATCAGGCATACTTCATGATCGCACTTTAATCGCACTTCCCAAGGGCGAAGGAATTAAAGGTCACGACATATTACGTTTCTCGGAAAGCTTAGACGAAAGAGATCGGAACGAATTTTCTGCTCGTTTTCACTTGCATTCTGATGTCAAAGCGTCCCCCATAAGTGGTGGCAACGTTGTATTATTAAGCCTGCAAAAAGGGGGCGGTTGGCAATTTTCCTGCGAAGGGGCCAACCTATCATTAGAGCCAAGTATCTATCTTGGAAAAGCAGGCGAAATACGCCGAAGTCAACAAATTGTCCTGTCGGGGATAACAAGCACCAGTGATACAAAAATAAAATGGTCACTTGTCAGAGTAAACACGAAAAAATCCACATCAAAAAACAACCAATCTAACCTATGGGATCAATGACAGAGTTACTCCACGTCCTGACAATATTCGCTATTTCCCTACTTGCATCTTGTGTAGCAACTGCGATGCTTCGGAAAGTTCTGATTAACAAGAGTATTCTCGATAATCCGAATGAACGGAGTAGTCACACCATCCCGACACCCAGAGGCGGTGGGCTTGCTTTGATGGGAATCATCCTTCTTGGATGGGCTGGCCATGGATCTGCGTCATTGGCTCCTCTGCCGGGGTTTTGGTTTATTTTTACCGGCTCTATTGTCTTGATGGCAATTTCATGGTTGGACGATTTAAAAAATCTTTCCCCAAAATTCCGCTTGTTGATACAAATTATTGTGGTGGTGATCAGCCTTTGGGGGATTAACCATGACGGACAAGAAATCAAACTATTCCCAGCGATTATCCCGCAGTGGATTGATTACATCTTCATTGGCCTATCATGGGTATGGTTCATTAATCTCTATAACTTTATGGACGGCATTGACGGCATAACAGGTGTAGAAACGTCCACAATTACCCTGGGGGTAGTTCTTATTGCGTCCTATTTTTCTTGGCAAACTGATGCTTTTTATTTACCGCTGTTTGTCCTTGCCGCAACATTGGGTTTCTTAATTTGGAACTGGGAACCAGCAGCAATTTTTCTTGGTGATGTCGGTTCCATTCCACTGGGATATATCCTCGGATGGTTTATGATTTTCTTGATCATAAAAGGTATGTGGGCAGCGGCTTTTATTCTACCGTTCTATTATCTATGTGACGCAACAATTACACTGTTAAAACGCGCAGTACGAAAACAAAAAATCTGGGAAGCACATAAGGAACATTGTTACCAAATTGGTGTGCAAAATGGCCTCAGCCACAAAGCGGTTTCCTTGACTATTTTAACCTGTAACATCGTCTTAATTGCCTTAGCACTTTTCCTAAGTGCTGATTACCCATGGTATAGCCTGATCATTGCTCTAATTATTGTATTCAGTACAATGAAGCTGTTGAAAAAGAAACGATCACAATAAGAAATCAGAGATTATCAACAGATCCATGTGAAAGCTTACTGGCCAACTTTAGACATTGCCAGTAAAGTGAAACCAAATTAAATAAGTCATTCTATTCACTACATTGCCGTCAGGAAAATTATCAAATGAAGTTTCTTAGAACTTCACGTAGCAAATCATTGATCGCATTTTCGCATGACCTTTTCATGCTTGCGATTTCGTTTGCTCTTTCCCTGGCGCTCCGTATGGATGTCAATGACGCAGCGGCAATCCCCCCCCTCAGCTTGTTCCCTGCATGGGCTCTCTTTATCCTGATAGGGATTGGTACCTTCTGGATGCTTGATTTCTATAGGGGCACCTGGCGTTACGCCTCAATGAATGATTTACTCAACATAATAAAGGCTTCTAGCCTTGTTATGTTGCTATTCCTTCCAATCCTCTTTTTTTGGAATCGCCTTGAAGACATCCCAAGAAGCTCTCTGATTATCAATTGGTTCGTCCTCATCTTTCTCCTCGGTGGTCCACGTATGGTCTATCGAATATGGAAAGATCAGGGCGTACGAAGGCTCATGGAAAAGGATAGTCATCTTAGGGTACCCGTATTCCTTATCGGTTTTGACGATATTGCCGAAGCCTTTCTCAGACATATAACAAGAGACCCCACAAGCGCCTACGAAGTTGTCGGCATCCTAGATCCAACAGGTCAAGAAGCAGGCCGACGTATGCATGATCTGCCCATTATGGGGCCGCTGGACAAATTACAGGATGCCTTGGATAAGGTAGCTTCCAGCAACAGGCTTCCCCAACGAATTATAATGTCAAAAGTCATCGACAGGGACGGTATGCAACACATTAACGATGTTGCCGCCCATAATAATTTACTTATCGAACGCTTGCCCAACCCAACTGAATTCAAAAGCAACTTTGGCAATGAAATCGAAGTTAAACCAATTGCGATTGAAGATCTGCTCGGTCGCCAACAGGCCAAGCTGGATCGCCCAGCCATGGCAAAACTTATATCTGGAAAACGCGTTCTTATCACAGGTTGTGGCGGTTCAATCGGGTCCGAGCTTTCCAGACAAATTGCCTCGTTTACACCATCTCATATAATTCTGTTAGATAGTTCTGAATTCAATCTCTATTCCATCGATATGGAATTATCTGAAGACTATCCCGAATTGGAACGAGATGCCGTTCTCGGTGATGTTCGGGACCAATCGCGCCTAAATCAAATATTTGATCGCTTCAAGCCAGAACTCGTATTCCATGCTGCTGCTTTAAAACATGTCCCCCTTGTCGAGGCAAACCCCATTGAAGGTATCCACACCAACGTACTAGGCACCAAAAACACTGCCGATGCCTGTCGTCGAGTTGGTGTACAAACAATGGTTTTGATTTCTACTGACAAAGCCATTAACCCACCTAATATTATGGGTGCCAGCAAACGATTAGCTGAAAGCTACTGCCAAACCATGGACTTGGCAGGTAAACAAGAGAACAAAACCCGCTTTGTTACCGTACGATTTGGTAACGTTCTTGGTTCAACAGGATCTGTTGTGCCCTTGTTTGAACGGCAACTGAAAACTGGGGGACCACTGACTGTGACTCATCCAGACATCACCCGTTATTTTATGACAATAAAAGAAGCTGTAGAACTGGTGCTTCAAACCATGACTCTCGGCGCGGCTATGGCCCGAGAAGATGCGGGCAAAATTTATGTACTGGATATGGGCGACCCCGTGAAAATTGCTGATCTCGCCAAACAGGTCATCCGGCTTGGAGGGTTTGAGCCAGAAAAAGACATCAAAATTCAGTACACAGGTCTCCGCCCCGGCGAGAAGCTATACGAAGAATTATTTCATGAAACAGAACCTCTTCTGCCCACAACACACGGCAGCTTGAAGTTGGCAACACCAAGAATTACAGATCGAGATATCCTTAACCGCGATCTCGATCATTTATCCAGCCTGATCGACCAGAGAGATCGGGAAAGAGTCATTGAACAATTGTGTCGCCTTGTTCCTGAGTATAATGGAAGTTTAAAGCCTGATTTGGCATTAAACAAACATCAGGACAAACAATTCAACGAAGCTCTTTCCCAGTAAATTTTACTGACTGAGTATCTTGGACGAAATGCATCCTCCTTAATTTTGAACAGCACACGTAATAAATTTGTGCCTCGTTCATCCTATAACACGATATACATTGCATCCTATGACCCTTCGGTTTATTAGTGCCCTTGCCTAAGAAAATTTCGGCCAACATTGATTATTTTTGACGTAAAAAGCGTACTAAAATGATTCATACTTCCCGCCCCGGCGGGCAACCGGGGTGGAAGACAGCTGCAAGGAACTGCTATGTCTGACACCATCCGTCGTGCTCTCGTTTCCGTATCTGATAAAACAGGTCTCGTTGAATTCGGTAAGTTTTTAACAGATCAAGGTATTGAGATTCTTTCTACAGGAGGCTCCGCACGCGCATTAAGCGAAGCAGGCGTTCCCGTAAAAGAAGTTTCTAGCCACACAGGCTTTCCGGAAATTATGGACGGACGCGTAAAAACGCTGCACCCGAAAATTCACGGCGGTATTCTAGCCCGACGTGATCTCAAAACACACACAGACGCCATGGCAGAACATGACATTGCGCCAATTGATCTGGTTGTTGTGAATCTTTATCCTTTCGAAGCAACGCTCAAATCCGGTGCAGACTACGATACATGTGTTGAAAACATTGATATCGGTGGTCCTGGGATGGTTCGTGCAGCCGCCAAGAACCATGGCTTTGTGACGATTGTCACTGACCCAAGTGACTATGCATTGGTACAAGATGAGATGAAAGCCAATGGCGGCGCAACAACACAGGAACTTCGTCGCAAACTTGCCGCGGCTGCCTATAGCCACACAGCTAAATATGACTCCATGATTTCTGGCTGGCTCCAAGGTGAATGCGGTGTAGACTTCCCACGCGAAACTACCCTTGGCGGCGAGCTCAAACAGTCTCTACGCTATGGAGAGAACCCGCATCAAGTGGCCGCGGTCTACAAAACTATTGATGCACGTCCCGGCGTTGTCACAGCACAGCAGCTACAAGGCAAAGAACTTAGCTACAATAACCTGAACGACACCGACGCAGCCTTTGAGTTGGTCTCTGAGTTCGATGCACCGACAATTGCCATCATAAAACACGCAAATCCCTGTGGCGTGGCAACGGCAGATAATTTAGGTGACGCCTACAAAGCAGCCCTCGCCTGTGATCCGACTAGTGCTTTTGGCGGTATTATCGCCACCAATAAAACCATGGACGCAGCGACAGCCACACAGGTCGCCGATCTTTTTGCAGAAGTTGTTATTGCGCCCGCGATTGATGATGACGCCAAGGCTATTTTCGCAACCAAGAAAAATTTGCGTGTTCTTGTCACTGGTGAAATGCCAAATCCGGCAGATACCGGCATGAACATGAAGACCATATCTGGTGGCTTCTTATTACAAGGCCGTGATAATGGCCGCATTACAGCCGCAGACCTCAAGGTTGTGACCAAACGCCAACCAACCGAGCAAGAGATCGCCGATATGATCTTTGCTTTCAGAGTTGGCAAGCATGTGAAATCCAACGCCATCGTCTATGCCAAAAACGGTGCAATCGTTGGCATTGGAGCCGGGCAAATGAGCCGGGTTGATTCATCCAGAATTGCGGCTTGGAAAAGTAAAGAAGCCGCAGAATCTGCTGGGTTAAGCAAAGCCGGAACAATTGGTTCTGTTGTTTCTTCCGATGCCTTCTTCCCTTTCGCAGATGGCTTGCTCGCCGCTGCCGATGCCGGCGCTACAGCTGTTATCCAACCAGGCGGGTCCATGCGTGACGACGAAGTTATTGCCGCTGCTGATGAAGCAGGTCTTGCCATGGTTTATACAGGCATGCGTCATTTCCGTCATTAAGGCGGCTCGGATTACCAACGAGACAAATAAAAAGGCTGCCAGTTTATTTTGGCAGCCTTTTTAATTTCAAAATAGACCGACTTAATTACGCTGCAGACTCTTCCTCGTCAAAAGCAACAAACGCATGGATCTCTTCGGGTGATAGTTCGGGCGAAGGAGGATAGATCCACTGGGTGTTGATCATCTTTTTCATTTCTTTTCCTTCAACACCCGTTTTATCCGCTACCCTGTCCCAGCCTGTGGTAAAAAGCGCGCCCCAATCACCAAGATCAAGGCAAGTCGCATAAAAGGTCTGCTCGTAATCTTTACCAGGCTGACCCCGAAGCTTTTTGATCGCATTATACCCAGCAAAACGCCCAAGCTGGATGGCATGCTGGCAGGAAAAAAGCGTCCGCGGCCGATCTGGGTTATAAGCCAAACTCTTTTCAGAGGACGTCATAAGTTCAGAATCATCCGAAGAAGCCTGAGGTTCGGTATAGGCCCAAACAACATCCCCCGCTCCATAGGCATTGTCGTAGCCAGGAATGCTGAGATCCTGAGCAACAGCTAACCGCCCTTGTGCCCCTACGTCTGGTTTTCCAAAATTATTGGTCAGCTTATTTGCCTCCATTCCGTTGGCAAAAACAACCGTCTGAGCCTCGATCACCTCTCCATCAGCAAGAGTAACTCTATTTTCTGTGAGCTCTTTGATTGATGTTCCCAGACTAAGCTCAATATTGTGCAGTCGAAGGGCCTCATCAATATAAGGTTTTGGATTAACACCCAGTTCTGCGCCCGCTATTTCTTCTTTATCAATTAAAATAATACGACAGGTTTTGTCGGACTTTTTCTTCAACCGGCTACGTAGTTCCGTGGCAAGTTCCAAGCCTGTAAAACCAGCGCCGATCACAACAAGTGTTTTTGCTGCTTCTTCTTGTGCAGCAACTATCCGGGTTAATTGCTGATCCAACCTTTCAGTTTCTTCATAGGTATCTGCAGAGAACCCGTACTGTTTAACCCCCGTAACATCCAACTGTTTGAGGTAACTACCAGTCGCAAGAATGACCGCATCATATGATATTTGGGCTGAGGTATGGTTTGAGAGCAAAACCTGTTTATGCTGTGGATCAATTGATTCTATTGTTGCCTGAATAAATCGAACACCAATTTTATCCAACAAAGATTTTAGCAGAACGCGCTTGTCTTCTCCTGCACCTTCGTAAAGACGGGGTCTGATTACCAAATGTGCATCTTTGGAGATCAGGGTAATGTCAATCTTTACGGCCTTGTTGTCAGCACGCTCACCAGCCGCTGACATCGCAGCCCAGAGTCCTGCAAAACCACCGCCAAGAATAACCAACTGTTTCATTTCTAGATTCCCTATAACCGTTATAAACTTGCTGAGGAATCAGGTTTTCGTGGTTTATAACCGTCAATAACCAAGCCTTTATCCGTCACATAACACTAGAAAACCACATGCATTTATGAGATAAAAGTTGTAACTTTGCGATTTTAACTTGCGAAAAAGCAACTATGATTTCCTGGAATGATTACCAATATGTGTTAGCTATTTCTCGCGCGGGGAACATTCCTAGCGCGGCAAAACATCTGAAAGTCAACACATCTACTGTCTTCAGGCGATTAGAAAAAATCGAAACTATTTACAACCTGAAGCTTTTTGAAAGGCATCGCCACGGATATGTTCCAACCGAAGCGGGCAGAGAAATAATCATTGCTGCGGAACGCATTGAACAGGAAACGTTCAGTGCCGAACGTGCCTTAACAGGCAAAGATCAAAAACTTACGGGAAGATTGCGAATCACGTCCACAGAAAGCCTCGCCGCCTCTTTCTTAAGTCGACACATTCCCCCGTTTGCGGAAAAATACCCCGGTTTATATATCGAAATTATCAGCGATAACCAGCGCCTGAGCCTGACAGAACGCGAAGCAGATATTGCACTCCGTCCCGCGCGGCCCACAGAAGAAAGCTTGATAGGTCGAAAGCTGTCGACTTTGAAATGGGGAATATATGGATCCAGCACTCATTATGAATCAGGACAAATTCAAAGATTAAGCGACCTTAGTGAAAAGTCCTTTATTGCATGGACAGGCGGCCCACTCGCCCAACAAACAACAGACTGGTTACGCAAAACTATTCCCGATGTTCATATTGCGTATGAAAGCAGTAGTATGCTGACCAACGCCCAACTCGCAATCAATAGTCATAATCTTATCCTTTTACCCTGCTTAATGGGACAAAATTGGCATGAATTAGTTCCCGTCTTTTCCCCGCTACCAGATGTAGAAGGAGAACTTTGGTT
This sequence comes from uncultured Kiloniella sp., assembly GCF_937128705.1. Classification (GTDB taxonomy): domain Bacteria; phylum Pseudomonadota; class Alphaproteobacteria; order Kiloniellales; family Kiloniellaceae; genus Kiloniella. The sequence goes on along the minus strand of NZ_CAKZMP010000372.1, from coordinate 6,583 downwards.
GGTAACCCATAAAGATTTACAAAAAAACGCTCGGGTTCGGGCCCTTTTAGATCATCTGGCAAACGCAGCTACGGGAGATCGACACCTGTTTCAGGGGGAAAACTGAAACACCACAATTTAGCCTGCCAGAATAACACTGCTCGAGGTAATACAGTATCTCCAAAAGAGCCCGAGAAGGGATGAAGGTTTAGCCAACAACGTTATGGCCACGCCCCTTCATACAGTTCTTTACAATTTGCTTACGTTCGTCTTGTGTATCCCAAGCCTCGGCCCCGGCACCACCCGCCGCGCCAATAACACCGCCAACCAAGGCCCCACCCCAGCCATCACTCAATCCACCGACAATTGCACCAAGACCAGTGCCAAGTAGGGCGGCATTTTGAACATCTCCGTTTAGGTACCCGCGCTGGTCCGCAACTGCGGCACATTCACTCAAATCGCTTTCATATACTGCACTGTCACCACCATCAACTATCGGCCGATAATCTGCACCTGTGTTACTACATCCATTCAAGAAAACAACTGTGACCCCCAAGGATAACAGGCCAGCCCAACGGTTCATGCCCCTCATTTTCTGCGTCCTCTGCTTTTAGGAACAAACTGAAAAGACATTATCGTTTTAAGCTGACAAAGAACTGACAAATACAAAGTAATCGTTGATTTTGAAGCGATCACTTCATGCCAGTATCTACGCACACATTTTTATCTAACCGTACATTTTTGCGCCTTTAGTAATTTTATCGACGATCTTTTTATCACTGTGTAGGGCGATCCCCACTACTTTGGCATCTTCAGGGTCATATTCTGCAAAAACAGCACGATTAGCGGCGTCATGACCCGTCGAGAACATTTCTTCAATATAAAGCGAGGATTTAACGCCGCGTGTAAGTGATCGCTGATGGATTTTTTGTATGGTGTTTTCACAAGCAGATAAAACAATAATCGGCTGGCGGATCAGGGCGTTATAGTTATTCCCCATCCGATCACGATATGCCTCGCCAATGATCGTCTGGTTTTCGCCCGCAAGCCCGCCACTTAGAAACGCGGTAACGTTCAAAGCCTGCCAGGTTTGTAAATCATCTCGCAAAACAACAGCAATTTTAGTATCAAACATAATGGTCTCTCTGATTCAAGGTTCTTGATGTGAACAAAGACAACCAGATAAATGAAAGTATAAATCTACGTCTTGAACGTTCGTGCAAATCTTCTGCATCTGCGCAAATAATCTCGGCACCTGTCGTGTCTGGTTTGTCCCGCATCCAAGCGCGTTTTGTTGGCGATTTTTTCGAGCCACATCGCCATGACACCTATGCATTAGGTCTAACGATGCAAGGCATCCAAGCCTTTGGCTATCGCGGGGATCGACGGTACAGTCAGCCGGGGCAGATTATCGTGCTCCACCCAGATGAATTGCACGATGGTGGGTCCGGGACTGACGAAGGACTACTGTATCGCATGCTTTATCTCGAACCATCTTTGATTCGTGAGGCATTGGGAGAAAACTTCATTACCCTCCCCTTTGTCGAGACTCCTATTCTTGATGACCCAGACTTACAAACAGCTATGGTTACGGCCTTGGGTGAGCTTGAAAATAACCTGAGCGACTTGGCAAGAGACGATACGATCAGTCAAGTTGCCCATTGTCTTGTCCGGCACGCCAAAGGCCCAAAACCTTCGCCCCTTAAAACAAATAACGCCGCAGTCGATAAAGCCAAAGATTTTCTCTATGAGAATGCTTGCCGCAATGTGCATTCTGAGGAATTGGAAAAGGTAACGGATATGGACCGCTTTACCCTTTCGCGCCATTTCAGACGCGCATTTGGTACAAGCCCACACCGATTTTTACTTATGCGTCGCTTGGAATTTGCCCGTAAGTTGATCGAAGAAGCACAGCCCCTTGCCGATGTCGCTTTCACTGTTGGTTTTGCCGATCAAAGCCACCTAAATCGTCATTTTAAAAAGGCTTATGGCATCAGCCCCGGACAATGGGGACGTTATAGCAACAATTAAAAAGCTTGCGCGATAACTCTCATACCCTATTAGCTCGTTCTTTAGTCATCCCATAAAAAGGGCTCTGATAAACAAATATCAAAACCCTTTTCATATTCAGCTCGTTAGTAAATCAGGTTTTAGTTTTGCAGCCTTAGATATTCAAAAGCAAAAAGGCTATTACCAGATTTTTTGTTATAGTATTGGCAGTAGAGCTTTTCACCCTGTGCCGGAGCAAGCGTACTGGTATTGGCCATGACGCTCAGCATTGTTTTGCCACGCCCGTCCAAATTTTTCTTCCACGCAGAACTGCGGCTACTGTTACTGCCCTCAGCACATTCCGCAACATTTTCTGAATTACCGCAATGAAGCATCATGTCTTTACCACTTAGCACGTTCACGGTGTAAGGGTATTCGGTTTTTGGCTCACTCGCCCCCACAACACCCGCACCCGGATTACCTGATTTAATGCACTGCATTTCCCAATCATTGGAACTGCCCAAAGCATCGAAGGATTTTTCGTCAACTTCCATATAAGCAATCTCGCGGGAATTGAGCGACGGCAGAATACAACCATTACTCAAAGCCCCTGTGCGACGATTGACTAATCCAGATCTCTTTTCATTGCTAAAGCCCTTTTGAAACGTATAGTCCCCCAGCGTTCCGATGGTGATATTTTCCGGTTTCAAATCCGTACATTTAGTCATACTGATCAGATCAGCAGACGGTGTCCCCAGCTCAGGCGTCTGTCCTGCCGCTGCCACCTCAGTGGAAGTTGACGTAGTTGATTGAGCTACACTTTTCTTGGTTGTCTCGGTTATAACTTCTTTTTTCGCGGTTCCGAGTAGCTTGGTCGCTTCTTCGGTGGCTTCATTTTCCAAATTGTTTTTAAGCTTCTGAAACAGGCTTCCCGATGCTTCGGCTGTTCCTGAAGCCGCAAGCGCACCAACCAAAAATAACGTGCTTAAAAATGTGCCTTTTGAAAAACCATTTTTTGTAAGTGATAATGTCTTAAAGTTGTGGTCGTAATACATACCCGACTGTTCCTTATGCGGTAAAAATAAATAACCCTGACAGGACATTGGGAATCCTTGTCCTGTCAGGGTTACAACGCAGAACGCATTTTATTCCCGCGATAAGAAAATATTTTAGAATTAGTACCACCCCTCAAGAGGGCGTATTGCGCTCAAACGCCGCGCATGCTTATCCTCGTATCAACTCGGGCGCCCAGTCAGACTTGCCAAATTGCAGAAAGCAATTTGGATGGAGTATCCAGATCTAATTAGAAACAATCAAGATTGTTACTTCTTACCGACGGGGCCGGTGGGGGTTTCGATGTTTTCTTTATCAACCAACTGCCATGGTTTGCCGTCTTCGCGGAAGATCCGTTTATCCTTGTGAGGATAATCAGCCATATCAAAGGCGAGCCGTTGACCCACAACGATGCACTTCAGGGTTTCTGTGCCTGTATTGGTTATACCATGGGCCTCACCACCAGCGCGGTAGCCGATAAAATCACCTTCGTTGATCTGGTATTCTTCATCGCCGATATAGGCCGTGGCGGTGCCAGACAGAACATAGACACATTCATCTTCGTGGTAATGTACGTGATATTCCGTTGTCTCCCGACCCGGTTCGACTTCGATGATATGAAAGCCAAGACCCGTCAGGCCTGTTAGATCGCCAAGAGACTTGTTTGTGCGTAATGCATTTGGATTGAGAAAATGCTCTTTTTCCGTACCCTGCATCTGTTCGATTTCGTGCTTTTTGATCAGGTAGTTTTTCATAGCTCCCCCGCTTTATTTTTTATAGTTGTTTAACTTAACTTTTTGGTTGGCCAAAAGGCTTGTGCCTAGATTTCTAATACCTGCGCCGTATCGATGACCTGACAATATTCACCATCCATATTCGCAAGTGACATATCGTGGACCTCCTGCGCTGATCGCAGGATGCCGCTATAATCTGGAAAGGCAAAGGTAAAACAGGCGTTCTCTATCAGATAGGTGGTAAAACCAAGATTACCAGCATGACGCACTGTTGCCTCAACAGAATTGTTGGTAATCACGCCCATTATCACAACATGATCAATTCCCTGATCCCGGAACGTTTGTTCAAGCGCTGTATCAATGAAAGCAGAGTTCGCCGCTTTGCCAATCACCACTTCACCGGATAGAGGCATAACCTCAGGCTTAAAGGCATGAGTTGCCGATCCCGGTGCATAGGTAGAATCAGCATTTACGCTATCGTGTCGGATATGAAACACAGGACGCTTGGTATCGCGCCAGTGCTTCAGCACAGTCGACATGTTTTGTTCCGCTGCGGGATTATTTCGTGGCCCATGCTGAGACCAGAAAGCTTCATCAATAGCTTGTTGCACATCAATAATAACAAGCGCCGTATTCGTTGGGAGTTTCATCAAAACCGCCTTATGGCATCATAGGCTGCGCCAACGCCGAGTAGAGTAAAAGTTGCGCCAAAGACACCCGTAATCTGTCGCCGCGCTGCAACAAACTTCTGAACAACAAAGTCCGTAGAAAAAACAGTCGCCGTAATCGTATGGCCGGACACACCGAACACAAGACAGACCATAAGGATTTCTATCAGCAGTTCGTTTGAGGCATTGGCTGGCACAAACGCCGTCAGGACCGAGCCAAAGAACAAAGCCGCCTTGGGATTTGTTGCACAGATTATGAAGCCGGACCGGAAAGCTTTAAAACCAGAATGATCAGAGTGGTAGAGTGACATATCCCCATTTGACATCGTGAAGTCACTTCTAAAGGCCTTGAACCCCAACCAGAGCAAATAGCCCGCCCCCATCAATCTGAGACCAAGTACCACTTGGGGGAAAAGATCAAACAGGGCAATCACACCGAGAACAGCCAATATTGCCCAAATAAAACTCGCCAGCGAAATGCCTAAGCCCGTCAGCACACCGTGACGCCTTCCCTGACTGAGTGACGCACTCATCATCGCAAACATGTTTGGTCCCGGTGATAGCCAGCCCATGATATTCACCAGAGCAATAGTAGAGAGAACACTGAGGGTATCCATGGGAGGGAGAGTTCCTTTTTTAGTTACGTTCAAACGCCACTGAGAAGATTCATACCGCTTCTCAAGAAAGCGTATTGCGTTCAATCGCCGCGCATGCTGATCCTCGCTACGCTGCGGGCGTCCACTTATAATTTCTGGCGGACTTGCCAAACCAAGATATGATTTGGTTAGTGCCTTACCAACTCTATTGGAGTTTAGAACAAAGCGCCAACAAAGAAAGGGGCAATGCCCCTTAGATAAAGTGGTTTTCGGGCAAGTTGAATTTTTCCACCATGAAGTCAACGAAGACACGAACTTTGGGGGACAGATGCCGGCCCGGAGGGTAGATAGCGTAGATAGCACTGTCAGGAACGTGATAATCCGGCAAAACTTCAACGATATGGGCTTTGCGGATGGCTGGTCCAGCAAGCCAAAGGGGTAGCAGACTGATACCCATATTCTTGCAGGTCAGATCCATAATCACTTCGGGGTTGTTGGTTTCTACGGCACCACTGACATGGACCAGCTCTGCGCCGTCTGGCCCTTCAAACCGCCAGTCGTTGCGAAAAGCGCGGGAGGCATAGATCAGACAATCATGGTTTTCCAAATCTTTCGGGTGCTTTGGTGCCCCGTGGTTTTTGAGGTAATCCGGCGAGGCACAGACCACACGGCGATTGGCCGCAAGCTTTCGTGCGATCAGGCTGGAATCTTCCAGATCCCCGATGCGTACGGCAAGGTCATAGCCTTCGCTAAGCAGATCCACAAAACGATCCTGTAGGTTCAGATCCAGTTTGATTTCCGGATAGAGGGTCATAAATTCAGGAATAAGTCCGGTAATCCACAAACGCCCAAAAGCCACAGGCACATTGATTTTCAGGGTTCCACGTGGCGCCGCATGCAGGTTTGCCACCGCATCCTCGGCCTCTTCCACATCCACCAAAATCTGGCAACAACGTTCATAAAAGCCCTTGCCGACCTCGGTCAGGGAAAGATGGCGGGTCGTGCGATTAAAAAGTCGCGCCCCAAGACGATCTTCCAACCGCCCAACCTGCTTGCTCACCGCAGAAGGCGTCAAGGATGCCGCCCGAGCCGCCGCCGAAAAGCTGCCCTCGTTCACCACCTTCACAAAGATGCCCATCGCCGAAAGATTATCCATATACCTGCCCTGAGTCAGTGTTTATTTGTGACACATAGGAATAGATAGCAGATAATATTCGAGAATCTAAACATGATAAAGTTTTTGGATAATTTACTATGGCCTCAAATTGGAAATCAGATAAAGATTTAAAAATTGGTTTCTTAAAACAAGATATAGATTTTGTTTTAGGCAGAACTGTACTTGAAGAAGCTTACGAAGCGTTTACCGAAATTAAGCAATTGGAAGCTAAAATGGAAGCTGTTAATACGCAAATGGCAGAACGTACCGATTATGAAAGTGAAGGCTACCACCAACTCATGGTCGATATTAACGAGCTTCAGCATCAATACGAAATTTTGGGCGGTTACACCCCTTATTACACAGCCGCCCTTGCTGGCTTTATTCGCAAAGGCCAATTGAGTAAGG
>NZ_CAKZMP010000371.1 GCF_937128705.1 uncultured Kiloniella sp. | reverse complement strand
CGCCTGTTGCCTTCATCGTCTGACCAACAAACCAGCCAATCAGCTTTTCATTACCGCCACGGAAAGCTTCGACCTGACTTGGATTTGCAGCCATGATTTCATCAATTGCGGCTTCAATCGGTCCAGTATCCGTGATCTGTTTCAGGCCTTTTTCTTCGACAATGGTATCAGCGTCTTTACTGGTTTCCCACATTACCTCAAAGACTTCCTTGGCGATACGCCCGGAAATTGTATTGTCCTTGATCAAACCGATAAGGCCACCAAGCTGTTTAGCTGAAACAGGGCTTTCGTCTAAAGAAAGACCACTTTTGTTCAGCGCACCAAAGAAATCACCCATCACCCAGTTCGCGGCCAATTTAGGATCGCGACCTTCGGCAACGTCTTCGTAGAACATGGCTTTTTCACGATCAGCGACCAAAATACCGGCATCATATGCAGACAAACCAAAATCGTTGATGAAACGCTCTTTCTTTTCATCTGGAAGCTCCGGGATCGTTGCTTTGATTTCTTCAACCCATGCCGGATCAAGAACCAATGGCAACAGATCAGGATCTGGGAAGTAACGATAATCGTGTGCCTCTTCCTTGCTTCTCATTGAACGTGTCGTACCGTTACTCGCATCAAACAGACGGGTTTCCTGAACGATTTCGCCACCTTCTTCCAGGATTTTCACCTGACGTTTGCTTTCGTGTTCAATTGTTTGCTGAACATAGCGAATGGAGTTCACGTTTTTCGTTTCTGTACGTGTGCCCAATTCATCACCAGGCTTACGTACGGATACGTTTACATCAGCACGCATAGAACCTTCGTCCATGTTGCCATCGCAAGTGCCGAGATAACGCAGAATAGAACGCAGCTTACGTAAATAAGCTCCCGCTTCTTCAGGAGAACGAAGATCCGGTTTGGAAACGATTTCCATCAAAGCCACACCGGAGCGATTCAAATCGATGTATGACTGTGTTGGATGCTGATCGTGAACGGATTTACCAGCATCCTGTTCAAGATGCATACGTTCAACGCCAACTTCACGAACATCACCACCTTCGAGATCCAGTGTGATCGTTCCCTCGCCAACAATTGGTTCTAGGAACTGAGAAATCTGGTAACCCTGTGGCAAATCAGCATAAAAATAATTTTTACGCTCAAACACAGATTTCATATTGATCTGCGCACGAAGGCCAAGACCTGTACGAACGCCCTGCTCAACAACTTCTTTGTTTAAAACGGGCAACATACCTGGCATCGCCGCATCCACCAATGAAACATGATGATTAGGGTCGGCACCAAATGTTGTTGCTGCGCCAGAGAAAAGTTTGGATTTTGAAATGACCTGAGCATGAACCTCTAGCCCGATAACAACTTCCCACTCGCCTGTATTTCCTTTGATACGATAGCTCATGTTACTTACCTCCGGCCATTAGCTGCGGAAAAGCAGAGAAACCAGCAGCTTCTTCGACAACGCCTGCAACCTTCAAGACAGTTTCTTCATCAAAAGCTTTACCAAGCAATTGCAGTCCAAGTGGCGTCCCCTCACTGGAAAGACCTGTTGGAACAGATATACCGGGAAGTCCGGCCAAACTAGCAGGAACGGTAAAGACATCGTTCAAGTACATGGCAATCGGGTCATCCATCTTTTCACCAATACCAAACGCAGGGCTTGGGGCAGTTGGTGTCAGAATTACATCCACGCTTTCATAAGCTTTTTTGAAATCATTCGCGATCAAGGTACGAACACGACGCGCCTTGTTGTAATAGGCATCGTAATAACCAGCAGACAGAACATAGGTTCCGATCAAGATACGACGTTTGACTTCATCCCCAAAACCTTCACCACGGGTACGTTCATACATATCATCCAGACTTTCGCCATCGACACGTAGACCGTAACGAACGCCATCATAACGTGCCAGATTTGATGAACATTCCGCAGGTGCGATAATGTAATAGGCAGGCAGCGCATATTTAGTATGCGGAAGGCTGATTTCAACAGGCTCGGCACCCGCTGATTTAAGCCATTCGATCCCCTGCTCCCACGCTTCATCAATTTCTTTTGGCGTGCCGTCCATGCGATATTCTTTTGGAATACCAACTTTCAACCCGCGAATATCGCCTGTGAGTGCTTTTTGATAACTCGGCACACCAACGTTAACCGATGTGGAGTCTTTGGCATCGTAACCCGCCATTGCTTCCAGCATTATCGCCGCATCACGTACAGAACGTGTCATTGGGCCAGCCTGATCAAGTGATGAAGCAAAGGCAACAACGCCCCAACGCGAACAACGGCCATACGTTGGTTTTAGCCCGACAATACCCGAAAATGCTGCTGGCTGACGAATGGAACCACCTGTATCTGTACCTGTTGCCGCCATCGCTGAACGTGCAGCAACTGATGCAGCAGAACCACCGGATGACCCACCCGGTGTGAGCTGTGCATCGCTATCATTACGCTGCCACGGGTTGATTACATTGCCGTAGTAAGACGTAATGTTTGCAGAGCCCATAGCAAACTGATCAAGGTTGGATTTACCCAACATCACAGCACCAGCATTCCATAGATTGCCTGATACTGTTGACTCATAAGTTGGAACAAAACCCTCGAGAATACGTGATGCAGCCGTTGTCTGTGTCCCTTCAGTACAGAAGAGATCCTTCATCGCGATCGGAATCCCCTCCATCAAGCCAGCATTGCCAGCGGCGCGCTTTTTATCAGAAGCATCAGCCATTTCGAGGGCAATTTCAGGTGTCTCAACGATATAGGCGTTAAGCTCGCGAGTTTCTTCCATCGCACTGATATGCGCTTCGGTCAGTTCGTGTGCAGAAAAATCACCCTTTTCCATGCCATCAAGAGCATCGGAAATTGTCAGGTTATTAAGGTTACTCATTATTCGACCACCTTAGGAACAGCAAAGAAACCATGGGCAGACTCAGGGGCATTTTTTGTCACCCGGTCAACATAGTACCCATCATTGACCACATCCTCACGAAGAGGTTGGGTCATCTCGACAACAGATGTCATTGGCTCAACACCCTCTGTGTCCAGTTCAGAGAGTTGCTCAATCCAACCAAGGATTTGGTTCAACTCTCCGGTCAGCTCTTCTTGCTGTTTTTCATCAACCCGGATGCGCGCCAGTCTGGCAATTTTCGCTACCGTATTTTTGTCGACAGACATACTCGGTTCCAATCTTCTATGGATATCGAAAGTATCACGTATTAAATTCGAGCGGAAAATAGCACTCACCCGCCCAAGCTGCAACGCCTACAGAGCGCTTTTTATCAAGTAAAACTGCTTTTCTCTTGTTCAACTGCTGCTGTGGTTGAAAAGGACCAAGAAATAGACAGCATTAAACCACCCAATTAACCGAAAGATATCTGTTTTGTCTTAACCAAATTACCACAGACAAACAAATCTCAGATTGCTAACTCAGAGATCTTATCTTGGCAATTGATCTGAAATCTTGGCCGGAGGCTGACTTGGGCACCTGAGAATAAAAACAGCAACACAAAGCAAACATAAACCGACAAGGCCAAGCCCCCATAATGGAACGACTTCTTTATACGCCACATAGCCTAAACTGGCACTCATCATTGTAATTGCCAACGCCTTCGCCTTAAGCGGAATTACCCGATAACAATCCCAATCGCGAACCATCGGACCAAAGAGATGATGCTGATACAACCAGTTATGAAACCGCTCGGAAGAATGAGAAAAAGCCCACAGGGCAACAAGCAGGAATGGTGTCGTTGGCAATAACGGCAAGACTATACCGATTAGGCCAAGCACAACACATATCCACCCCAGACCAATCAAGCATATACGTCGAATACCCGTTTTCTTAAGCTTCGTACTCTCTGCGAAATCAGGTTTCGACATCAATTCTATAAGGCCCTTGAGGTTACTTAAACACTTGAGATTACTCAAGTAAGCGAAAACATTTAAATGGAGAACGGCTACCCTAACAGACTATAATTAAAAGTTCTTTATCGTGATTTAAGGTGCCCTAACCAAGATATCAATTTTTTAAATATCAGCAGACAAATTATTAATTAAAGACTTAGAAAAAACCCGACAAAGGAGAAACATTAAACAAAATAGGATGCAGCCACAAAATAAGCCCAAAACTCAAGATCGCAAGAAGAGCTCCAAAAAGATCTTTCAGTGTCGGGCGGCAATTTCCACCCTTTATCAGACCAACAAAAGGTATGTTTGATGTTCCGCGGGATATTTCGATCCAGCTTTCCTCCCCCAACAAACGTCTTTTTCGACGATCGACAATGAACATGCCACCAACAGATAAAAGGAGTAAGCCAGCAAAGAATAAAACTTCTGCCAAACTGCCGTTCGCAAAAAGATGCGCCCCTGCCCACAAAGCAAAACCCCATAATATCGGGTGACGCATAATTCCAACAACGCCCATATGCGTTTTATCGAACCCGCTGCCCGGACCAATAGAAAGAGGATTTGGTCGCAAGAATCCCATAACAAAGAACAAGATTGAAAACGGCATAATATGCGCTGTTGCTCTGGCGGCCCAAGGTTCGTACGACCACAGCTCAACGTAAGGAGCTGCCCACACTTCATGAATAAGCCAGATCAAGACCCCCGTCGAAACAAGGGAATAGAGAATATAATATCCCGCTTTCCCTAATAGATTAATAAGGGATTGCTTCACCCGACGCATCGGTGGAATTGAATGTAGCAACAAAAAAACAAGAAAAGAGCCGATCAGCCCCCCAAATCCACCAAACATATGCTTTCCGTTTTCTGCCAATTAAGGTAAGTACAAGACACTTATGACAAAGCAATTATCACTTATCTATAGGACACGCTGTCGCGCATCAGACTTCTCTGTGTCCAATACCCTTGAATTGTCCGTTTTGTACTGGCAAGTCAAGTCTGTATAGGTAAGTCAAAAATCAAGATAAGTAGATCACTGCTTCGGTGTGATATCGAGATCATAAGGCAAACTGAAAATAATAGGCAGAGCAAAGTGCAGGATTTAGATATTTACGACCTCCCCGATCTCGTCGACCGCAATAAACGTTTGCTTGGCTTGGATCCGGGTACAAAAACAATAGGCGTTGCAGTTTCTGATCGTGATTTTAGAGTTGCGTCCCCCGTAAAAACAATCAAACGCACAAAATTTAAAGCCGATGCTCAAGAGCTTAAAGAGATCTGCGTCGACAAAAATATTGGTGGCATTGTAATGGGATTACCCGTCAACATGGACGGATCAGAAGGGCCGCGCTGTCAATCTGTCAGGACTCTTGCGGATAATCTTCGAAACATTGCTGGTATAGAAATACCTATCGTTTTTTGGGACGAAAGAATGTCAACGTCGGCTGTGGAGCGATTTTTAATTGGGGAAGCTGATATGACACGGAAAAATCGTGCAAAAGTTATCGATAAAGCTGCTGCTGCCTATATTCTTCAAGGGGCACTGGACGCAATTCAACGAAGAACATCCTCTTAATACCCCCTATAATCCTCAATATAATGAAACTCTGCACGTATTCCTGAAAAAAATCACTTTCATTGCTGCCATGTACAAAATGCATAAAAAGCAATGAAAGTGCACTCAAATGCCAAAACATAACATAATAGAACCACAAATATTTCAAATTTTCGCTGAAAATACTCTTCTGTAAAATTTCCCTCAAATTCAAGCGAACATCACCCAGCACAACCTTGCGTTTAGACCCGTCATTCGTATTTATACGAATGTTTACATTAGCGCATAACCACTATCTTCCCTAACAAGACAGACAAATAAGCTCTGATTTTTTTTGTGCTTTAAAACCTGTAAAGAAGGAAAATAAAATGTTTAGCCTGGAAACCGGCAGCATAATTGTTATACCTATTTTACTCATCAGTTTGTGGGTTGTAACACGAATTTTTCAGAGTGATGAAAAATCGGCTGTAAAGGTCCTGTGGACAATTACAATCTTTATTTTACCTGCCATCGGTTGTGTATTGTGGTATTTTATTGGACCACGCAAAGAAAACTCAACACAAAACAGCCTTTATTTTCATAAATGACACTATACATATTCGTAATCATACGAATATCATTTCCGGGAAATAAAGCTTACTCTTCCTACAAATGACAACAATGCTTTAAGAAAGGCATCAAAATGTTTGGTTTCGAATACGGTGGCATCCTGGGACTTATTCTTCTGGTTGCAAATATCTGGGCAATCGTAAAGATCTTCCAAAGCGGTGCAACAACAGGGTCTAAAGTCCTCTGGATTGTGCTTATTATTCTCTTACCAGTAATTGGTCTTATTCTCTGGTTCTTAATGGGCCCGAAATAACATAATACCCGAAATACCCAACCACCAAAGTAGCCTTTGCCTCTTTCGAAGGTGTTTTGTCTCATGAATAAAAAGCGTACTTGTTATAAGTGCGCTTTTTTCTTCTCCACAAAAAATAAATACCTGCTTGCCTATCGGCACGAACTTCGACTTGTTGATTCGAATACAAAACTTACCCGATACTTTACATTCTCAAATGATACGGTTTGAACAAAAGTAAGTGATGGGAACTTTGGCCGTTGCATCTGCTCTCCCCTCTTTTTAAACTTTCCGGCATATTATTTTTGTTTTTTGCCAAACTGGATATAAATCCAGACATAAGTTTTTAAGGATATTCTTATGACCAAGCCTACAGGTCCTCTGTCTGGATTACGTGTTTTCGATCTTTCACGTATTATGGCTGGCCCAAGCTGTACGCAAATGCTTGGGGACATGGGCGCAGATATCATCAAAATAGAACGTCCCGGCCAAGGGGATGATACACGCAAATGGGGCCCACCTTTCCTTAAAGACAAAGAAGGCAACGACACAGACGAAAGCGCTTACTACCTGTCTGCAAACAGGAATAAGCGCTCTGTCAGTTTGGATATTTCCCAAGCTGAGGGACAAAAACTTGCGAAACAGCTTATTGCGAAAAGCGATATTCTGGTTGAGAATTTCAAGGTCGGTGGGCTTGCAAAATATGGCCTTTCCTATAATGACTTAAAAGAAGAATTCCCTAATCTTATATACTGTTCGATCACCGGATTTGGTCAAACAGGTCCCTATGCCCCACAGGCTGGTTATGATTTCCTCATTCAGGGTATGGGGGGCATTATGAGCCTCACGGGCGAACCAGATGGGCAACCGATGAAAGTTGGCGTCGCCATCGTAGATTTGATGTGCGGGATGTACGCCAGCAACGCGATCCTTGCCGCCCTTCATCACAAAAACCAAACAGGCGAAGGGCAATACATCGACGTCTCGCTTCTGGACACACAGATTGCCTGGCTTGCCAATCAGGGCCTTTATTATCTAACGTCCGGCGAACTTCCGCCACGTCTGGGCAACGGTCATCCAAACATTGTTCCCTACAACGTTGTCCCGTCTAGTAATGGTCACTTTATCCTCGCCATCGGAAATGACGGCCAATACGAAAAATTTTGCCGCTTTGCAGATTGTATGAACCTGTTTCATGACGAACGCTATCACACCAATCAAAACCGCATAAGAAACCGGGACGAGCTTTATCCCCTCATTGGCGAAATCACATCACAACATCCTTCAGAATATTGGATAGAGAACTTGCCCCCTCTTGGTGTTCCCTGTGGCCCGGTCAATGATATGAAAGGTGTTTTTGCACACCCGCAAACACAGGCCAGAGAAATGAAAATTTCCATGCCCCACCCGGCAGCAGCACAAGGTTCCGTCGACTTAATCGGTAGCCCAATGAAATTCTCTCAAACACCTGTTGACTACCGCAAAGCCCCCCCAAGTATGGGGCAAGACACACAAGAAGTTTTGGAAGAACTGCTAGATCTGGATAGATCGGCTTTATGTGATCTAGAAGAAAATGGCGTTATTTAAATTTTGACCAATAGATAAAGCTTTTTCGAATTTAGAAAGAATCCTCTTTCCACAATTGCACTCCTCCCACTTCGATGACATATTGCGGTTTTAATGACGACATATGCTGAAACGATCGCTGCTGGCCAGACTGGCCACGGGCACCTGCTAGGAATAGAGGGCCTGAGAGCTGATCAGATTTCCAACTTGCTTGACCTAGCCGATGGCTATGTTGACCAGAATCGCGCCGTGAAAAAGACCACTGATTTGTTAGAAGGTCGCACGGTGATTAATCTCTTTTTCGAGAATTCCACCAGAACCCGTACTTCTTTTGAACTGGCTGCCAAACGGTTGGGCGCTGATGTAATCAACATGACCGTTGCCTCAAGCTCTATCAAAAAAGGCGAAACACTGGTTGATACCGCCATGACACTCAATGCAATGCATCCCGATGTCATGGTCGTCCGACATTCAGATTCAGGGGCCGTGAAGCTGTTATCCGAAAAGGTAAATGGCTCGGTCATTAATGCTGGCGATGGAAGTCATGAACACCCGACCCAAGCATTGCTTGATGCCCTGACGATCCGCCGTCGCAAAGGCGATCTTTATGGATTGCGTGTTGCGATCTGTGGTGATGTCGCCCATAGCCGTGTCGCCCGGTCAAACATCCATCTGCTGAATACAATGGGCGCAGAAGTTCGCCTGATTGCGCCACCGACGCTTCTTCCTTCTGCGGTTGACCGTATGGGTGTCGAAACCTTCCATAACATGAAAGAAGGTCTGGAAGGCTGTGATATCGTCATGATGCTCAGGCTACAGCTTGAACGTATGCAGGGATCGTTTGTTCCTTCCGTCCGCGAGTATTTCAGATACTTCGGTTTGGATCAGGAAAAATTAGCTATGGCAAAACCAGATGCCTTGGTTATGCACCCCGGCCCCATGAACCGTGGCGTCGAAATTGACAGTGAACTGGCTGATGATCTGGACCGATCACTGATCAGGACACAGGTAGAAATGGGTGTCGCCGTACGTATGGCCTGTTTACACGCCCTGACACAGGGTACTTTGTCAGACGGAGTGCAATCATGAGCCAGCTCGATAACAAAACGAAACGCGCTTATATAAACGCGCACCTCATAGATCCAGCAAGTGGCCTTGATACGAAAGGTGCTCTGCTGACCGAAGGTATCCATATCGTCGATTTCGGCCCGGATCTATTCAAAGACGGTGTTCCAGAGGGTATCGAGATAATTGATTGCCAAGGACATCACCTTGCGCCAGGTCTTGTTGATATTCGGGTCCACCTTCGCGAACCCGGCGACGAACACAAAGAAACAATTCTCACGGCAGGCCAAGCCGCCGCCGCAGGTGGTATCACTTCTATCGCTGCATTACCCGATTCCACACCGGTACTAGATGATGTTTCCGGCGTTGAATACGTCGCCCGACGCGCCCGCGAAGCCAAAATGGTTAAAATCTTTCCGTACGGCGCCCTAACAAAACGCCTCGAGGGGAAAGAGCTGACCGAATTCGGTCTGCTTTCAGAGTTTGGCGCCGTCGCCTTTACGGATAGCACCAAAGCAGTCGCAAATGCACAAACCATGCGTCGTGCGCTGAGTTACGCAAAAACATTTAATGCGCTCATCGTTCAACACCCGGAAGAACCAACCCTTGCCGGTGGTGTTATGAATGGTGGTGAGATCTCTACACGCATGGGACTGTCAGGTATCTCTACCTACGCAGAGATCATTATGGTTGAACGCGACATCCGTCTTGTAGAAATGACAGGCGGCCGCTATCACGCTGCGCACCTTTCCACGGCGGGGGCTGTTGACATAATCCGCCAAGCCAAAGCTCGTGGATTGCCTGTTACCTGCGATACAGCACCCCATTATTTCTGCCTGAACGAAAATTCTGTTCTTGATTACAGAACTTTTGCCAAGGTATCACCGCCCCTTCGTTCCGAAGACGATCGTGAAGCCATCTTCCAAGGCTTAGCGGACGGAACAATCGACGCAATAGCCAGCGACCACAGCCCGCATGATCAGGATTCAAAGCGCCTTCCCTTTGCTCAGGCCGAATTTGGTATCGTCGGGCTGGAAACACTCTTTCCTCTGGCCCTTCAACTCTACCATAAAAAAGCTCTTTCGCTTTTGGATTGCCTCTCGCTTGTGACCAATAAACCTGCTGAAATATTAGGACTACCTGTGGGGAAAATTGCCAAGGGTGCAGCGGCCGATCTTGTACTCTTTAATCCTGATAGTCCTTATTTCATCGATCCCGAAAAATTTAGAAGTAAATCGAAAAACTCTCCTTTCACAGGTTTCCCAGCCCAAGGAAAAGTTTTACGAACGGTGGTTGATGGGCGTACAATCTATGAACGATAAAATTCTTAGATGACATATCTCGCCCGCTAACTCCCGAAAAACAAGGACATTTTTCTATGCCAGACCCCATATCATGGAGCCATGTGGCACCCTTTTATCTGTTAGCATTTGCAGGCAGCTATCTGTTGGGGTCTGTTCCTTTCGGGCTTGTCATTACCCGCCTTTTTGGCTTGGGCGACATACGTCAAATTGGATCAGGAAACATCGGGGCCACGAACGTACTCCGGACGGGCCGCAAAGGTCTGGCCCTCCTCACCCTCATATGTGATAGCGGGAAAGGTGCTGCTGCCGTTTTGATTGCAGCCCTTTGGGGGCCGGATCTGGCTTTGATCGCAGCACTTGGCTCGGTGCTTGGTCATCTTTTCCCTGTTTGGCTCAAATTTAAAGGCGGGAAAGGCGTTGCGACAACACTCGGCGTGGTCATCGCTCTGTCGTGGATGGTGGGCATCGTAGCCTGCCTAACATGGCTACTCACCGCTTTAACCCTGCGTATGTCATCGCTGTCGGCGCTTATGGCAATGCTGGCAACACCCATAGCGGTCTGGTTTATTCATCATGATCTTCAAATGGTTGAATTGACAGCGTTACTGGCTATCTTGGTTTGGGTACGACATCACGAAAATATCAAACGTCTGATTAAAGGTGAAGAGCCTAAAATCGGGCAAAAGAAATGATCATTTCAGTATTACCATACGCTTCAACATAGCACTTCAGGGTTGACTCACGCCCCAACAACACCCCAAATAAAGGTATGTTGAACACCATACGCCCCCCTGCAAATTTGAAAGAAAAGCTTGATTGGCTTCAATTAATTCGTTCCAGATCTGTCGGACCGATAACTTTTTACAAGCTATTAGAACGATTTGGATCAGCGCGTGATGCACTGCAGGCCCTAACGGCAAAGGCTATAAAGAACAATCAAAAGGACCCCGTCTCAAGCAAATCGAGTATTGATCTCGAATTTACAAGAATTCAAAATTTCGGGGCAGAACTTATTGCTTATGGCGAAGATAATTACCCGCCTTTACTTGCACAAATTCCCGATGCCCCTCCTCTCATTCAGGTTCTTGGCAACACAAAGTTTCTCAAAAAAAGAACTGTCGCAATTGTTGGTGCCAGAAATGCATCAACAAACGGGATCACACTGGCAAAAGAATTAGCACAAGACTTGGGGAAATTTGGCTTCCTCATTGCATCAGGTCTCGCCAGAGGCATTGATACAGCCGCACATCAAGGCGCCATACAAAACGGAACAATCGCGGCCGTAGCTGGCGGACTGGATGTCATTTATCCACCAGAAAACAGACCGCTCTATGATGCAATTATCGAGAACGGGGCTCTTATCTCTGAAATGCCATTGGGTAGCGAACCGCAAGCCAAACACTTCCCGCGCCGCAATCGGCTGGTTTCCGGCCTAAGCCGAGGCGTAGTTGTTATTGAAGCATCCCTGAAGTCTGGATCAATGATCACAGCCAGACTGGCGCAGGAACAAGGCAGAGAGACTATGGCAATTCCAGGTAGCCCCCTTGATCCCAGAAGCAAAGGCGGAAATGCTTTGATCAAACAAGGGGCAACCTTGGTCGAAACAGCTCAAGATATCGTCGAAGCCCTTGAACGTCCTTTTGATCCGCCGATAACAAAATCCGAAAGAAAAAGGGTTGTACCTGAACCATCTGCACCTCTTTTAAATATCGTAACTGAGAAAAAAACACCTCTTAATGCGGTTGATGCTCGACTTTCTGTAAAAGAGTTGTTAGGTCCTAGCCCAGTATATGTAGATGACCTGCTCCGACAGAGCCAGCTATCACCAACAGAATTGAATGGTATTTTGCTGGAATTTGAATTGGCAGGACAGATTGAATGGCAACCGGGAAACCGTGTTGCCCTGATCGCTTGAAGGATCTCTTAGGGATCTCTTGAAGAAAATTTAAGATATCAGGCGTTATTCCGGATATCAGGATATTAGGTAACAGAACTGATTTCTGTTAGTAACCGAGAATTTTAGACGTAGGTAGTACCCGAAGCCATGAACATTGTCGTTGTTGAATCACCGGCGAAAGCCAAAACAATCAACAAATACCTGGGCGAAGATTACCATGTCCTCGCCAGTTACGGGCATGTGCGCGACCTTCCCCCAAAGGACGGGTCAGTCGACCCCGAAGAAGATTTTGCAATGTCATGGCAGGTGGACAGCGGATCTGAAAAACGTCTGAAAGATATCATTACTGCACTCAAAGATGCTGATCAACTGATCCTCGCGACCGACCCCGACAGAGAGGGAGAAGCGATTTCCTGGCATCTGGCTGAAGAGCTTGAAAGAAGGAAGAAGCTCAAGGGTAAAAAAGTTTCCCGGGTTGTCTTTAACGAAGTCACAAAAACCGCGATCCAGCAAGCGTTCTCTGAACCAAGAGAACTGAACATGGAACTGGTTGAGGCTTATCTCGCCCGCCGTGCTCTTGATTATCTGTTCGGTTTCACCCTGTCGCCTGTTCTTTGGCGTAAGCTACCGGGCAGCCGTTCGGCAGGTCGCGTTCAATCTGTTGCCCTTCGCCTGATTTGTGACCGGGAATCCGAGATTGAAATCTTCAAACCACAAGAATATTGGACTGTTGACGCGAAACTTTCTACTGAAGACGGTCAGAAATACGGCGCGCGCCTAACTCAACTACGGGGCAAGAAGCTCGATAAATTCGATCTCGCCAATGCCGCCGCCGCACAAGACGCAGTAGATCTGCTCGAAGATGCCACCAGCTTTACGATCAAAACAGTTGAGAAAAAGCAATCTCGACGCAATCCACAACCACCCTTTACGACCTCTACACTTCAGCAGGAAGCGTCTCGTAAATTGGGTTTCGGAGCTTCTCGGACAATGCGGATTGCCCAAAAGCTATACGAAGGGATTGATCTTGGCGGTGAAACGGTTGGTCTGATTACCTATATGCGTACAGATGGTGTCAGTCTTTCCGCAGATGCCATTGCTTCCGGTCGTGATCTTATCGCCAAGCAATACGGCAAAGATTATCTGCCCGCGAACCCGCGCGTCTATAAAAGCAAAGCCAAGAATGCACAGGAAGCGCACGAAGCGATCCGCCCGACGAATTTAGAGCTGCTGCCACGTGATGTTGTCGCCCATCTTGATGACGAAGGACGCAAACTCTATGAACTGATCTGGAACAGAACCGTCGCCAGTCAGATGGAAAGCGCCATTCTGGATCAGGTAGCTGTGGACATCGACGTTGCCCAAGGGCAAGCCGTTCTTCGTGCCAATGGGTCAGTCTTAAGGTTTGATGGCTTCTTGAAGCTATACAAAGAAGACAAAGATGACGAAAAAGAGGGTCAAGATGATGATCGCCGTCTGCCAAAGCTAACAGAAGGCGATATTGCGAACCGCGAAGAGATTGAAAAAGAACAACACTTCACACAACCTCCACCGCGCTACTCAGAAGCCAGCCTTGTCAAGAAGATGGAAGAACTGGGCATCGGTCGTCCGTCAACCTACGCCTCTATCATACAAGTTCTACAAGATCGCGATTACGTTGTTCTGGAAAAGAAACGCTTCAAACCTGAAGATCGCGGACGTATTGTTGTTACTTTCTTACGGAACTTTTTCGCCAAATATGTCGAGTTCAACTTTACTGCAGACTTGGAAACTCAGCTTGATGATATTTCAGCAGGCTCTGCTGATTGGAAAAAGGTCCTCAGAGGTTTCTGGGATGCCTTCCATACTGCAGTTGATGAAACCAAAGGTCTGACAATCACAGAAGTCATTGAGGCTTTGGACGAAGACCTGAGCGACCATTTCTTCCCGACCCCAGAAGATGCGGATGCAAAACATCCAAGAGAGTGCCCAACATGTGATGATGGACGTCTTGGGATCAAGCTTGGAAAAACCGGTGGTTTCATTGGTTGCTCTAATTACCCAGATTGTCGCTATACTCGCCAACTCTCACTCCCAGATGGTGAAGGTGGAGAAAATGATCTCAGTCAGCCAAAGGAACTGGGCATAGACCCAGCAACAGAGCTCGCTGTAACCCTGCGCAAAGGCCCCTATGGTGTTTACGTTCAGTTGGGCGAAGCGGTTGAGAAGACAAAACCCAAACGCGTATCCATTCCCAAGGGAACCCCGATCAGCGATATAACTTTTGAACTTGCTCAAGGCTTGCTTTCGCTACCTCGTGATATTGGTCCTCATCCGGATGATGGTGCCATGATTATCGCTGGCATCGGACGTTTTGGCCCTTACGTAAAGCATGGATCGACCTTTAAGTCCCTGACCAAGGATGACGATGTTCTGATTGTCGGCCTGAACAGAGCTGTTGCCCTTATTGCTGAGGCTCCAAAGCGTGGTCCCGCAGCTGCCCTTAGAACAATCGGAGCACATCCAGAGGACAGTGTTGATATTACCGTTCACTCCGGTAGATACGGCCCCTATGTGAAATGGAACAAAGTGAACGCCTCTTTGCCCAAAGACAAAGAAGTCGACACCATTACACTGGAAGAAGCTGTCGAGCTTTTGACTAAGCAGCTAGAGAAGAAGGGTACAAAGAAAAAAGCACCCGCGAAAAAGAAAGCTCCAGCGAAGAAAGCCACAGCTAAAAAGACCGCCGCTAAGAAAACGGCCGCAAAGAAACCCGCAGCAAAGAAAACAACCACTGCGAAGAAACCTGCTGCTAAAAAGGCTCCTGCAAAAAAGACCGCAAAAACTGAAGAATAAGAGTTAGGAAAAGGGCGTGACCTCTGATAAAAAATCCCCGCCCTTTCCAACAAAGGAAGCGGTTTTAGACTTTATTGAGCAATCTCCAACTTCTGTTGGAAAACGCG
>NZ_CAKZMP010000370.1 GCF_937128705.1 uncultured Kiloniella sp. | reverse complement strand
TAGACACTCATAGTCCACGAAATTGAATAGATGAAAACAGTATTTATGAAACGATTTATCCAGAAAGCGAAAAATTAGGCATTTCCAACCAGCCCCTACATTATTGTGGGTCTTCCTCTTTCTTAAGACTCTTCTCGTACTCTTCCCAGTAGTGCGGAACACTTTTTAGCTGTTCTTTTTTATCGGGATCTTTGATGTGTTTATCTAAATAAGTTTTGAGCTCAGTAAAACTTGAAACTTTGGGCACATCAAGGTCGGCAAGAAAGAGATCAATCCAACCTGCGGTGTCCTGTGGTAGAACTGTTTTTTCTTTCAGGAACGACTTGAAATCATCTGTACTCATACCGAACTCTCCTATTTATTTTGTTCAGTGTACCCAAATCCGGTTCCCTATTACATAGCTGGTTTTATATGGTTAAGCGATTAACGCGAGAATGCATACCCCAACTTTAGATCCCGATTTTTAGCTGCTTGATCACCTCTTATAGCAAAACTTCTTTTACATTAACTTAAGCACCAGACTCTGCGCCTGTTTTTGCGTTAGATCTGCCAAAGACTGTGGCATTTCAAACCCCATCGCTTTTGCTTGAGCAGAAAGAGCCGCTGGACCAATCTGTCTTAGATATTCCATAGGATATTCAAGCATATCCTTGACCTTTGCTTCTTCTACCTGCTTTGCCACATCGGAACTACTATCAACCGTGGCAGACTTAGCTGCATCCATCCAGTTGAGACCACCAGTCATGGATTGCACGCTACTTGGCATTAGCTTGACAAGGTTAGCTGCCCTTTGCCGATCGGTCCGTGGATTATCCAGTTGTTGCTGGTAAATCAGCTTTTGCGCTTCGGGCGAGATGGAAATCTGATCCTGATTTTTGGCGGTGTCAGACTGCGTATCAGCTGCATTGACTTTGGCCTTACTTGCCAAAAGCGCCTGTTCACGCGATTGCTGAACATAGGGATTATTCGAAGAATTCGCCGCGGTGCTGCGATCAAACCAGGAAGAGTTCAGAAGATTGATCATGTTTTCTTTTCCATCATTAGTTTAGAAAACATGAAGCAAGATAAGTGCCAGTTTAGCTTTCGCAGAATTAGGTAAATTCACCCCCTAACAAACGATAAAACAAGCAGAAATACCGCATTAAAAATCCACCCCGGCAAACTTTACCCTAAGAGATCAATCCAAACAGGAAGCTTTTGCACCCTTTGTAATTTTACCCCAGAGCGTGTGAACAGGAACAAAGATAAATCTATCTTCATTCCACAACAGGTAAATCGCTCCACCGAGTGGTATAGCGTGGAGAAATCATCTTTTGCCGCATCTTCCACTCATCATTCATACCTGATGCGGCAAAACGAACGGTATCACGCCCATGGGAACGGTTAAGATCATCCAGAACACTCATCAGGGCCTTTGACTTTTTTACATCATTTTTAGCAAAGATATTCTGTTGCACCCCTTGGGCACCAACCAATCCACCGAGAAAAATTCCAACCTTCTGGTACTGCAACCCTTCCCGATACACTTTTTTAAGGCAATGTTCCGCCGCCTTGATCAACAAGGATGTTTCATCTGTTGCCTCGGTAAAGGTAATGCTAAAGGAGTTCTTGTAATAAATTTGATCTTTTCCATGAGGACTGGTGCGCAAGGAAACGCTCAGCTTATTTGCGGCAAGCTGCTGTCCTCGCAATTTTTCTCCTGCCCGGGTAGCATGTGCCGCAACGGCCTGCTGGATGAGAGAAAGATCACTTAGATACCGACCAAATCCACGCGAAACAATAATGCTTTTCTTAAGGGGCACCACTTCATCTACTGCAAGACAAGAAATGCCGTTAAGTTCGTGCACCATGCGTTCGAGCACAACATTAAAACCGGACCGAATGCGTTTTGGATCAGCAGAAGCGAGATCAAGCGCACTATAGATTCCCAGCGCCTGTAGCTTGGGTGTTAATCGGCGAGATATCCCCCAGACATCCTCAATTAATATCTGCTGAAGTTGTGCTTTGTTATCCGGTTCAAATACAAATACACCACCATATTGGTCATCCTTTTTGGCAACCCGGTTCGCAACCTTGGCTAGGGTTTTTGTTGTCGAAATCCCAACGCAGACCGGTAACCCAGTATGCCGTCGTACCATTCTACGAATGCGGTGCCCCAACTCGGTCAGAGTTTCCAGATTTTGGACACCCTCTATTCCAGAGAGGCGAAGAAAGCTCTCATCAATCGAATAGACCTCAATACTGGGCGTAAAGCGCTGATAAATACCGTTGACCCTGTCAGACATATCCCCATAAAGCGCATAGTTTGACGAAAAAACCTTTGTACCTGTCTGGCGTAACTTAGGCTTAATCATATGAAAGAGATCACCAATTTTATAGCCAAGGTTTTTGGCTTCTTCCGAACGCGCAATCACACAGCCATCATTATTGGACAGAACAACAATGGGAACCCCCTCTAGCTCTGGGCGAAAGACCCGTTCACAAGATGCATAGAAGTTATTAACGTCAACCAGTGCAATCCACTGACGATCATCAAAAAGGTTGGCATCAGAGGAGATATTAGCAGAACTATTATTCTTCATAACAGGTCAATCTAGTTTGGTAATCACATTCGTCACCACCCCCCAGATCTGTAGATCTTGTTCTCTTGAAATTTTAATCGGCTGATACTTAGGATTTTCCGCACGTAGTTGAATTTTTCCACCGCGATCATATAGGCGCTTCACCGTCAATTGACCATCAAGTACAGCAATAACAATTTGCCCGTGTCTCGCCTCTAAAGACCGATCTACAACAAGCATCCCCCCCGGCATAATGCCAGCCCCGACCATGGAATCCCCGGAAACCCTCATAAAGAAGGTAGCCTCTGCACAATCGACTAACTCTTCGTTTAAATCCAGCGTCCCTTCCATATAGTCCTCAGCCGGAGAAGGAAAGCCCGCAGGAATCCTGAAAGCATAAAGAGGAAGCGGGAGAAACATTCCCTTTTTCGCCTGCCCTATATACGTAAGAGCTTGATTTTTCATGGGTGTGTTCTCGTATGATACATTAAATATCGCAACAAAGAACAAACAGAGAACAAAATATTCTTTAAGTCAAGAAAAATGGCGTCTCTACCAGAGAAAGCATTAGAAATACTATGCTCCATATTTCCCAGTACAGTCCCATTCCTTGATACAATAGAGGTTACCATACGGACGACCGTTTAACTTTGCCTTTTCAATATTCTCTTTGCACGCTAAAAAGTCCTGAATATCTAAAGACCCAACACAGATATAAACTCTGCTTCCGAGGAAGAACTAATGGCCGCGAAAAAAAATCCGTTGAAGCTAAATAAACTCCAACTACGTACCCTTGTTCTTGCTCAAGTCATTGGCCGTGACGAAAGGCAAGCTATTCATCATCCAAACGGAGAGGTAACATTGTCTCAGCTTCCCCACGCACATGGGGATCATGTGCACGTTGGCGAGTTCGTTGTATCCGCCAAGGATGCCAGCGGCTTCGATAATCCCGCCGTTTGGGTTGCTTTGGCACGCAAAGGGTTGGTGAAAGAAGATGGGCAGGCAATCACTTTGACCGTCGAAGGTATTGCTTATGAAACAGGCCTTGGTGATAAATTTCTGGAAAAATCAGACCACTAAATACCCAGTAAGTACTCAGTAAATACTCGGGCCAAGAAACGTTAAGTTAAGCTATGGTCAGAACGCTCTACCTTTATAGCCTAAGGTCTAAGATTGCCTCCTCGCCTATTACACCTTTAATCGGGAATTGATTTATTCCCGATTGGCTGCGGTCCCACGGACATGACTGCACCCAAGGCAAACATGGAGTGTCAAATCGACAGAGACGTGACCAGATTCAACGTCTTTTATATCTTCAGGCTGGTATTTGTTCATATCATTATCCAGATACCAGCTTCCGGATTTTTCAATATCCTTGCGACTGAGCTCGTAACGGACAACGCGTTCGGAAAAGCATTTGTTACACTTCTTCATACCATCCCCTCTAATAACGTCTTTATCAAACAATAAGCCATCTAAGAGATAAAGCATACCCCCTTAAATATGGATCATATGTTAACACATTTAGAACATTACAAAAAAACTTAACATCATCTATGTCTAAGTTGGTCCCGGAAATGGCTCTTTAATAAAATGCAGACAAATTTAGTTCCAGCATTTCCCCCATCCATATCGCGTGATCCCGATGATCCTTTAAATCGTCACCAGTATTTGGATGGATAAAAACGGTCAATTCACTGCGATTTAGACAAACCCAGGAAATAACATCCCCAAATTTTTCAGCTGGAACAGTAAGCACACAGCTCCACCTAGGATGTGGGCCAACATTTTTTTCATGAACCCGGCCCATGGGTACGGCAAATCTGTCTCGGATCTCTTCACAAATTTGTCGCGCCAAGGCGACCGTTTCCTGATTGAAATAAAAATGCACGTGATAATCACACGGAAAAACCATCTAGATATCTTTCTGTTTTTCTACAATGAGACACCCTACTCATTTTGGTCAAAAAGCGTAAAGCATCTTACAAATCTGATTTCGCACCCCATGGTAACTGGCTTCCTCTCCCACGTTGTAACGCTCAAAAGAAAACACACGCAGGCTTAAGAAAAGTCCATCGCTTAAGAGTTTATTATAAGATATAAAGCTATTGAAGAATTGAAGTCATGACATATTGCCCATAAAGTTTGAGATTTTCTTGATGCTGACGCCTGCCATTTTCGACATTGCACTTACCGCTTTTGTTTCTCTATTTGTCATTATAGATCCCCTTGGCTTGTTACCTATTTTTATTGGCCTGACTCAAGGCGCAAGCGCTGCTCACAAAAGAAAAATGGCCTTCAAAGGGGTCTTGATTGGTGGTGTTATTCTCGTTTTTTTCGCCTTGCTCGGCGATCGCTTCCTTGAGCTTCTTGGCGTTGGCCTTCCCGCATTCCGGATTGCAGGCGGCGTCATGCTATTCCTGATCGCACTGGAAATGGTGTTCGATAAACGCGCGAAAAGACGGGAAATTAACGCGGAAGAAGTCAAAGGATCAGATTTTCATGAAGATATCGCCGTCTTCCCACTCGCGATCCCTTTGATTTCTGGGCCAGGGGCGATCGCGACAATCATGCTGCTGATGAGTGCAAATAAGGAAAATATTGTCGCGCAATCCGCTATTTTAATGGTTTTGGCTGGGGTCCTACTGCTTTGCCTCACACTTTTCTTACTTGCGGACAAGTTAGAACGATTTGTTGGAGATACGATAACCCATATTATATCCAGGGTTCTTGGTATTGTCCTAGCTGCACTCGCCATTCAATACATCCTCGATGGCTTGAAAAGAGGCCTTCTCAGTTAATCTATTCGGCGTATCAAAATTACGATACAAACTCTGTTTAAACTTTAGAAACTTTTCCTGATTATAAAGTGTTACCTGAATGAACCATACTACGAAAAAAACAGCCCTAGAGCTGGGCACTGGTCCATTCTAACAAATGTCGTTTAGTGGGTATTAGTGGGTAGGATTAGGCGTGAAAAATTGTATTTCAGATTGGCAAGCCCTGCTCGATGCATTTCCTCTCCCCGTATTTATCACAGATGAATCCCAAGTATTTATTGCAGGAAATTCAGCCTTTGAAAAATTTACAGCACCAGAGCCCCCAGCTAACGGATGTAAAATAGAGAAATTACTGGAAACAACGCTACCACAAAAAACCATCAAAGATCTGGATAGACAAGTTCTCAAAACGGGTACGCCAAGATCACTTAACCTGACAGTAAAAAGTATCCGTGGACAAGAACATCACATAACAATAAACAAAGCCCTCTTTCAGGTCCCTTCCGAAGGTCAATCTTCGTACATTATGAACTCACTGGAAGACGTTACATCCGAACACAGAGCACAACATGCTCTTGTAGATGCAATCGACTATATTGCCGAAGCTTTTGTTATGTACGACAGCAATGGGCATCTGGAAATATGCAATCAAAACTTCCGAGACATGTACCAATACACCAAGAAGCAAACCAAGCCTGGGGTTCACTTCAAAGAACTTGGAAAGATTGATATCCTCAATGGTAACGTTGCCATTGGCGATGAAAAAGGTGAGGACTATCTAGAACGCAAAGCAGCTTACAGGCGCGAGCTAAAAGGATCATTCACCGTTGAGCTTAAAGATGGCCGATGGATTAGAACAACTGACAGAGCTGTTCCTGGCAAAGGGTTTGTGTCAATCCAAAGCGATATTACAGCCATCAAGAATACTGAGAATACTCTGTTAAAAGCAAAAGAAACTGCTGAACTAGCCAGTCGCGCAAAATCAGAATTTTTGGCAAACATGAGCCACGAACTTAAAACGCCTTTGAATTGTATCATTGGCTTTTCAGAGATTTTAATGTCAGAGATGTTTGGCCAACATTCCAATCCTAAATACAAAGAATATTCTGAAGCAATCAACGGATCGAGTATTCATCTATTAGAACTGATTTCAGAAATTCTTGATCAATCAAAGATCGAGCTTGGAAATGTAGCATTAGACGAAGAAGATGTTCATTTAGAAACCATACTCGACGAATGTAAGATATTGGTAAAAGAACGCAGCTCCCAAGCCAATATTGAAATAACAATTGAATGTCCAGAAAACTTACCCACTTTCTCTCTGGATCGACTCAAAATAAAACAAACTGTCTTAAATCTTTTAACCAATTCAATTAAATTTACTGACCCTAATGGTAAAGTACAAATAACAGCAGGCTTAACAGCTAATGAGGAACTAGAAATTAAAGTTTCTGATGACGGCATTGGCATCGCCCCTGATGAAATACAATGGGTGACACAACCTTTTACTCAAGTAGCTGAAAGCAAGACCAGAAACCACGATGGAACTGGCTTAGGACTATCAATCGCCAAATCTTTTGTCGAACTCCATCAGGGCGAACTCAGCATTGACAGCGCTTTAGGGCAAGGCACAACTGTTTGTTTACGTTTTCCATCAAAAAGAACTAAAACCTTTTGATCACATTTGCTGAACACCAAGTAGCACGAAGATCAAAATTTCACATCATGAATGCGAGCGCGTTATGTTGATTGCTCAAATAACCGATTTCCACATAGGCCGTATTATAGAAACCGACACTGGTCCCATTGACCTTATGGATCGCCTAAAGGAAACAGTAAAACATCTGTCAAAGCTTACTCCACAACCTGACCTTGTCGTTGTAACAGGCGACATCTCAAACCATGGCAACATAGAAGATTACGAACGTGCAAAGAAGCTATTAGATACAATGGGCCTCCCCTATTTTGTAATACCGGGCAACCACGACAGCAGGGAAAGTTTGCGACGGCTTTTTCAGAGTGATAGATACTTACCTAGTCAAGATACATTCCTACACTATACAGTCGAGCAATACCCCTTACGTCTGCTCATGCTGGACTCATTGGAAGTTGGCGCACATCACGGTATGATCTGCGATGAACGCTTACATTGGCTTAATGACAAACTATCTGCAGATCCGAAAAGACCAACGCTTATTTTCATGCACCACCCGCCCGCAGATTTACATCTGCCTTATCAGGATAGTATGCGTTGTTTTAATGGTAAAAAGTTAGCACAAATCATTGCAAACCACGATCAAGTACTTGGCGTAGCCTGTGGCCATACACACCGTGATAGCGTTGCCAACTGGGCC
Organism: uncultured Kiloniella sp.; assembly: GCF_937128705.1. Taxonomy (GTDB): domain Bacteria; phylum Pseudomonadota; class Alphaproteobacteria; order Kiloniellales; family Kiloniellaceae; genus Kiloniella. The sequence goes on along the minus strand of NZ_CAKZMP010000370.1, from coordinate 12,523 downwards.
AAAACTGTTTTGTTTGTCACCCCAAGTGCAACCTTTTCGTACGGACTTGAAATGCAACCCGTTAATGATATCACCCCAAGATTTGAACCTGCCTGTATACGCCTATTTTACTGGAGTAACGACACAGGGCTGGTATCTCATCTAAGTTTTGTTGGTACCTATCCAAACGGTTTGACCGAAGGTGTTCCGACACCAGCCACTAACTAATTTCATTCCGTATGGTGACCAAGCTTTTTTGTTTCTCTTGAAAAGCTTTCATCTTCTAGTTTTTCCCTCGTTTCTGATGGTCTATCGAATGGGTCATCCCCATCTTTCTTAGTTTCAGTTTTTCCGAAAATAAACCGAAAGACCTTACGTATTCCCCGAAAGATCTTGGGTACGATCCAGATTGCTAAAATCAGAAACAAGGCCAGAAACGCAGCAAAAACAGTCGGACTTAGTAACGCCGTTGCCAAGCCAACAAAAACCAAAACATCTTCGCCCAACGATGCAGCTATATTGGTAAAAGGTTCTGGTGATGTATTTAAAATGGCGCGTGTACCAGCCTTCATTGAATGACTTATCGTCGCAAGCCCCCCACCGCCGACGAATGCCATCGCCTGTGCTTCAGTACTGACATCCCCCAGCAAACCTGCCGCCATCAAAGCACCAGCAGGAATACGGATAAAGGTATGCAGTCCATCCCAGACGGAGTCTACAGCTGGAATTTTATCAGCAATAAACTCAATTACATAAAAAACAACGGCAATCACGATCACAGCCGGATGCTCAACGACGTTGATCCCATCAGGTAAGTCAAGCTGCCCACTGGCCCCAAGAATACCTAGAACTGCCAAGGTCGCATAAAGATTAATCCCCCCAGCCCAAGCAACACCCATTGCCAAAATTACGATTTCAAAAAGCGACATTAGAGCCCCGATAATGATTAAATTAATATTGTTGGTATTTTTCTAGCCATATTAACGAACTATATTTATTTTAGGCCATATTATATAGAGGAACAGTGAATACATTTACCAAGAGATTTCTAACATAAAATCTTTTATAATCCCTGTTATAATCTAGGAATATCTATTTCTGACCTCAATTTTGCCACACTATAAAAATACAAAAAAGTGTCGATAAATCGATAGGAGAGAAATTAACGGAACCAAAAGTTCCAACTTTAATTACAGAATTCAATGGGGGGAAATGTTCAACTTGTTGGGTAATGTAAAAAACATGCGCCACAGGACGAACAGATATCCCGAGGATTTCTGAACCAGTCCGAGAAATCGGCCACGCTAGGGGAGTTTTCAGCGTTGGATGATGGTGTTACAGATAGCCTAAGCGCTCAGCAACAGGCAGATTTGATGGCTCTGGTAGCCCATTCCAGAGACCGTGAGGCTTTTGTCAAACTTTTCAGACATTTTGCCCCTCGCCTGATGTCATATATGCGTAAACTCGGCACAGATAATAATATTACAGAAGGCTTGGTTCAGGACGTCATGCTCACCCTATGGCGCCAAGCAGAATCATATGACCCAGAAAAAAGCTATGTCTCCAGTTGGGTATTCGCCATTGCACGAAACCGCCGTATAGATCGCTATCGTCGACAGAGACTACTTCCTGTTGATCAAGATTATTTGCAGGGCCAATTACACCTGCAAAATCAAATTGATGAATCCCCAAGCCAGGACAAGGATATTGAGCATCAAGAAGTTGAATCTTTGCTGAAAGAAGCAATAGAGAGTCTTCCGTCTGACCAGTCCAGCTTACTTGAGCTCGCCTTTTATAAAGATATGACACACAAGGAAATTGCCGAACACGAAAACCTGCCCTTAGGAACCGTAAAGTCCAGATTGAGGCTCGCAATTAACAAATTGAGACGCATCTTAGGGTCCAGCATCTAAAAGGTACGAGGGAAATGATGCGAAGAAGGGAAATTGACCCGAAGAAATGAGAGAGTCCTCTCGAGAAGAAGCCTATTACCTTACGTCTTTCGTCAGCAACAAAAGGCAATAGGTTAACGACAGATCCTCAACAGCATAGTATTTTTTACAAACCTGATCCAAACCAGCTATGTCACCAACAGACAGATCACCTTCGTCACACAAAAGGCCACCATTGAGAACAAGCAAATAACCGAGTTCTGTAACCTCGCCGCGATCAAAGATGCGTTCTCCGGCTGGTATCCTGAGTAAAAATAGATAGCTTGAACTAGAATGATTTTCTTTTTCAATAACAGATCCAAGACAAAGAGCTTCGCCCCCTGCCAAAACATCCGTTTCCCATATAATCTTAGCCGGATCAGATGGTAAAAGTGACGTTACTGATTGAGGAAGATCAGGTAGCGTTGCATGTTTGGGTCCTGGGAAGCCCGTAATCTCTGCAGAATCCAAAAGATCCAGAACTCTCTCTTCCATTCCCTCGGGAAGGTCTTCATGTGGAAGCTTTTCTAATAGCGCCCCCCCAAGTGCCCGTAGCTTTGACACCTGATCCCGACATTCCGAACAAAGAGAAAGATGCGCATCAATGAACAGTACCCAGCTATCGCTAGCGCTACCAGCAACATAATCAATCAAACGTTCTTCCGCAGGATGACGTTGCGGTTTTACTACTGCTGTTATGTCATCCCTGGACACAGATCCGGAATTGATGCCTGTCATTGTTCTTATTCTCTATGCTTAAAACAAACCAAGCCATTTATATCTTGCTTTAAGGCTTGAGTTATTATTACGTCACAGTCATCCTTTTGGATCACAATAATGTGTCTGTATTTGAAAGAGACAATAAATATTATGCCACAAAGCTAGATTATGGCAAATTCGCTGCCTTTGATACTTCAACCAGCATCGTATCAGTTCTTTAACCAGTATTAATGCCGCAAAGGCCCTTTCCTCTCAAATGAACGCCTCAAAGCACTTAAACAAACTGATTATTTCTGTCTCTCTGCTATTAGCTCTTTCCGGTTGTGGTAGTGATTACACTTGGGGATGGCATGTCGTTGACCCGACAAAACTGGCTGGCCAAAACAATATTCAGTTCCTAATTGGCGGGCTTCTGGGAACAATAGAGATGTCGATCGTAGCAATTCTACTTTCAATGACAGCAGGGTTACTCATTAGCCTCCCAGGTATTTCCACAAACAAATACCTACGGGCAATAAATCTCTTTTACGTCGCAGTCTTCAGATCAATCCCCGTCCTGGTCATGATTTTGTGGACTTACTACGGTCTTCCTGTCGTCATGGGAATAGATCTCGGGTTATTTGCAGCCGGGGTATTAGCGTTGGCAATTTGCGACAGCCCTTTTCAAGCAGAGATATTCAGGGCTGGCATTCAATCCATTGATGTTGGCCAACACGAAGCAGCTGAAAGTATGGGGCTAACATATTTCCAGAAAATGCGGTTAATCATTCTTCCCCAAGCAATTAGAAAGATTATTCCTCCGCTGGGAAATCAATTTGTTTACATGCTGAAAATGTCTTCACTGGCCTCTGTAATCGGCTATAGCGATCTTACCCGACGAGCGACAGAATTGGTTGTAAATGAATACCGCCCATTGGAAATATATACATTCCTTATTCTGGAATATCTGGCGCTAATACTTGTCGTGACCTACTTCGTGAGAAAGCTGGAAAATTATTTTAAAAGAAATGACCGCATTCAAAACCCGAAGGCAGAGCGCGTTTAAAAAGGGAGTCTATGTAATAGAGCTAAACCCGGATAGCTTATTTCATATCTATGAATAAGCTTGGAATAACACCGTCATTGGCGGCGATATACAGCTTCAGATCCATTGCAGCGGGTTAATAAACGTCCGACCCCGGGGCCAAGCTCCAAACCGATTTCTTGGGATGAGTTCCACTTTACCGTACCAAAAACCTGACCACAGTGATTATGAGATATAATAATCTCACTGCCGATCGGTAACTTTATATCCAACAGAAGACGCGCACCACAAAACGACAAATCAAGAACTTCACAATCATAGTAATTGTCAAAAGCAGTCAAACGCACTTTTGTACCAGGCGAAATCATATGACGCGGAGCATGACGTCTATTCATCAATCGCTGTAGAGAAACAGGTGGAACTTCTTGATACAACCTACAAAACCTTACAATAAAACGCTATTTAAGCGCGACCAAACTTACTTTCTTTTTCAGACCTGTCAACGCACGCAGACATGATATGATGTTTAACTAAATCAACAGTTACCGGTTTGGGCATATACCCTGAAATTTCGCTGGATAACGATGTGTCGGCTTTTTCATAACCACTCATCATCAAAAACGGAAGAGCACGCGTAAGCTCTTCTGTTGAATCTCGTAAGCGTTTAAGCAGATCTAATCCCGTCTCCGGCACCATATAATAGTCGGAAATTACAAGATCAGGTTTTTTCTTTTCTATGCCATCCATCGCTTCACTAACGTTTTCATAAAGTAAAACTTCGCCAACACCCAATGATGAAAGCATCAGCCTCATCATCGACCGTACAGCTTTACTATCATCAACGACAGCCACACTTAATTTCGTCCAATCGTCCGCTGTCCAAGACAAAACCTGACCTCCAATAAGCTGAACAGGGGAACTCAAAATGAAAGAATCCAAATGTTCCCGTCTAGAGTTAAGCTTATGACCCGAGAATATTAAAATTGTCCTACCGAATAGATCACATTCCAGATAAATTGTATAAAACAGAAGAAAAACAACCAAAGCCAAAATTTATTATTTAGTTTATTTTTCAAATGCTTATGAAACTTATACAGAAAAAAATATTCGACAAAAATAAATTTCATCATCAAAAATCATTTCACAAAAACTACATATCAGAGTCAGAATCCAGTTACTTAATTTAAGACTTTTTTATTCTGTCCATAATTTGTTTAGGAAATTGTCGTAAGTTCATTCCGTTTCCGATAAGATCTTAAAAAATAAAATTCGCAGGGAGTGGTAAATGAGCCTAAGAAGATATACTTACCAGATTCAAGCAGACTCTATGTCACGCGTTGAAACTGGTGAAATTGAGGCCAAAGATCTTGGGGATGCCAAGCGTCAGCTAAGAGTCCAATTTATGATGGCTCAGTTGCCGGACGACACTGAGATCATCGATCAATCCGAGCTTGATGAAAATCTGGCAAAAGAAAAATCAGCAAAAGCCAGAGACCTATTACGAGTTCTTGCTGATCACCACGCGTGGATTCAGGATTCGAATCACGGCGCCCGGGCTAATCTGAATAATTTAAATCTTTCCGATATGGTGATGCCAGGTTCAAAATTACAAAATGCTGATATGGCTGGGGCTGATTTTTCAAACGCAGACCTCAGTGGATCTGACCTGACAAATGCTAATCTTGTTCGCGCAAGCCTGCATGGAACAAACCTGAAAGATGCAGATCTTTCCGGCGCGGACCTGAGTGATGCCGATTTACGTGGTGCTATTCTGACGGGCGCAAAGCTTGACGGAGCAGACCTGTGGCGAGCAAATTTGATGGGGTGCGTCATTTCGCCCTCTGCCCTACACAAGGCTCTTTCTTGTAAATCTAAATAAGCTAGCCCGAAAAACGGGTGTTTTATAATTTACAAAGGTTGTAATGAGCGAACAAAATAACGACCTTGGGGAAGTCACTGACCAAGAACCGGAAGACCGATCCGTATTCCAAGCATTAAAGCGGGGATTACGAAGGAAGTGTCCGAATTGCGGTACAGGGAGCATCTTTCGGAAGTATGTGACAGTCAATGAGGAGTGCGCACATTGCCACGAAGAATTGAGTCACATACGGGCCGATGATATCCCCCCTTATTTCACCATCACGATCGTGGGGCATATAGTTGTGCCCGGAGTTTTGTTGACAGAACAACTATATTCGCCCCCCCTTCTAACACATGTAGCGATTTGGCCAGTCCTCACACTGGCGCTTACAATGGCTATTCTACCATTTGTAAAAGGTGGTGTTCTAGGGGTGTTATGGGCGTTACGCATGTTCGAAGATGAAAAGCGCTTTCCCTCTACGGCTGAATAAACCAGCCTTACAAAAGTTATTTATAAATAACTGATCAGTTTAGTAATTCAGATATTACATATTCAATAGCTGCCTGCGAGCTTTTGTTCTTAAGAACATAAGGTAAAGCGACACTCGCCATTGCCCCTTCTGAACAAGAATAACAATTAATCAGTAAATTAAATTATGATATATTTGGCTGTGATTCAGCTTTACCATGACAATAAAAGTTGTATATACATATCGTACAATCAAAAACTTTGGAGCTCGTCATGTGGGATAGTCTTTGGATCAACTGCAATTTGTGTACGATAAATGACGCCGGGTTGGGAATAATCAATAACGGGGCTATCGCAAGTACTGGCGGAAATATCGTCTGGATAGGTGAAGCATCCGAGTTGCCTGACACACCAGAGAAATTAGCCAAGGAAATCAATGATCTCAACGGATCATGGATTACACCCGGCTTGATAGACTGCCACACACATATCGTGCACGGCGGCGAGCGGATCAATGAATTCAACATGCGTCTAGAAGGTGCAAGTTATGAAGAGATTGCCCGTGCAGGCGGCGGTATAAGATCCACCGTCAAAGCAACCAGAGCAGCCAGCGAGCAAGAGCTTTTTGACAAGGCTATGAAACGGGCGCAATCTCTCCAGACAGAAGGGGTCACTGTTCTCGAAATTAAATCCGGTTATGGTCTGAACTGGGAAAACGAAACGAAGCAATTGCGTGTTGCCCGGCAAATTGGTGAAAATTTACCACTCGATGTTGTCACAACTTACCTCGCGGCTCACACCGTTCCAGAAGAATACCAAAATGACGGCGATGGTTATATCGACAGCATAATTGAAAAACTACCCGAGCTTAAAAAATCCGGACTTGCTGACGCAGTTGACGGTTTTTGTGAAGGCATTGCCTTCTCACCAGCCCACATAGAGAAGCTTTTTAAAGCGGCAAAAGGTCTTGGTTTTAGCCTGAAGCTTCATGCTGAGCAGCTCAGCGATCTGAGTGGTGCGGCACTAGCAGCAGAGTACGGCGCAAGATCTGCAGATCATTTAGAATACGTATCGGAGAAATCAGCCAAGGCAATGGCAGATGCAAACTCTGTAGCCGTTATTCTTCCCTGTGCTTTTTACTTTCTCAACGAAACAAAGAAGCCACCGATTGATCTCTTCAGAGAGAATGCTGTTCCTATGGCTGTTGCGACAGACATGAACCCTGGGTCATCCCCCTGCTGCTCGATCTTGCTTGCAATGAATATGGCGTGCACATTTTTTAAAATGACACCAACAGAGACAATGCGTGGCGTTACCTTACATGCAGCCCAAGCACTCGGCTTGGAAAAGACACATGGCAGTCTTGAAGTTGGTAAAGTTGCGGACTTAGCGATATGGGATATCACTCATCCTGCCGAACTTTCTTACCATATGGGCTTTAATCCCTTACAAGAATTGATTAAAGGCGGCAAACAAATCATCCAAAGATAGTACACGACGAAATCACATTGCCTGTAAACGGCTATGAAGATCCCCGACGTGTAGCTCTAGTTTGTGGTGGTCTGGATCCAGAAAGTAAAAAGAAGCGCCTTCACTTTTATTTTCTTTCCAGACCTCAACACCAAATTCTTTGAGTTGTTCACAGAGAGGAACGAAAGTTTCTTTATCAACACTAAAAGCCATGTGTGTATAATCTGGGTGAGGCTTGTCGCGCGTATCTGAATCGGGTGAAAGGCAGATCCAAAAAACGTCCGCCTCGAGATAAGCGCCACCAGACCAAACTTTTCTTAGATCAAACCCAAGAACATCCCGGTAGAACTGGACCGATTTGTCCAAATTCTTAACAGCAAGTGTGATGTGATTTAACCCTGTTACTTTATGCATCACTTATGTGATCTCTTTACGAAACATCAACAGCGGCAAACCGCCAAGTGACAGAAGCCTCTTTAAGCATAACTTCCTGAGTTTTGATTTCCCCCCAGCGTTCAGCAAAATCTGGATCATCTTTGCTTTTAGCATCAACGACAATCTCTTTAATACCGCTCTGGATGATTGCTCTTGAACAATCTGAACAAGGGAAATGAGTCACATAAATAGACGCCCCACTTAATCGAACACCAACACGCGCGGCATGGAATATAGCATTGCGTTCAGCATGTTCGGTCCAATCATATTTCAACGGACGCGCGTGACGTTCATCAGCATTATCATCGACAGCACGGGGAAACCCGTTAAAACCGTATGGTCCAGGTGTATTATCTTCCAGAATAATAACAGCCCCCACCTGAGTTGAACGATCTTTTGACCAAGTCGCAACTTCTCTGGCAAGCTTCAAATAACGTGTATCCCATTTTCCGGACATACGATGTAACCCCTTACAAAAAATCATCCAAGTCACCTGATCGGAAGTATAATCAAGAAAACCAAAATACAGCTTGTTAATCTACACTAAACATATGAAGTCATCATAATTTATTCAAAATTAACCAAATAGATATAATTAAAAACTTGGTGATGATCTCAAAAAATAGGCTGATCTTGTTTTTCCAATACCCGTTATCTCCCGGATTCAAAAAAAGAGCTATTGGATACAGCACAATAATGGCTGTTTTAACAGTTTCCTTTTATTTCATAAGCTTAATGATTGGAAGTGGTCAGGAATCCTATTTTGGCATTCCCTTAGGCGTTGATTTTTTGGCCTTTTATACAGGGGGAAGCTTTTATTTAAACGATAGCCTGAACACCGTTTATGATCATATTTTTGTGCACCAGCAGAACAACCCGATTTCAGAGATATATTTCACAAATCAATTAAATTTTCAAAAAACAATTATAGGCCCAGATTTCAATAAATTAAGCCCCTTTATCAACCCGCCATTTACAGCTTTGCTATATGCACCTTTCGCCTATTTTGATTATGTACCTGCCTATATAATATGGACATTCTTTAATCTGATTTTACTGTTGTTTTCCGTCCTGATCATACGAAGTGAGCTACCAAAATTACAAGAATTATCACTGGTAAAATTGTATATTTGCTGTTTCCTTTTTTTCCCGACCATTGCCTGTTTTTTATATGGTCAGGCCGCGCCAATTATTCTGTTTATTTATTGTCTTTGTTTTAAAGCACTACGTAATGGACGAGACTATCAAGCAGGTTTTTACTTAGGGCTGCTTTTATTCAAACCCCAGTTGGCTGTCGGCATCGCTTTTATTCTTTTCTTCAAGTGGCGATGGAAAGCCATACTCGGTGGCATCAGCTCAGTTACACTCATAGTAGGTTATGCCGTCATATATATGCCAAACGAATTACAAGCTTACTTGACAATTTCCCCCTATCTGCTCGACTTACTGAGGGCCGAATATTATCCGACTTGGGGCATTAACTCGTTTTTTGGATTTTCGGCTCTGTTATTAGACCATGTCAGCATTACAGCAACAAACCTTCTAACACTAATCCTTACAACTGGAATCCTATTTTTACTTTTCCTTTTGTGGAAAAAGATAGCTTGGCTAGAAGACAAGTCTTTTTGGGATATCAGCATGGCTCTTACGTTCTGCTGGGGACTACTCATCAGTCCTCATTTATATTATTATGATTTGATGCTGCTGCTTCTGCCTACGGCGATTATTACCCAATATTTGCCCTGGCTCTACGCGAGAAGCCCTAAAATAATATTATGGATGACATTGGTCTGGGTTGCCTGTTACTTAGGAAGCCAATTAACAGCACTACAACTTAAAGCCAGCAGTTCACTGGGGCTACCCAATATCGGGTTCCAGTTTTCCACACTGGTCGTTTTCTATTTAGGTTACCTGCTTTACAGGTCAGTAAAGTCAGAGACAAACACCAGAACGACTGCACAAAACAATTCAAGCTAGTTCGCACATCAACCAATATACAAACAATGAAAACATGAGGCCCGGTAATGTTTTGCTTCCCCATCCAAGATAGGTTTGTCAAAGCACATGCTCTTTTGCCCGCGCTTGTCATGTTGTCACTTACTGGCGGATATTACCTTTATACGCACATAAATCTGACTGGGTTAGTTACAGGATCAGGCAGTGTACTAGGTGGAGATTTCCTAGCGTTTTATACTGGTGGAGCCTTTTTAAACCAAGACATACTGCAGGAAATATATTCTATAAATTCAGGCCTGTTATTTCCCCAGCAAATAGATTTCCAAACCTCTTTGATAAGCAAGGATTTGGATGGATATGCTCCTTTTTTAAACCCACCATTTATGGCGTTTATTTATAGTCCGTTTGCTAAACTACCTTATGTTTATGGCTTCATTATCTGGCAAGTTTGTAACTTTCTAGTCCTGCTTATTACGGTAAATTTATTACGCCAAGAACTTGTATTCTTACAACGCTTCCCTCTGTATAAGCTTATTGGTTGTTGTTTCTTATTTTACCCAACGCTTGGTTGGTTTATGCACGCCCAAGCAACACCTATAATATTATTAATTTATGTGCTTTCTTATAAATACTTACGCCATGATCATGACTTTAAAGCTGGCTTTTGTCTTGGACTGATAGCTTTCAAACCACAACTCGCCATCGCCCTTGCAATAGTTCTGATTCTAAAGTGGCGTTGGCAAGCCCTGCTCGGTGGTATTTTGTCTGTGTCATTATGCTTGGCATCTGGCTTTATCTTTTTACCAGATGCAATGATCGCCTATATGGAAGTCAGTCCTCAGTTCCTTGACCTTCTAAGGTCTTCTAATTATCCAACGTGGGGTATTCATTCATTCTTTGGTTTTTCTGTTTTATTACTGGACGATATTTCCACATTTGCTTCGAACCTATCCACCTACATAGCTAGTGGTTGTACAATACTTTTGCTATGTTTCCTTTGGCACAAGTCAGCTTGGAAAAAAGATCTCAATAGATGGGATCTTGCTATGGCAATCACTTTTATCTGGGGGGTATTACTCAGCCCTCACCTTTATTATTACGACCTAATGCTACTTTTGTTACCCGCTGCAATCATAATAAACTCAATAGAAACAGGCAGAACTGACAGCACGACAATGTTATTCTGGATAGCAATAACATGGGCTGTTTGTTTTATGAGCGGGTTCATTTCAATCGGACAAATATTAATGCATGACACGTATCAGATTATCGCACCTACTCTTCAGCTTTCAACCCCAATAATTTTCCTGTGGGGGCTATCTATTTTCCGTTATCTGATCAAGAAAAAAGAACAGATTACAATCTAAATTAATTCATGTTTTACAAGAATTGGAAAACAATCAAATTATTACACTTAATTTGGCTAAAACCGATGCGCAGATTACGTTTATTCAACCGCGTGAGGATGATAAAACCATTAATAGAATTGCAAATATTATCGAGCAACAAAACAAACTGAAACAACAGCAAGTTAAAAGCATGCTCGATTATGTTGAAAATGATTCGGTTTGCAAAAGCATGCAGCTCCTCGCCTATTTTGGCGAAAAAGATATTAAACCTTGTGGTATTTGTTCGGTTTGCGTGTCTGCTGAAAAAAAGAACAAACCTCAAGATATTAATACCATAAAAAAACGTATTGTAGAATTGCTTGAAAATGGCGACTTGTCATCCAGAGTAATTAGCACCACTTTAAAGTGCCCAGAAAAAGATATTAAAACCGTTTTAAAGTTGCTTTTAGAACATAATATGATTACAATTACACAAACAAACACCTATAAATTAAGTCATAAATAAAATGAGGTTATTTAGTGTGTTACTTGACTTTTTTAAAAATTTCAGCTACCTTCGTTTACTTATGCTGAACTTGTTTCAGTAACGATTGGATATTGATAATTTATAACAATCCAAATCCAATTGTGCTTCATTATAACCAAGCATTAACCAATGATAAAATTCTTTAGAAAAATTAGACAAAAAATGCTGACTGAAAATAAGTTCAGCAAATATTTTCTTTATGCTATTGGAGAAATAATCTTGGTCGTTATTGGAATTTTAATTGCGCTTCAAGTAAATAATCAAAATCAAGTCAGAAATGAAAAGCAAGCACTCAAAAATTATTTAGATAAAATTGCTAAAAATGTAGAAAGTGATTTAAAAGTTAGTGAACTTATGATTAAAACACGAACTGAACAATCACAATTATGTGCTCATGCAACTGAATTAATCTCTGACAAAAACTGGAATGAGCAAAAAACTATAACCTCTGCTGTATTTGTAATGATTATTGAGCAACCACTGAACTATAATCGTAGTGGATTTGAATCCTTAAAGAATTCTGGATATTTACAGCATCTTGACAATCCAAAAGTGGAAGAACTAATTTATAACTATTATAATGCAGTAGATAAAGTGATATTTGAGGAATCAAGCCTACAAGTTTGGGCAAATGATTTAGATTTAGAATTACACAAAAGTGGCTTCTTTTCAGAATGGATTGAGCTTGAAAAAAGACCAAATCAAAAACTAAATGAAGTCATAGGAAATTATACAGATGAGCTTTGTAATCATAAAGGAAATGATATTGTATTGCCCCTTTTATATAGAGGTTTCTTATTTACT
>NZ_CAKZMP010000369.1 GCF_937128705.1 uncultured Kiloniella sp. | reverse complement strand
TCTTCTATACATCACGTCTATGTGGGTATCCGGTATTCTACAGGGGCTAATGTGGCGTGCCTATGATGACCTTGGCTTCCTAGAATACTCTTTCGTGGAAACTGTCGAAGCAATGAATCCTTTCTATTGGATCCGTGCAATCGGTGGTGCCTTCTTTGTGGTCGGTTCTCTGATCATGGCTTACAACCTATGGCGGACTGCCCGCGGAGATGTAAGAACGGAAAGCCGTTCACTTGCTCCTGAAGCTGTTCCTAGCCCCGTAGCTGCAGAATAAGGAGGCTATAAGATCATGATTAAGCATGACATTTTTGAGAAAAACTCAATCGTTCTATTGATTGGTATTCTAATTGTGGTTTCAATTGGTGGACTGATCGAAATTGCGCCGCTCTTCTTTCTTGAAAGTACAATCGAGAAAGTAAAGGGGATGCGTCCTTATTCGCCATTGGAATTGGCTGGTCGTAACATCTACATTCGTGAAGGCTGTTATAACTGTCATTCGCAAATGATCCGTTCTTTGCGGGATGAAGTAGAGCGTTATGGACCTTACTCTCTTGCAGCTGAATCAATGTACGATCATCCCTTTCAATGGGGATCAAAACGTACAGGACCAGATTTAGCACGTGTCGGTGGCAAGTATTCTGATGAATGGCATAAGGAACACTTGATTAACCCACGCGGAATTGTTCCTGAATCTGTGATGCCGGGCTATCCTTTTCTTTTGGATGCACCACTACGTTTCAACGATATCAAACAGCACTTGGAAGCAAACCGTATGGTCGGTGTTCCCTATAGTGACGAGATGATTGAATTGGCCGAAGCGGACTTGCGTGCTCAGGTTGATCCAGACGGTGATACCGATGGACTACTTGCCCGTTATCCGAAAGCACAGGTTCGTAACTTTGATGATAACGCCAAAGTAATTACAGAGATGGATGCTTTGATTGCTTACCTGCAAATGCTTGGCACCCTCGTGGACTTCTCAGCTTATAAGGCTGAAGGTCCGGAACTGCGATAAGGAGACTGTTATGGAATACAACGACATTTCTACTTTTTCGCAAACTTGGGGGCTTGTGTATCTGGTTGTGATGTTCTTGGGTGGCGTTATTTATGCGCTGTGGCCAAAGAACAAAAGCAAGTTTGATCACGCCGCTCAAATTCCATTAGAGGATGACTAGTTATGGCAGGAAATCCAAGAAAAGACGAGATCTCTGGTGTCGATACTACTGGTCATGAGTGGGATGGCATTGAAGAACTGAACAACCCTCTTCCCCGTTGGTGGTTATGGGTACTCTACGCATCTGTAATCTGGTCCATTGGGTACTGGATTGCGATGCCAGCCTGGCCAGGTATCAGTGATTATACCAAAGGTGTATTGGGCTACTCCCAACGCCAAACGATTATGAACGAACTGGCAGAAGTAAAAGCCGGACGTGCTGATATCGAAGCAAAGATCGTGGCATCCAGCTTAGAAGATATCGCAAAAGATCCGAACCTTAACCAGTACGCGCTTGCTGCTGGGCAGGCGGCTTTTGGCGATAACTGTGCCGGGTGTCACGGTAGTGGTGCCCAAGGTGCCAAAGGCTACCCGAACCTGAATGATGACCACTGGTTATGGGGCGGATCTCTCGAAGACATCCACTACACCATTAACTATGGTATTCGTTCTACGCACGATGAAACCAGATTTAACGATATGACCGCGTTCTTGACTAATGAGATTCTGGAAAAACAGGAAATTTCTGACGTTGCGGAATATGTGTTGTCTCTGTCTGGCACATCAAGTGACAGTGAGGCTGCTCAACGTGGTTTACCTATTTTCGAAGATAACTGTGCCGCTTGTCATGAAACAGGTGGTGTGGGTAATCGTGAGATGGGGGCACCAAATCTGTCAGATAAGCTTTGGCTCTTCGGCGGTGATAAGGAAACCGTTGTTCAGTCCATTTCTTATGGTCGTAAAGGTGTCATGCCAACATGGGAAGCCCGTTTGGATCCCGTGACAATTAAAGCCTTGAGCATTTATGTTCACTCCCTCGGTGGTGGGGAATAATACAAAGGCCTATGTACGGGAGAGCTCTACCTCTCCCGTACTATAAAAAAATAACTTAACGTCAGAAAAGAACGTCTGTAGAAATGAGCACCAAGCTGGAACAGATCGTTAAGGAAGCCACCGTTGAGGTGGAGGCCGTTAACAAAAAAGAGAACCGTCCTCTCTATAAAAAACGTGAACCTATTTTCCCAAAACGTGCAGAAGGTCAGTTCCGCCGGTTAAAGTGGCTGATTATGATCGTCACGCTTTCCATTTATTACTTAGTTCCTTTTATACGCTGGGATCGTGGTCCCGGTGCACCGGATCAAGCTGTTCTTATTGATTTTCCGGGCAATCGTTTTTATTTCTTTTTTATCGAACTCTGGCCACAGGAAGTATACTACATTACGGGTATTCTTATTGTTGCCGGGCTTGTTCTTTTCTTTTTTACCAGTCTTTTTGGTCGCGTGTGGTGTGGCTATGCTTGTCCACAAACCGTCTGGACCGATTTATTTATTGCCGTTGAGCGTTGGATCGAAGGTGATCGGAATGCTCGGATAAAATTACATCGTCATAAATGGGATTTTGAAAAGGTCTGGAAATACACCCTAAAGCATACAATCTGGTTGATCATTGGTATGGCAACGGGTGGCGCATGGGTATTTTACTTTGCTGATGCCCCTACTCTCTTAGTCGACTTGTTTACATTACAAGCCGATATAACCGCCTATTCCTTTGTCGCCTTACTGACTTTTACGACATACACCCTTGGTGGACTATCTCGGGAACAGGTTTGTATCTATATGTGTCCGTGGCCCAGAATTCAGGCCGCAATGATGGACGAAGATTCATTGCAAGTTACCTATCGTAAAGATCGTGGCGATCCCAGAGGACGCGCAAAAAAAACACAGGATGATAAGGCCTTTGGCGATTGTATCGATTGTAAGCAGTGTGTTGTTGTCTGCCCTATGGGCATTGATATTCGCGATGGTGCTCAATTGGAATGTATCAACTGTGCCCTT
>NZ_CAKZMP010000368.1 GCF_937128705.1 uncultured Kiloniella sp. | reverse complement strand
AAAGAAAGTACAAAACCCCGCCATCTGGCGGGGTTTTCTTTTTGGAAAATGACAATAGCCTTACGCTCAACGATAAGGTAGTAATCATAGAGTATAAACAATGAAGGCTCTGCATTACGCAGAACCTTTGTAAGTTAATCACATCAACAAGAGTTGTTGTAATCTTTTGGGCAGCATTCTTACTTTTTAGCAGTAACACGTCCAGAGATCGTACCCTCTACCGGGCTGTTTGCTGTGATATATTCAGCAAGTGCATCTTCCAGACTTGGTCCATAATCATAAGCATCAATAGCGTGATCTGCCAAAACGCTGTATCCGTCACCACCGTTACGAACATAGTTGTTTGTTACCATGCTATAGATCTTATTTTCATCCAGAGCAACAAAGCCATCTTTCTCATTACCAACTTCGACGGAAACAACACGCGCCCCCGGCTCTGCTTTTGGGTCCCAAGTATAACGGGCACCAGCTAGCTGTGGGAAACGCCCTGCTCCTTCTTCTACTTTTGATAGTCCATTTTCAAGCGCTTCAATAAAGTGTGCGCCCTTAAGCTTGAAAGTCGCTATGGTATTCTGGAAAGGCAGCACAGTAAGAACTTCGCCCATTGTTACCGGGCCAGCATCAATAGAGGCACGAACGCCACCACCGTTTTGTAGTGCAATAACAGCATCGCCACCCGTTGAATTCACACGGGCAAGCATTGAATCAGCAACGATGTTAGCCATTGCGCATTCTCCTGCACGACAAACAGATCTTGATCCATCAATCACACTTGATGCAGACCCTACTTCGCGTTTTTGAATTTCAGCCAGTGGCTTGTTCAATTCAACAATGCGCGCTTGCATCTTTGCATCTTCGGGATAGGACTGATCCAGCAGAACAGTATCCCCGCTCCAGTCTTTCAGGTTACCATCGTCATCAAAAGTTAAGTTAAGTTCACCCATAAACTTGGAATAGGCATAGGCCTGAACAATAGGAACCTTTTTGCCATCAGGGGCTGTCTCAACAACGGGGTAAGGTCCTTCGGCACGATCATTTGAATTGGAAAGCAAGGTGTGGCTGTGGCCACCGACAATCACATCGACACCCGTCAACTGCTTTGCGACTTGCTTATCACGGGGAACACCCAAATGACTTAGTAAAATAATCTTATTAACACCCTGAGCCTGCATTTGATCAACAATAGGCTGCACGGCATTTGCTGTATCAAAGAAAGTAATACTATCGCCCGGACTTGATGTTTCATCTGTATCTTCGGCGAGTGCGCCGATCACACCGATCTTTTCACCGCCGCGTTCCAAAACGATAGAAGTACCGTATTTACCGCGCAGAACTGATCCTGGTGCAGCAATGGTATTGGCCCCAATGATCGGAAAGTTTGCTTTTTCAATAAACTGTAAAAATACTTCCGGTCCGTCATCAAATTCATGGTTACCAATGGTCATGACGTCAAAGCCAGTCATGTTCATAAGCTCAACTGCGGCCTGACCTTTGTAATTTGTATAAAACAATGAGCCCTGAAACTGGTCACCTGCATCAAGAACCAATACGTTACCGCCTTTGGCTTCCAGGGCAGAACGACGGTCGTTCAATGCCTTAGATACCCGGGCAAAACCGCCAAAGCACTTACCTTCGGCAAGATCTTCGTCCCCGCAAGTGGAATCATATTTGTTCACCGGCAGAATGCGCGAGTGTAAATCATTAATATGCAGAATGTTTAAGGAATAATCAGCCTGCACAGGTGCTGCCATCAGACATAACCCGGTTGCAATCGCCGCCGCCCCAGAGAGGTGCTTTAACATTATAAACTCCCAAAAAAGTTATTC
The DNA here is from genome assembly GCF_937128705.1 of uncultured Kiloniella sp. Taxonomy (GTDB): domain Bacteria; phylum Pseudomonadota; class Alphaproteobacteria; order Kiloniellales; family Kiloniellaceae; genus Kiloniella. The sequence goes on along the minus strand of NZ_CAKZMP010000368.1, from coordinate 1,813 downwards.
TTGTTATAAGCGAGAAAGAGTAAAAGTCTTTTCAGGATCAGTCCACTGATAATTACGAAAATATGGACTTGGAACCGTGCTGAATAAACCTTGTCAAAACCAAGCTTCGTCAGCGATATTATTCAATTAAACTTTGAAACAATTCCAATTTTCCATTCGCGGATCGTTTCAGTTCGTCATGCCCGATCACCGTCACTTTTCCAGCAAAGGGCAATGATTTTTGCGCCCACAGGGAAAGTGTTTTTATCTGGTCAGTCGACAAGTCAACATCCACAGCAACATTAAGGATCAATTCATCCAGAGACACCTGAACAATCTGATATTCACGGATAGGTGCAATTGCCAGCATTTCACCATAAGCCATTGCAGATAAGGCAATCCACCGATATTCGCCATCTGGTTGCCGTAACCTGTTTCGCTCTCGACCTAGGATCGATTTGAGAACAGGCAGGCCACGTCCACAAGAACAAGGGTCGCCAATAACGCCGTAATCCCCTACAGCATAGCGAATAAGAGGCATGGCAAAATTATGCAAAGGCGTCACAACAATTTTTCCCGGAACACCAGCAGGACAGGCATGCCCCTGTTCGTCAACAACCTCCAGATAAATTCCTTCACTTTGAACATGGTAATGATTGTTTTCAGGGCATTGTAACCCCAAATACCCCAGTTCGCGCGTGGAATACAGATCAACAATCTTGACCCCGAAAGCCTGATCGACAAGGTGACGAACTTTATCCGTCAGAACTTCGGAAATTGTTTCGACCTGTTTAAGGTTGGTCGGGCGTATCCCTTGTTTCAAGCAATGTTCTGCCAACCTTTGAATAACACTTGGATAGGTGATAAGGAAATCCGGCTCATTGCGTAAAAGCCATTCAGCCTGTTCTTCAACTTTTGCATTGATGTTAAGCCCAGCTATTGGTCCCGTTTCAATCAAGGCGTCTTTACCTTTGAGCGCACCCCATCCTTTCCCAACGGTTCCCGGGTACTCGGCCACTCCTTTTTTTGCGATCCGAATATGTCCCAACTTCCAAGCTGGGTTTCTGCCATGCCAAATATGATCTCTTGTGGTAAAGGCCCGCCAGAACACCCGGCTTAACTGTGTGTTTTTAACGGCAATGGGCTGGCCCGTCGACCCAGACGTATATTGCGTTTTAATTTTACCGTGGCTGTTTGGGGGAAATTTTGAAAGAAGGTCGCCCCCTTCCCCCACGATGTTACCCCGCTCAAGAATAGGTAAGTCTTGCCAAGTACACTGTAATTCCTGCGGCGAGTTAGGCACAGGGAAATTCTTATAATAGGGAACTGTTTTAATTGCGTATTTTAACAGTTGAAAAAGTTGCCCGAACTGAGCTTCTTCTATTTGTTCTTCGGGCCACCATTGACTGTTTTCCATCTGGGTCAAAGCAACCGTTATGGCCATATTCATGGAATTCCCCAATTTTGGAAATTCTAAATGAGGCACCGCACTGGTTATTTGATAAGCATTCAGCCAGTTAAAACTTGGCAAATCACCCCCCTGACAACGATCCTGTCTGATCAATATAGAAGAATAACCGATCGCGTTTGCGGAGTATGATACAGGAAAACTGACCGCGGGAATACAAACATTCCTATATTCTGCTTTGCAGGAACTGTTTTGCGGAACGTACTGTGCTCCCCCAAACTACACGGCAAAAAAACAGGCCATTCGAATTTCGAACGGCCTGTTCATATAATTCCTAACCTAAAACCAATCTGCTAAAGAGCAAACCCTGCGATCAGGATATAATTACCCAATCGGCTTTACTTGATAGCATCGACCACAACATGG
>NZ_CAKZMP010000367.1 GCF_937128705.1 uncultured Kiloniella sp. | reverse complement strand
GGTTTCCGGTGGCGCGGCTCTCAATGAAGATGTCGGACTGTTTTTTCACGCGCTTGGTTTAACAATTTTGCAGGGCTATGGACAGACAGAAGCGGCCCCTGTTATCGCGGTTAACCGGCACGACAGAATAGATATGTCCACTGTCGGCCCTCAACTCAGGGGCGTTGAAATCAAAATCGCTGATGACGGCGAAATACTGGCTTCGGGCGAGCTTTTGATGTCAGGCTATTGGAATGATCAGAAATACACCGATGAAACCATTATAGGTGGTTGGCTACATACCGGAGATATTGGCGAAATTGATCATCGTGGACGCTTAAAGATCACTGACCGCAAAAAGGATATTATCGTTTTATCCGGGGGTGATAACGTTTCCCCTGCTCGTGTAGAAGGGGAGCTATCTCTCCACCCTTCAATTCATCAAGTCATGGTATACGGGAACAAACGCCCTCACTTAACGGCTATTATCGTGCCGGATGATGAGTTTCTCGACCTATGGGGAGAAGCCAACGGAGTTGCCGCCGTTCTCGCCTCTGTACACAACAATCCTTCGTTAAAAATCTCTATCGCCAAAGCCGTTGATCAAATTAACAAACAGCTCTCCCCGCTTGAGAAAGTGCGTAAATTTGTGATCGCCAAAGAACCTTTCACAATTGACAATGAAATGATGACACCAACGCTAAAAGTGCGACGCCACAAGGTTATTGAGGTATATGAGGAAGAAATAGAGTCCCTTTATCCCAAAGTATCAAAATAGAAATTGCAAAAAAACGGCCCCAACATTTAGTGGGGCCGTTTCATTTAGTAACGTTTACGCATAAACGGTTAGTCGTTCAAACTTCCGCTAACACGGTCTCCGCTTGGTGCATAGGCAATCCCTAAATCTTCTTGACGAAGAGACTTTACCAAGCCAATCATCATAAAGATCATGATAATTGAGAACGGCAATGCTGCGGCAATCGCCGCCGCCTGTAAGGCTTTCAGCCCCCCTGCCATTAATAGCGCGGCAGCAACAAAGCCTTCCCCAAGTCCCCAAATAACACGGTGCACAGTAGGTGGATTTTCATCCCCGACGGATAGAAGAGTATTAACCACTAAGGTACCAGAGTCAGAAGAGGTAATGAAATAGGTCGCAATAAGGAGTGTCGCAACAATCGCAGCGATTGATCCCATGAAACCAGCATTCATTTTTTGCAAGGTTACATATAGAGCTGACGTCAAATCAGACTTAACTGCCTCGACGATACCCCCGTCACCAAAGAGCTCGATATGCAATGCCGTACCACCAAATGCGGTTAACCAGACAGCACCAAGTAATGTTGGCACCAATAGAACACCTAGAATAAATTCACGGATTGTCCGGCCACGTGAAATACGCGCAATAAACATACCTACAAATGGTGCCCATGACATCCACCAGCCCCAATAGAAAGCTGTCCACCAGCCTTGCCATTGACTTGCTTCGTCATTTGCATTGGTCCAGAGGCTCAAAGGAATTACATTTCCTATATAATCACCCATGTTCTGCAGGAATGATCCGAGAAGATAACGGGTTGGGCCGAAAGCAATAAAAAATGCCAGAATTGCAATGGACAACCACAGATTCACCTCGGAAAGGATTTTAACCCCTTTACCGACGCCAGATACGACAGAGATTGTTGCTAAACCAGAAATAATGGCAATCAACACCATCATTGCTGCCAAGGCGGGTTCGGTTTTCGTAACGCCGTCGGTAATCGTTTCCGTAATCCAGAAACCCCAACCTGTAATTTCATACAGTCCAGTGGCCATCTGCTGAACACCAAGTCCAAGAGACGTCGCAACACCAAAGACTGTACCATACACAGCCAATAGATCAGCGAGATGCCCAATAGGACCATAGATACGTTCGCCAATAAGCGGATACAGCGAAGAACGAATGGTCAAAGGCAAGTCTTTGCGATAGGCAAAGTACGCCAATGACAAGGCAACGATTACATAGATTGCCCATGGGTGTAATCCCCAGTGAAACAACGTGATGCGCATGGCGACTTGTGCCGCTTCTGCTGTTTGCGACGCATCTTCTGAAATAAAGGGGTTAGACTGAAAATGGTAAATTGGCTCGGCAATTGACCAGAAGACCAGACCGATCCCCATACCAGCACCAAACAACATTGCGAACCAAGAAAAATAACTGAATTCCGGTCTATCGCTATCTTTACCCAAACGAAGATTACCGTATCGACTAAACAGTAACCAAATAACAAAGAACAAGAAAGATGCAACAATTCCCAAGTAGTACCATTTCATGGTGCCAACCAGGAAATTGTTAATTCCTGTAAAAAAATCACCTACGCCTTCGGTGGCAACAAACGCCATAACCACCAAGGCGAAGACAAGAAACTTCGACCATATTGCCATGGTCGGATTCAAACCTTTTAGAAAGCCTGATTTTGCTCTCATATTTAATCCTCCCTGAAAGAACCCGAATTGGGCCGAGGATATAATGGGAAAGCCAAAATCCTTTTCATGGTTATTAACGACCGTTTTATCGGTGATTCAGGAATAAAAATACCATCATACGCGCTTGGAAACAGACCCCATTCGTTGATCCTAAAGCACAGATAAATAGATATAACCCAATAAAAACAATAGGAAGAACAATTTGAAGAATAATAAAATCAATACTCAGTTAACTGATTAACAGTTTATTTATAACATTTCTATTAACGACCATTTTTATCTAAATTTGTAAATTTTCATTCTTTGACACAACAATTTCCAACCCCACACTTGACTTTAAACTGAAAAGGCTACAACTATGAGTGATTACTCACTTATAATTAAATAAGTAAAAACACAAAGTTAGTTTAAATCTTCAAAACAATTCGGCACTATACAGCAAAAGACAATAAAGAGGCGGAGTAGCTAGGGATGTCCCCAGACGATAAAAACAGAGAAGACGAAACTTTGGCAAATCAACCTCAGTCCAAAGAATCTGGTGGTGAAAATCTATTGCACCTTATGCAGAGCAAACGTTTTCTGCCTCTTTTCCTCACTCAGGCATTGGGGGCTTTAAACGATAACCTCTTTAAAAATGCCCTCGTTGTCTTGATTACATACAAGATGCTCCACCTGTCCCCGGAAGAAGCAAAGGCAATGGTCACCCAAGCTGCGGGCATCTTTATTCTTCCCTTCTTTCTCTTCTCTGCGATCGCAGGTCAAATTGCAGACAAGTTTGAAAAGTCGCGTTTAATTCGCCTTACAAAGTACCTTGAAATAATCATTATGGGGCTTGCCAGTTATGGCTTTTTGACGAACTCCCCCGTCTATCTGATGGTCGTCTTGTTCTTAATGGGAACACAGTCAGCCTTCTTTGGTCCCCTTAAATACAGTATTCTTCCTGATCACATGCGTGATGAAGAGCTTATCGGTGCAAACGGGCTGGTCGAAGCAGGAACATTCTTATCCATTTTAATCGGCACAATCATCGGCGGCATTGTTATTATGACAGAGGATGGCTTGATGACTGTCTCCCTCCTCATCATAGCTCTGTCCCTGATCGGCCTTATCACGAGCTACTTCATTCCCAGAGCTGAAGCCTCTGAGCCATCCCTAAAAATCAACCCAAACTTTCTGGCAGAAACCTATAATCTGGTTAAACACAGTGCGGGCAATCGTCCGGTCTTTCTCTCTATTATGGGTATTTCCTGGTTCTGGTTTTTTGGGGCAACGTTTCTTTCTCTATTCACGCCATTGGCAAAACAAATCATTGGCGGAAACGAGTTGATCAGCGTTCTCTTTCTTACCATGTTTTCTATCGGTATCGCTCTCGGCTCGCTAATATGCAACAAGCTGCTCAAAGGTGAAATCACAGCACGTTACGTTCCCTTTGGCGCTCTGGGGCTATCGCTTTTCAGCTTTGACCTGTATCTCGCATCTAACACCATAACACCCGCGTCATCCTCGTTGATTGGCCTCGCAGAATACTTCCAACGCCCCGAATTAATCCGAGTTCTGATTGATCTGCTGCTTATCTCTATTAGCGGTGGCCTCTATATCGTGCCGCTCTATGCCATCCTTCAACATGAAAGTAGCGAAAGTCACCGGGCAAGGAATATTGCCAGCAACAATATCGTCAATGCCCTGTTTATGGTTGTCTCAGCCATTGGGGCAACGGGCCTGTTCATGCTTGGCTTTACTATTCCTGAAATATTCCTGATCGTTGGGATACTCAACCTTTTCGTCGCTCTCTATGTCTGCAAACTCCTGCCCGAAGTTCCAACAAAACTATTCTTCAGACTCATACTAAAAATCTGTTTCCGCGTGGAAGTCAGAGGCGAAGAAAACCTCAAAGATCTTGGCCCCAAGGCCGTTATCGTCATCAACCATGTTTCTTTTCTCGATGGTATTCTTCTTGCCGCTTTCTTACCCGGCCGTCCCACCTTTGCGATAGATACCTATGTCGCTCAGCGTTGGTGGGTAAAACCTTTCCTATCCGTCGTTGATTCCTATCCGATCGACCCGACCAATCCCATGGCAACCAAGACCATGATTAATGTGGTCAAGTCTGGCAAGCGCTGTGTGATCTTCCCCGAAGGACGTATTACTGTCACCGGGGGCATGATGAAGATCTTTGAAGGCCCCGGCATGATTGCGGATCACGCAGATGCTCCTTTGCTGCCCGTTAATATCGAAGGGGCGCAATACACGCCCTTTTCACGTCTCAAAGGCAAAATACGCCAACGCTGGTTCCCCAAGGTTATTATCACCATTCATCCGCCCAAGAAACTTCGCCTCAGTGACGATATTCGCGGCAGAGAACGTCGTTCAGCCATCAGCGTGGGGCTCCACGATTTGATGAGCGAAACCGCGTTTACCTCGTGCCCACCAGAAGGCGGCCTGTTCAAGAACCTGTTGGATGCCCGTGATATTCACGGTGGTGACGCCGCTGTTGTCGAAGACATTCAACGCGCACCGCTTTCTTACGACAAACTCATTACATCCAGTTTTGTTCTCGGCGACAAGTTTGCCAACCTGACAAAGCCGCAGGAGATTGTCGGCCTCTTACTCCCCAACTCTTCGGCAGCGGCGGTATCATTCTTTGCGATACAGGCCATCGGGCGCGTCGGGGCCATGCTCAATTTTACCATGGGCGAAAAGAACCTGCTGTCCTGTTGTAAAACAGCAGAGATCAAAACCATCATCACATCCCGTAAGTTCATCGAACTCGGACGGCTTGATGATCTGGTTGATGCGCTGGGTCGTGAACACAAGATTGTTTATCTCGAAGATCTCAAAGAGGAAATCTCTCTCGGCAACAAGCTGTGCGGTTGGGTGAAAAGCCATTTTGCCAGATCATTCCACAATAAATCTGCACCAGAGAGTAACGATGCAGCTGTCCTTCTGTTCACATCAGGATCAGAAGGTGTGCCAAAGGGCGTCATGCTCAGTCACAACAACCTTCTCTCTAACAGAAACCAGCTTGCCGCCGTGGTCGATTTCAACTCGACGGACACCGTTTTCAATGCCCTACCCATTTTCCACTCATTTGGCTTAACAGGCGGCCTGCTTCTGCCAATCCTCTCTGGCATTAAAACCTTCCTCTATCCATCTCCACTCCACTATCGCATCGTTCCCGCCCTTGTGTACGACACAAATGCAACCATTGTCTTTGGCACAGATACCTTCCTGACAGGTTATGCCCGCGTTGCCCACCCTTACGACTTTTACTCAGTACGGCATATTTTTGCCGGTGCGGAAAAGGTTAAGGACAGCACCCGAAAAACCTGGTCAGAAAAGTTTGGCCTGAGAATTTTGGAAGGCTACGGCGCGACAGAAACCTCCCCTGTTCTGTCCACCAACACGCCACTGCAATACAAAGCGGGCACCGTCGGGCGCTTCCTGCCCGGCATTGAAAGCAGGCTGGAACCTGTTCCCGGTATCCCCACGGGCGGACGTCTCTTCGTCAAAGGTCCCAACGTCATGAAGGGTTATCTGCGCGCCGAGGCTCCCGGACAGCTTCAACCACCCAAAGACGGCTGGTACGACACCGGGGACATTGTCGTCATGGACATTGATGGCTTTATCTCCATTCAGGGCCGCGCTAAACGCTTTGCCAAAATCGCAGGTGAAATGGTCTCGTTGACGGCAGCAGAAGATCTCGCCAGCAAAATCTGGCCCGGCTTTATGCACGCCGTCATCGCACGCCCGGACATCAAAAAGGGCGAACAACTCATCCTCGCCACAGAATGCCCGGACGCTACCCGCGCCATTCTGTTAAAAGAAGCACAAGAACAAGGTATCAGCGAACTGATGATCCCCCGCGAAATCGAAATTATGGATAAAATCCCCGTCCTAGGCACAGGTAAAACAGATTATCAGACATTGCAGAAGACACTTGTGCCTGAGGAGGTTTGAGTAAAAATCATTCTATACAAACAACTTGTTCTTCTTGAATACCAGGCACCATCGCATTGAGGCCATACCAATATTGAATCAAAGGCGTATGAGACGAATTGATTAGTGGGGAAAATTCTTCTGCCTCAACATCGGTAAGGTTGATAGTGACATCATCGCTATTATAAGGGAACAAGGATGCAGTAACGGCAAGTTCAATAGTTTTTTTATTTTCTTCAAAAATTTCTATAGATTTTGTACTAATAGAAGTTTCAAATATTCCAACATTATAAACCATCTGCTTACTTGTCGGGGTTTTATCCTGAAGGAAAAAATTCCAATGACCTATTTCAGCATTTTCCTTATAGTATTCATATAAATCTAATTTTTTAGGATACCTGTTTTTAAACAACTTCTCGCCAGTAACCAGCGCATAGCGATATATGTCTTCCCAAAAAACAAGAGCAATACTTACTTTTTTCGATGTATAAACAATTTTAACATTGGTTAACTGTTCAAATTTTGCGAACAGTTCTTTTGCATAAGCTACTTCTGCATCTTCGCCATCAAGAAAAACCTTAAGTTCATGGCTATTCCAACGCGAAAAATAAGCATCATCATTTGGGAAGACGAGTTTCTTAAACTCGCGACAATACTCTTCTCTTGATATGTCGTTTGTAAAGCCAGAATCTGCATGAGCTCTTAGTGGGACAGCCAAACAGCTAAAAACAATCATAAATAAATAACTATAACCGATATTTTTCACAGAATTTCACCACTAAAATCATACAAAAAAACTCACGCATAACATGTAATCTCAAGTGTATGGCACAACAACATTTAGGAGACAATTAGCATTTCTACTCTGAACAGGTATAACAATCGGTAGAACCTAAAAGCTCCCCTATTCAAATCTCACAAAAAAACCCGCCGATTGGCGGGCTTTTTCTTCAACGATGTGCGGTGAGATTACACCATACCAAGAGCATGCTTATAAACGTCGATAAGCTCTTCCTGCTCCATGCGTTCTTGCTGTTCCAGTTTGCGGAGAGAGACAATCTTGCGCATGATTTTTGTATCGAAACCAAGTGCTTTAGATTCGGCATAGACTTCCTTGATGTCGTCGGCGATGCCTTTTTTCTCTTCTTCCAGACGCTCAACGCGCTCGATAAATCCGCGAAGACGGTCCGCCGTTACACCAGCGATTTCACCTGGCACGGGCGCTGCGCTAGAGGAACTTGTTGTTTCTGTTGCCATATCATCTGACTGGCTTTCGTCAGAAGTATTTTCTTCGTAGCTTGATTCGAAATCGCTCATGCCCGGGGCCCTTTTATAAAATCACGTGTAATGAGTTGTCTCATAAATTGTCTGTGCGGAAATTAGCGCCCTGCTTCTACTTTGGCAATGCCCCGCAGTAGCCAAGGAGACTTTTTTAACAAGATGTCTCTCGCTTACCACAGTCTGCTTAATGGTTGCCTTAACTGACTTGCAAGATTAATCGTGCGCGGGTTTGCTTTTCTCAAAGGCCGCTTTTTGTTCAGCCGTTGCTTCCAACTGGTGCTTCGATTTCCATTCGTCATAAGGCATACCATAGACAATTTCGCGCGCCTGCCCGTAGTCCATGGTCTCGCCTTTTTCTTCGGCGGCGGCCATATACCATTTAGACAAACAGTTCCGGCAAAATCCGGCGAGGTTCATCATATCAATATTCTGAACGTCTGTTCGATCTTGCAAGTGCGAAACAAGGCGTCTGAACGCCGCTGCTTCCAGTTCCAGTTTGGTTTGCTCGTTCATGATTTTTCTTCTCCCAAAACAAGGTACTTCTTTTTGTGCTTATTTTTATCGATAGCACTTTATTTCTTTAAGCGACGGGCAATGCAAAACCTCTTCAAAGGCATTGATCATATGGGTCGTCCATTGATCTATGCCCGCCTGATCTGAAATTAGATCCTGACGAATTTCAATCAGGACATTGGGTAGTCCCCGTCGATCCGCATGCATTTCCATTGTATAGCCATGACCATCCCGGCCAGTGTAGGGCACGTTGTCCCCACAGTTAAAGCCTTGTTGCGTAAAAGTTTCAATCAAGGGCAACGGAATGCGAGGATCTTGATTCCACAACACGCAGACAGGCCACGGGCGGGCAACACCGGCCATTTCATGGGTCATACTGTGCATGGACACGATGATTGGCACCTGCCCCTGTTCAATCATGTTATCCAGCGTCGTCTGAATTTGATTGTGATAGGGCCAATAAAAAGCGTTTAAGCGGGCTTCTCGCTCTGCCTCTGGCATATCCTGATTTGCAGGAACATGACATCCGTCGCTAACCAAAGGCATCAGGGCATCGTTATCCAGTTTGCGGTTCGGATCGACCAGAAGGCGAGAAAAGTTACTAAAGATTGCCCGAGAATTAAAATGATTAGCGATCCCCTCGGTCACCCCCTTGATACCGATATCATAGGCCACGTGCCGATCCAGATGATGATCTTCGACGCCAAGGTTGTTGCGGGATTTAGGAATAAAAGATGTCGCGTGATCACAGAGAAAAACAAAAGGGGTTTCAGCATCTTCATTAATAACGCTCACCGGGCTTGGTTCATCCGAAGCCAGAATTTGGATATCCATTATCTTCCTATTACTTTTACCTTAATTCAGGCCTTATGATGAGGCCCTGACTTTACGCCGATACTCTATGCCCAATACCACTGAACTCAAGGCTTTTATGCCTTCCTCAATATTGTATTGGTTTGGTGTGATTTCCAGAGGAATTTTCGCCATCGCATCACCAGCCCACGAACATCAGAGATTACTTTCTCATCACAGCTGAAAGCTTTTGCATGCAAAGTCAGGAAGCTATCTAGCATCAAAGACAAAAACCGACCAGATTTTTCATCACAACGTCAAAGAAAGGCAGGAATAACAGTTATTCCGAAGGCTTCTCTTGACGAATGCCCCTGTTCATTTCCATAAAGGCATCTCTGGTTTATGACACTTGTTAAGCGAAGGCCCTGTAGATGAACGCGATATCCCCTAAAAAGTTCCTACGAGATCTCTTCCAGGCTGGCCTGGATGCAGCAAATCCCCGATTGGCTGTGCCTGACTATCTACCCAAACCACCCAAGGGAAAAACCGTCGTGATAGGCGCAGGAAAGGCCGCCGCTGCTATGGCCAAAGCTGTCGAGGAAAATTGGGAAGGGCCTATAGAGGGCCTTGTCGTAACTCGCTATGACCACGACATGCCCGAGGGTGAAAAGTGCACCCGCATCGAAGTTGTCGAAGCCGCCCACCCTGTACCGGATACAGCTGGTCGTGAAGCAGCAAAGCGTATCTATGAAATGGTTCAAGGCCTCAGTGAAGATGACCTTGTTCTCTGCCTTATATCCGGCGGTGGCTCATCTTTGTTGGCTCTGCCCGCTGACGGCCTGTCCCTTGAAGACAAGCAGACAATCAACAAAGCCTTGCTGAAATCCGGCGCAAACATCATCGAAATGAACACGGTACGTAAACACCTATCGGCCATTAAAGGCGGTCAGCTTGCCGCCGCGGCAGCCCCGGCACAGATGGTTAGTCTTTTAATCTCTGACGTGCCCGGCGATGATCCCGATGTCATTGCATCCGGCCCAACCGTTCCAGACCCCAGTACTTTTGCAGATACTCGTGCTATTCTTACCAAGTACGATATTACACCACCAACATCGGTTGCCGCCCATTTGGAAAAGGCCACCAACGAAACGCCCAAACCAAACGACCCGGTTTTTGCCAACTGTTCAATGCACATGATTTCCCGTCCTCAGGATTCCCTTGATGCCGCAAAAATTGTTGCTGAAAAGCATGGTTTTACGCCTGTTGTCCTAGGCGATTCAATTGAAGGGGAAGCGCGGGAAGTTGCCAAGGTTATGGCCGCGATTGCCAGACAGGTCGCAAACCACGGTCAACCCGCACAGGCACCTTGCGTTCTGTTATCCGGTGGCGAGACGACTGTTACAGTCAAAGGAAATGGACGCGGGGGCCGGAATGCAGAGTTTTTACTCGCCCTAGCGGTAGAGCTGGACGGCGTGGCAGATATCTTTGCTCTAGCCTGTGACACAGACGGGATCGACGGCAGTGAAGACAATGCTGGTGCGATTCTGAGTCCTGATACGCTTGAACGTGCTGAAAAACTTGGCATCAACGCCAAAGAACATCTTGCCAATAATGACGGGTATAGCTTTTTTCAGGCCCTTGATGATCTTATCATCACCGGACCGACACGGACAAACGTCAACGATTTCCGTGCAATTGTCATTATGCCAAAAGGCTAAGACCACCGAACAGCGCTATACACACGAAACGAAGCAGGTTGCCTAAAGTGCAACCTGCTTTTTTGCCCGTTTCATATCCATAAATGACTGTGCACTGAACAAGAAGACGGCAAACCAGATCAATCCGAAAGATATGGCATGTACGTTGGTAAAGGCTTCGCCAAAAAGTAATACTGCCAAGAGTAAATTAACCGTGGGTCCAACGTATTGAATCATACCAATTGTTGAATAGTTCAAACGTCTGGCTGCTGCGGCAAAGCACACAAGCGGTACAGTTGTTACAACACCCGCCAACATCAACAACAAACTGATATCTGCACCACCCGCAATATAAACCATCTCATTTTGCCCTCCAATCCAGATCAGGTAGCCCAACGCAATCGGTGTAACCATTATCGTTTCCGCAAAAAGCCCGACTTGGGCCCCGACAGGCAAACGCTTTCTAATCAACCCGTAAAACCCGAATGACATTGCTAAGATTAAAGAAATCCAGGGAAATTCGCCCCCTATATAAGTCAAATAGCCTACGGCGACAGCCGCTAACCCCACTGCGATTCCCTGTAACAACTTTAGCCGCTCTCCAAGTATGACAACGCCAAGAAGGACGTTAACCAGAGGATTGATATAGTACCCAAGACTTGCTTCGACCAAGTGTCCATTTGAAATCGACCAGATGAAGACAAGCCAATTCACCGCAATAAGTACGGCACTAAGAAGCAGCCATCCCCAAATTTTTGGCGAACTGAAAACCGCTTTAATCTCAGGCCATCTTTTCCGTGCGAACAGCAAGATCGCAAGAAGAACTAAAGACCAAATCACACGATGGCTCAGAACCTCCAGAGGTCCAGCCGCCTCTATCTGTTTGAAATATAGTGGTGTCAGCCCCCACCATAAAAATGCGGCCAGAGCCAGAAATACGCCCTGAAGAGTGTCACGTGTCATTTTGGAAATCCTAACCAGAGAAACTCAGACTACTCTGGGTAAATTAACTTTGCCAGACAGATTACATCGCCAAGCCCAATTATTTTATAAAATATGCTATAAAATAATTACCAATGTTCTCAAGTGCTTCTTTGCTAGAAGATTATTCCTACTCTTATAACACTGGACACAAGTTCAAGTTATTTTACTCTTAATTATAACGTCTTGTCGGTTCTGCTCTGCCTCAAACGTCTTTTGCTGGATGATATTCAATTACAAGGAAATATGATGCTCTATTCATTCCTAATATATTCTGCCGAAGGTATTCATGGACGACTATCCCCTGAAGAACAGGAACTCGCCCTTGAACAACACCGATTACTCCAGAAGAAGCTGACCGAAAGAGGTGACTTTGCTTCTGCAAAACTGATGCCTGTTAGCAATGCAGTGACACTGAAATCCAAAGTAGATCAAGATCAGAAAACCTTGGTCACTGATGGTCCCTTTGCTGATACCAAAGAACAGTTCGTTGGTTTCTATCTGGCTGAGTTTCCGAACCTTGACGAAGCCATTGCTATGGCCGATGTGATCTCTACCCCCTATCACAGCATAGAAGTAAGGCCGGTTTCTTGGTCAGGGGGAACCCTTTCGAGTTTTCAAGATGATTAATCCCGCAATCCGTTAACCGGAATAATCCAACATGCCTCAACATCCCTGGCTTCAGGCCAGATTTGCAGATATCCGTCCCAAGGCCATCGCTGCACTGGTCAGTTATTTTCGGGATATTGATCTTGCCGAAGAAAGCTTTTCTCTCGCCTGTGTTAAAGCGCTGGATGTATGGCAAAAGCAAGGTTTACCCGATGATCCCTTTGCCTGGCTTTTGACGGTTGGTCGCAATGCCGGACGGGATATCATTCGCAAGAATAATACCCGTGACAATCACAAAACGCTCCAAGCTCAAGAAAGCACAAATCACAACGCCTTCGACGATGTTCCCCAAGAAAATGAATTCCGCGATGATTTTCTACGCCTGCTTTTTATTTGCTGCCACCCAAAACTGTCTATTCAGGATCAATCAGCACTCGCCCTGAAAATCGTCATTGGCTTATCCGTCGAAGAAATTTCCAGCGCATTTCTTGTAAAATCCAAAACGATGGAACAACGGATTACACGAGCAAAAAAAACAATCGCAAAAGA
>NZ_CAKZMP010000366.1 GCF_937128705.1 uncultured Kiloniella sp. | reverse complement strand
TCGATTGTCTCTTGATGCGACGGCTCGCTCTGTCCCACAACCGCATATTGAGCTTCAACCCGATCAACAAGTTCGATCGGCATAACTGCCGTCAACCTTGCCATCGCCTTCCGGGCGGCTTCAGCCAATGGCGCTTCAGCCTTGTCAGCAACCCAGAGTGACCCAAGAACCAGCGCATCCACTTCTTCTGCCGTAAACATCACCGGGGGCAAAAGGAATCCCGGACGCAGCACGTACCCAACACCGGGTTCACCCTCTATACCAGCCCCCAATGCCCGCAGTGATGCAATATCGCGATAGAGCGTCCGGATTGATATGCCCAATGCCTGAGCAAGATCATTCCCAGAAACGGGGCGGCGATGGCGCCTAAATTCCTCTATCAAACTCAAAAGTCGTTCTGCGCGTGAAATGTTGACCTCCTCAGAAGCGGTCTAAGATATCTTGTTAGCTCCCCCTCAAGAGGGTGTATTTGCGGAGTATTTGTACCGTCCCTCAAGAGGACGTATTGCGCTCAAGCGCCGCGCATGCTGGACCTCGCATAAGCTCGGGCGCCCGGTCGGGCTTGCCAGATCTTGGATAAGATCTGGGTTTGTTTTGTACCGCCCCTTGAGAGGACGTATTTTCGTTCAAACGCCACTAAGGCTTACCTCGCATAAGCTCGGGCGTTCGGTCGAACTTGCCAAATTACACCAGCAATTTGGATGATAGATAACTTCCAGAATTTAGCTCCAACCAGATCCTAAGGGTCTGGTAAGTGCGACTGCACGCCCGGAACGAAGTGAGGACAAGCATGCGCGGCACCTGAGCGCAATACGTCCTCTTGAGGGACGGTGGTACTTCTAATTCACGTTCAAACGCCACTAAGGCTTATCCTCGCATAAGCTCGGGCGCCCAGTCGAGCTTGCCAAATTGCACTGGCAATTTGGTTAATCAATTATCCCCAATTCTTTTCCGGCTTCGCCGAAGGCTTTTATCGCACGGTCGATCTGTTCTTTCGTGTGGGCGGCCGACATTTGAGTGCGGATACGCGCCTGACCTTTTGGCACCACAGGGAAAGAGAAGCCGATGACATAAATGCCACGTTGTAACAGCGCATCTGCCAACTTGGTTGCAAGGGCCGCATCGCCGATCATCACCGGAATAATGGGGTGCTCACCGGGGAGGAGGTCAAAGCCCAGTTCGGCCATGCCTTTGCGGAAGTGGTTGCTGTTTTCAACCAACTTCGCGCGCATGTCCTGACCGTTTTCCACCAGATCAAGCACAGCAAGAGTCGTCGCAGTGATCACAGGGGCCAGAGAATTGGAGAAAAGATACGGGCGTGACCGCTGGCGGAGCCAGTCCACGATCTCTTTTTTAGCAGACGTATAGCCACCGGATGCACCACCGAGCGCCTTACCCAACGTGCCTGTGATAATATCAACTCGATCACGGAGGCCCCAGTAATCCGGCGTTCCGGCACCGTTTGGCCCCATAAAGCCGACAGAATGACTGTCATCCACCATCACCAGCGCATCATACTTGTCCGCAAGATCACAGATGGCCGGTAGGTTGGCGATATAA
Organism: uncultured Kiloniella sp.; assembly: GCF_937128705.1. Classification (GTDB taxonomy): domain Bacteria; phylum Pseudomonadota; class Alphaproteobacteria; order Kiloniellales; family Kiloniellaceae; genus Kiloniella. The sequence goes on along the minus strand of NZ_CAKZMP010000366.1, from coordinate 6,821 downwards.
CCATCCATAGAGAAAACACCATCTGTCACGATCAGGCGAAAGCGTTGGCCCTGTGCCTCTTTCAGGCAGCGTTCCAGTTCTTCCATGTCACTGTTGGCGTAGCGGTAGCGCTTGGCTTTGCAGAGGCGAACCCCGTCGATGATACTGGCGTGATTCAAGGCATCACTGATCACTGCATCTTCGGCCCCGAGGATAGTTTCGAACAGGCCAGCGTTGGCATCAAAGCAAGAGGAATAGAGAATAGTGTCTTCCTGTCCCAAAAAGCTGGAAAGACGAGATTCCAATTCTTTGTGAATATCCTGCGTGCCACAAATAAAACGTACCGAAGAAAGCCCGAAGCCATAAGCATCCAGCGCCTTTTGCGCCGCCGTGACCAAACCGGAATCATTGGACAGGCCAAGATAGTTATTGGCACAGAAGTTCAGAACTTCACCCGAGGACTGAACCTTGATCGCCGAAGACTGAGATGATTCAATCACCCGCTCTGCCTTGTAAAGGCCAGTTTCCTTCAAGGTGCTGATTTCACCCATAAGATGCTTGATAATGGACTTGCTCATAACCAACGTTATCCTGCTTCAATGGAAGTTCAATATAGTAGATATATTATCTAGTATAAGGGATTCGTCAAGCCACTTACTGTCCAGAATTTTACCGTACCTGAGAATAACAATCCGATCAGCGCAACAAGACCCCTGTTTTTTCTTTTGCCGTTAAAGGCAATACTATCATTGTAACAATGACATACAAAGCAGGCAGAGGAATAACCCCTCGGCTCTACCCCGCCATATCCACACGGGCGAGACACTAAATTCATGAAAGAAACAAGAAACCCAATGCTATAGTAAACACAATAAAGAATAGGTCACCTAGGAACACCTCAGCACAATCATTAGATTTTTATCTTTTGAGCCAAGGAAAGAAGGCCCTCGATATAATCCGGCCTCTTTCCCTTTCGTATACCTAGATGAATGCTCTTTCTGATGCCTCTACCTATCCTGAGGCCCCGCACCTGATCAACGCTCCTGACAAGCCAGTCCGGTGTCGCGCTAACCGCACGGCCGGACGCCACCAGACGCAGCATAAGATCCGTTGTTTCAACCGTTCTGTGTCGGCGTGGCCAAACCCCGCTTGGCACAAGAAAGCGCGTATAGATATCAAGCCTTTCCCGTGGAACCGGATAGGTAACGAGAGTCTCTCCCGAAAGATCTTCGGGCACCAAACCTTCCTTTTCAGCCAAAGGATGGTCCGTGGCAACAGCAAGCAACAACTCATAATCAAACACGGGATGATATTCGAGGCCCGGCCGGTCGATCGGATCGGGTGTTACCAATATGTCAATCTCGTGGTTGAGCAAAGCCTGGAGGCCACCGAATTGGAAGGCGGTTGTCACGTCGAGATCGACCTCAGGCCATTGGGCAAGGAACGGATCGACAACACGCATCAACCAGTCTTGGCAAGGATGGCATTCCATACCGATCCGGATCGCACCGCGGCGCCCACGCGCATAATCTTCCAACACGATCGCGCCCCGCTCAAGCTGTGGAAGCACCCGGTTAGCCAAGCCCAGCAGATAGTTCCCTGCCGGCGTCAGGTGCAGGCGGCGCCCCTCCCTTTCCAAAAGTTTGACCCCATGGCGTTCTTCAAAACGGCGAATGGCATGGCTGACCGCCGATTGCGTCAGGCAAAGCTTATCAGCAGCCAAGGTCAGGCTGCCTGCCCGATTAATTTCACGCAGAATTGCAAGAGGCTGGATGTCTATCAATTAAATATGACTCCTATTCAACTTCGAAAGAAGTATCTCAATTTTTAGTCATGTACAATTCATTCGAAAAGCCTACATGAAATGCGTTAGAGAACAGCAATATTATAAGATTGAAGCCCACCTAAGCCGATTGCGTGGCTAGGCTTCCAAACTGCCCTGCATGATATAGAAGTGGCTCAGCCGTTGGGTCTCGGTCCAGATGTCGGACCCGGCCGAGGAGAAGGACATGATCCCCTGCCTCTACCTGCTGCACAACATCGGCTACAATAACGGCTGCGGTATCTCGCAATATGGGCAAGCCATGTTGTTCCAAGAACAGATCGGTCAATGTTTCGTCCGGTTTCCCAGCAAAATGCATCGCATGCGGGCACATGTCCTGCGACAGGATATTCACCGCATATCGCCCTGATTTCCTAACCTCTCCAAGCATCTTGGTCCGACGATCCAGAGAAATGGAAATCAACGGCGGATCGAGCGACACTGACATGAATGAACTCGCCGTCATACCGTGATCACCATCGGGTGTGCGGGTGGTGATGACCGTTACACCCGTAGCGAAACTGCCACAACAATCACGCAGGTCACATGGATCAATGCTATCCATTGCTACCGTATCAGACATCGTGACGTTTCCCTTCAATGAATAATGTAGAGGCAAGTCAGCGAGTTAACCGATAAACCCGCTGATAAGTATTAGGCCGCAAGTTCCCGTCGGACAATTTCCGCCCCTGCACCCAAAGCAGTGAGCTTACCCCGAGTAACGGAACGCGATAACGGCGCCATACCGCAGTTTGTGCAGGGATAGAGCTTGTCCGGATTCACATATTCAAGCGCTTTGCGTAGGGTATCGGCAACCTCTTCTGGAGTTTCTATGGTGTTATTTGCTACATCAATGGCCCCGACCATCACCTTCTTACCGCGGATAAGTTCGATCAGTTCCATAGGGACATGGGAATTGTGGCATTCCAATGAGACCAGATCGATACTAGATGTCTGGAGTTTTGGGAAAATTTCCTCATACTGCCGCCATTCCGACCCCAGTGTTGTTTTCCAATCAGTGTTGGCCTTGATGCCATAGCCGTAGCAGATATGGACTGCCGTCTCACATTTCAGCCCTTCAATTGCCCTTTCCAAGGTGGCAATCCCCCAATCATTCACTTCATCGAAGAACACGTTGAAAGCAGGTTCATCAAATTGAATGATGTCGACACCAGCCGCCTCTAGTTCCTTGGCTTCCTGATTGAGAATCGTGGCAAATTCCCAGGCGAGTTTCTCTCGGCTTTTATAGTAGCCATCATAGAGCGTATCGATCATCGTCATGGGACCAGGCAGAGCCCATTTGATAGGAGATTTAGTCTGTCGGCGCAAAAATTTGGCATCCTCAACGAAAACCGGTTTTTCGCGCGAAACTGCACCAAAAACGGTCGGTACACTCGCATCATAGCGATCCCGAATTCTAACGGTCTCGCGTTTCTCAAAATCAACACCGCTGAGATTTTCGATGAAGGTCGTGACAAAATGCTGCCGCGTTTGCTCTCCGTCACTGACAATATCAATACCTGCCAGTTGCTGTTCCGCCAGCGATACCCGTAAAGCATCCTGTTTACCCTCAACCAGCTCTGCACCTTCCAATTTCCAAGGCGACCAAAGTGTTTCAGGCTCTGCTAGCCAGCGGGGTTTGGGCAAGCTTCCAGCAGTAGATGTAGGGAGCAGAGTTTTCATGATAGGCGATCCTGTGTGAATATGGATTAATTAGAAAGAATTCTGAGCGGACCATTCCTCAAGAACAGCCTGGTAGGGTTTGATGAAATGCTCTTCAGCAAATTTGCCCTGCTCAACAGCTAACTGGCTGCGTTCTTCGCGGTCATAGGTAACACGTGTAAGCGAGTGATCCTGGTGTTGTAGGCTTGGTTGAAAGTGCTCGCCCGCGGCAGAGTTGGCGTTGTAGATCTCAGGCCGGTAGATCTTTTGGAAGGTCTCCATCGTGCTGATGGTGCTGATAAGTTCGATATTACTGTAGTCACTGAGAAGATCGCCGGAGAAGAAAAATGCCAAGGGTGCAACACTGTTTTCCGGTTTAAAATAGCGGACCTGTAGTCCCATTTTTCTGAAATATTGTTCGGTCAGGGATGTGTCATTTGGCAGGTATTCCGCACCTAGAACAGGATGGTGGTTTGCCGTCCGATGATAGGTCTTGTTGTACGAAACGCTAAGGCAAATCACGGGTGGTTTGCTGAAATGCTCTTTATATTCGTGTGAATGCACGAAGCTTTTGAAGATTTGACCGTGCAAATCGCCAAATTTATCCGGGATACTGAACCCGGATTGGCTCTTGTTATGCTCCAAAAGCAGCACGCTAAAATCATAATCACGCACATAAGAGGAAAAATTATTTCCCACAATGCCTTCAATACGTTTGCCAGTCGTTTGATCCAGAATCGTCGTTTTCAGGACCTCGATCACCGGAAAGGCATTTCCGGCACCTTCAACATCCATTTCAACAGATATGATATCAAGCTCTACAGAGTAACGATCGCCTGTCGGGTTATCCCAATAGGCCAACGCATTGCAACGACGGTCAATCATCCGCAACGCATTGCGCAGATTTTCCTGGCGGCTTTCACCACGAGCTAGATTAGCAAAATTAGTCGTGATGCGTGTTTTTTCAGAGGGTTGATAATCCTCATTAAAACTAATGCGTTTTACTCTAAAGGCGAAGTTTTCTGTCATTGTGATCGACCTTCATGTCGTCCGGGGTTATGAGCAATGCATTCTGTATGCTCGAACTCAGACATGAATAAAAATGATCATTTTTCATAAAAGCATGACACATTGTCATAAGTTTAGCTGTTGGTCCGATACTTGTCTTGCCGCCCGAATCAACGCAAAACAAAGCAACAGCTTACCCATACCGCTTAGAAGCACGCTTCTATCAATATAAATACTGGTAAACAGGATCTTGCTCTGTTAATCGACGCATAGAAGAGTGCCATTTATTCAGGCAACGGCATTTTTGACGGCAAGGTTTCAAGACCAGAAGTCAGCCATGATCCAAGCTTTTGATTCACCTAACGCAAAAGCCCCGTGTCTAGATTCCTCGTATCCAAATTTCTCCGCAACACCTGAATCATAAATCTGAATCAAGAATTCAATTTCGAACATCAAACGAATACTCGTGGCGCTGCCACAAATCATCTGTATCAGATTAGAGAATCTGATAATTTTGGCGGTATCTAGTCGGGCTGATTCCCATTTGATCGCGGAAATGGTGGCGCAGGGTATCGGCAAGGCCAAAGCCACAGTGCGAAGCGATTTCTTCCACAGACATCGCGGTTTCTTCCAGACAGGTACAGGCCAGCGCGAGACGCTCCTGAATCATCCACTTGGCCGGAGGCAACCCCGTCGCTTCCTTGAATCGCCGGATAAAGGTGCGCAAGCTCATGTGTGCCCGCTTGGCAAGTTCTTCCACCCGCAACGGCGTGTGCAAATGCTTTCTGATCCATGCCAGTAAATCATCCATCGCCAATTCGCGACGTACTTGCGGACGGTCGATAAACTGCGCCTGTCCGCCATCGCGCTGTGCCGGAAGCACTAGACGCTTGGCGACCTTGTTGGCCACTGCCGGGCCAAAGTCACTGCGGATGATATTGAGACAAAGATCGAGACCCGCCGCTGACCCCGCCGAGGTCATGATTCGTCCCTCATCAATAAAGAGGACGTTAGGGTCAACATGTAAATCGGGATAGGTCTCTGCCAACAGATCCGCATAGCGCCAATGAGTCGTGACCTTTTGATTACGCAGGATTCCCGCCGCCGCTAACACAAAGACGCCAGAACAGATCGACACGATTCTGGCACCACGATAATAGGCCGCCCAGATGGCTTCCAACAAAGCCTCTGGTGGGCGTTCGTGCACAGAACGCCAACCCGGCACCACGATGGTGTCCGCCTTTTCAAGCACTTCCAGCCCCTTTTCAGCCGTGACCTGAAGCCCACCAAGAGCACGACAAGGACCACTATCCGCCGAACAAGTTGTGAAGTCATACCATTCGTCAAACTCAGGACGGTCCAGACCAAAGGCCTCAACAACCATGCCGTACTCAAAGGTACAGAGGCCGTCATAGACCACCGCCGCAACGAGGTGGTTTGGCTTTTTTACAGACGCTTCCTGCGACACTTCCAGGTTCTTTTTTGAGATCGTTTTCTGGACTGACTTCCGGCGAGACTTTTGTGACTTTTGTGGCATGGCAGATTTTTCACCATTTGAATTAGTTCCTATAACTACTAAATAATGTAGCCCTTCACCAAAGTTACTTTTAACTAAAGATTGAGCTGTTCCAAGAGAAGAATTACCTTCTCTCCACTCATAAGAAGAGAAACCAGCCGTTGCTGTTAGCGTAACTGTTGCACCTTCATACACACTTTGATCAGCTCCTGCATCAATTGTAGTACTTGTATTTGTACTTGTATGTTGAATACATCTAATAGGATAGGCATTAACAAAATTCGTACTAGTATTTTCACTTGCACTTGATGCATCATAATTAATACTACTTGCATTTCCACTACCATTACTTGATGACCATAAATATCCAAAGCCATCACTTGTAGCTGTACCCGCATTATTTCTATATCCAGAAGTTGGTAGTTTTAAAAAGTTTTGAAATGCTGTTGCACTATTTATTACTTCTATTGTTCCATTGCTATTTGTATCTGTATCGGCAATTGAGTCATCTAATGTTTCTGCTTTTATCTCTGCACTTGTTGGCATTCTATATCCACTTGGACATACGATATTATTTGTTGCTGAATTTCCATTTGTTTGCGACCATAAAATATTTCTTATATTTCCATTATCATCAATATCATTCGAATCTTGTGTACTATTAGTTAACCAATCCATAGGAGAAGAACTATTAGTAATAAAATTAGAACCTGAACTTATTATATTAGTAGTTCTTGTAGCACTATTTGTACTTGAAGATAATTGATGTCCATCTCTTAATCTTCCCCATTGATAAAGATTACCATAACAAGAGGTATCACTTGAAGAAGTACA
>NZ_CAKZMP010000365.1 GCF_937128705.1 uncultured Kiloniella sp. | reverse complement strand
TCCATTGGCAAACGTATTGAAGAGCTTTTGGAACCAAAGTGGTTGCGTATCGGCGGTTATTGGTATCCGCGTGGGGGTATTCCGATTGATGTTTTCTATCAATCAGGCCCGGCGCCAGAAGGCATTTGGATTCCGGATCAGGGGGTTCCCCCTTATCGTGGGCGCGGGTAAACGAAGTTTTATTCGTATCTATAGGCTCTGTACTATTTGTACAGAGCCTTTTTTATTATGATATTAATTGATTATTTTGAGTAAGTGAAGAAAACAGAGGCGAGTTGCTCCATTCTCTATAAGGCCATGTTTTTGACGCGCTAAATTGAGCCGTTTGATCTGCCAAAAGTGAACAATTTACGATATGTTCCCGGCAACACAGTAGCATGTTAATTTTTTCTCCATCGCTTGAAAGAGGCCAAATACAACACATGAAGGGCTGTTTTTTTTCTCCGGTTTTGAAGCAACTGGTATAAGCTAGGGGTTCTTTTGTTTTTAATACCTCTTGGTACGCGATACGCATTTTTCGTAGAGATCCAGCCTCTGGAAACTCTTCAAGATTACGATTGGTATATGAGCCACCAATGCGTTCTTGAATGTTACTGCCGAGTAAACGGATTTTGTATACAGGGCTTTGGCAGCTTTCTGGTTGATCAACGTCAATCAGAGAAACATCACCAAGGGCATAATGGAAATCAATAGGGTCTAAATCGTCTCTAGCAGGAAAGGGGCGACGCTTTTTTTTCTCACTCCAATAGTTATGGAGTTTTTTCAAAGTTGCTATCAATACTGGATCCTGTTTTGTTGGCTCTATTTCCTGCCGCGCCTAGACATGTTCATATATTTTTTATGGTTAGTGCGTGTACTTATACAATTTAACGTAAAACTGAAACACAAAATCTCAATTAACACTCTTTTCTTGTGTGTAGGAAACCACGTGATATGGGAAAGATGTTTTTATGACGAGGTTTAAGCTAATATAGTGCATTGTTTTTGTGTCCCAAGTCCCTCTATACCAAGTTCCATGGTCATGCCTGGTTTAAGGAAAAGCGGGGCTGGCTTTATCCCCATGCCTACGCCAGAGGGCGTTCCAGTCAAAATAACATCGCCGGGTAGAAGCGTCATGAAATGGCTGAGATGAGAAATTGTTTCCGGGATGCGATGGACAAGATTGCTTGTAGAGCTGTTTTGATGACGTGTGCCATCAACTTCTAGCCAAATTGGGAGTTGGTGTGGATCACCAATTTCATCTGGCGTGACCAGCCATGGGCCAAGAGGGCAAAAGGTGTCATGGCTTTTACCCTTTACCCATTGTCCGGATCGATGCATTTGAAAATCGCGCTCTGACACATCGTTGGCGAGGCAATAGCCAGCGATATGATCCATTGCTTGATCAATTTCGATGTATTTTGCTTTTTTACCGATGATGACGCCAAGTTCGACTTCCCAGTCTGTCTTTCCAGACCCCCTAGGGATTTCAACATTGTCATAGGGGCCGGAAATTGAAGAGCTTGCTTTCATAAAAATACGTGGCTCTGGCGTTGGTTTTGCTCCGACTTCCTTGGCATGGTCATGATAGTTCAAGCCAATACAAATGACTTTCCCCACGTTGGCAACACAAGGGCCTATTCGTGGTGTGCCCTCTACTAAAGGCAGAGAGTTGCTATCCAGTTCCTGTATTTTTGAAATAGCTTGGGAGTTAAGATTTTTACCATTTATATCATCAATGATTCCGGAAAGATCACGGATGTTACCTTGTAGGTCCAATAAGCCCGGTTTTTCCTGATCAATAGGGCCGTAACGCAGTAATTTCATGATCTCTATCCCTGTTTTCTATTAATTGATGACTACAATAGCGTCAGAAATTTAAAGAGACGACAGGAAAATTTGGGAAAAATTGTGAATGTTGATCACAAAAGGAGTTTGTTGACTTACATCTTTGTTGTGCAGAGGTGGTCTTGTTTGGGATCACCTCTGCTGACAACCGTGTGCTTAGTTAGAAGTCGATAACGACATCTCCCAATGGGTTCGAGCAACACGCAAGAACGTAACCGTCGTCGATCTGTTCTTGTGTAATACCACCGTTGTGCATCATGTGAACTTCACCAGAGACTTTCTTGACTTTGCAGGTCCCGCAAACACCAAACTGACAAGCGCTTGGAATGTGAAGTCCTGTTTTCTTGGCCGCGGTCAGGATGGTATCGGACTCTTGAACCCGGGTATCTTTTTTGGATCTTTGGAAGCTGACAGATGATTTTGCATCGTCATCAATAATAACGTCATCATGTTCTGGACGGTCTTCTTCATCGGTGATTGGTGCCTCAAAGCTCTCTTCATGGTATTGATCCATGTTGAAGCCAGCTGTGTTGAGAATATCACGGACGGCCTGCATAAAAGGGCCTGGTCCGCAGCAAAAAATTTCTCGGTCCTGATAATCAGGGGAAATCAATTCCAGCATCAATTGATTGAGGCGTCCGGTATATCCGGTCCAGGCTCCGTATGGATCAGGCTCTTCACAGGCATATGCAACCTTGATGTCACTGACGCGCGCGCTCATACTTTCCAGCTCACGCCGTGCAATAATGTCTGAAGGCGTCCGGGCGCAGTGAATAAAATGTACGTCTGTATGGGTGCCTTGGTCAAAAAGCCAGCGAGTCATAGACAGGGTAGGGGTAATACCTGCGCCCCCGGAAATAAACAGGTATTTATCAGCCAGATGGTTATGCAGGGTAAAGAGACCAGCAGGACCATGGGCCTTGATTTTGTCGCCTTCTTTCAAATTATCATGTAGCCATTGAGAGGCATAGCCGTCTTTGTTTGCTTTGACCGTAATGGATATTGACAGGGGACGCGAAGGACTGGAAGACAGGGTGTAAGTCCGTAGAACAGGCTTGCCGTCAATTTCCAGCTCGATGGTGATGAACTGTCCCGGCAGGTAGCGGAACCAGCTGTTGTCCGTGGTTTGAAAGCAAAAGGTTTTGACGTCATGGGTATCTTGAAGAATCAT
>NZ_CAKZMP010000364.1 GCF_937128705.1 uncultured Kiloniella sp. | reverse complement strand
GTTTCAAAAAGAAGAGGAACTCGCGGATCTCTATCGTGTTCTGAACACAAAAAATTACGAATTTTCGACATCCACAGTTCCGGTTAAGGCGCTTCACAACAAAGCACTATATCAAGTCAGTGGGTTGACTGAAATTCCTGTTGGTGGTGGCTACGACTTTCCGCTCACAATTTTGGACAGTTATTCTTTCCGTTATTCAAAGACATTTAAGTATGGCCCTCCTGATTATATTCACCAGATCAAGCGCCTGGGGGATTGGTTTTTGTCAGAAAAAAAACCTTATTTGCTCAACCTTTATGCAGACCCTTCTCAGGTGTACGATTGGCCGGAATTTTTTGATGTGATGAAACGTCTTGCTCCCTTTAATGTACCGTCATATGAAGCGCTTCTCGAACTGGTTGACATGAAATGAGTGCGGTTTTTGTTATTTTTGGTACGCGGCCAGAAGCAATTAAGTTGGCCCCTGTTGTATGGGCTCTGAAGTCTGCTTTGGGTGAAGATGCCGTCCGGGTTGTTAGTACCGCCCAACATAGAGAGATGCTGGATCAGGTTTTAGATTTATTTGGAATTAAACCTGACTACGATCTTAATCTTATGAGGGCCAATCAAAGTCTGAATGGCCTCTGTGCAGATTTGTTAAAAGGGTTGAATGATATCTTCTTGAAGGAGTGGCCAGCCCGTGTCGTTGTTCAAGGAGATACGACGACTTGTTTTGCTGGGGCTCTAGCTGCCTTTCATATGGGAATTCCCGTTGATCATGTCGAGGCAGGCCTTCGAACTGGGGATCTGCTTGCTCCTTTTCCAGAGGAAATGAACCGACGTTTTTGTGACTTAGTGAGTTCTGAGTGTTACGCTGCAACTGAAAAAGCGGCAGCAGCGCTGAGAGCTGAAAATGTCGACGAGCAAAAGATTCATGTAACTGGAAACACGGTAATCGATGCACTTTTGCAGATGCGAAACAATTTGCGAGCAAACACAGAAGTTACGAAAGAACTTGATGAGAAATTTTCATTTCTTAACCAAAACAAGAAATTAATACTTGTTACGGGGCATCGACGCGAGAGCTTTGGAGAAGGTATTCGCGGCATTTGCCGGGCACTGGTGGAAATCAGCGAGCAGCGATCAGATGTAGAAATATTCTATCCAGTTCACCTCAATCCCAATGTGAGGACCGCGGTTGAAGAGGTTATTGGTCAGCATACGGATAGAATATTTCTCGGTGAGCCTCTGGACTATCAAAGTTTTGTCTATCTCATGGATCGTTCGTACCTCATTTTGAGTGATTCGGGAGGAATTCAAGAGGAGGCACCGGCATTGGATCGCCCGTTGTTGGTTTTGCGCGAGAAGAGCGAGCGTATGGAGGCGATGGAAGCCGGAGTTGCTAAGCTTGTCGGTACTGAAACGAAGACTATTGTGCGAGAAGTCGTTACATTGTTAGACGATGTCTGCCTCTACAAAGAAATGGTCCACGCAATAAATCCCTTTGGTGATGGTCGGGCGGCCCAGCGGATTGCGGCTATCATTAAAAGCAAACTCTAAGTTTGGTGTGAGAGAAGCTTTGTCTAATCGTAAACTCTTTTGTTTTGGTTATTATTTCCCGCCTTCAAGAGCTCCTGAAGCAATTGTTTCTGCCAAGCGGACTGTTGGTTTAAGGGGTTGGGATGTTACCTTTACTGCATTTCAAATGGGCGAAGATGATCAGGAGTTGGCTAATTATGCGAACCGAAACTTTCATCGTATCGTGCGGCTTGTTCTTCCTTGGTGGGTCCGAGTAATTCCCAAACGTATCTTGACGCGTTTACCTATGCTGCCTGACTGGCTTGCTTTAGTTACCAAGTATGCTGTTAGAGATTTGAAATCTCTTGATGTTTCTGAAGCTCACGTCTTCATGACTTGTTCTCAAAGCCACAGCTCACACCTTGTTGGCTTGGAGGTGAAAAAATCTTACCCGGAGCTTCCTTGGGTTGCACATTTTTCTGATCCTTGGGCAAATAATCCTTACTTGGACCGTGTAAATGACAGAAAAAAGGCGAAAGAGAGGGAGCTGGAGGCAAAGGTTTTTCATAACGCAGATCTTTTGATTTTTACGTCCGAGGAAACGCGCGCGCACATAGCTGATAATTATCCGCATCACATTCGTTCAAAGATGAGAGTACTCCCTCACGCCTTTGATCCTAATATGCGAGAGGGTGGAGGACGCGCTGAGCGAACGCATATCGATGAAAATATGGAGAGGATTGTTGTCCGTCATATTGGAGCACTTTATGGGAAGAGGAGCCCAATAGCGTTCTTTGAAGCAATCGCTAGTCTCTTGCAAGAAATGCCTGAACTGATTAACGAAATTAGCTTTGAATTTATTGGGCCTATTGATGCCGAGTTTCGTATAGCCCTTGAAAAATTAGGTCTTTCTTCTAGGGTTATCGCTCTTTTCCCCCCAGTGAGTTATCTCGCATCTCTTAAGCTTATGCAGAGTGCCGATGCTTTGTTAGTAATTGATGCCCCTTCGAATGAAAATATTTTCCTACCAAGTAAGCTGATTGACTATATTGGTATCGGAAAGCCAATTTTGGCTCTATCATCCCCAGGAACTACGCGAACATTGGTGCGTGAATATGGGGGACGATTTTGTGAGCCTAATAATGTACAGAAAATCGTTCATGAACTTCGAATTTTCCTAACTGAACTTCGTGAGGGAGGTCAGTCGAGGAGGATGGTTAATGATGATGTTCGATCTCGGTTTCATGTTGATTGCGTAGGAAAGCTGCTACAGAGCTATTTGAACGAAGTTATATCTGAAAGTACTGAGTAGATGCACCCCAATCACCTCAAATATCTCCGCTGTCCTAAGACTGGTCAGACATTGTGTCTTCAGGATGAATGCCTTGAAAATGATAAGGTAAAATCCGGAACTTTGACCTCCCCCAGCGGAGAGACTTATCCTATCGTCGACTTTATACCTCGTTTTGTTGACTCAGATAACTATTCGGAGAACTTTGGTTTTGAATGGAAGCTACATTCTCGTACCCAGTATGACGATGATGCAGGCCATAAGATGTCTGAAGAACGGATTTTTGAGGTATCCGGTTGGGAGCGTGATTTAAGCGGGCAGGTTTTATTGGAAGCAGGTTCTGGTTCTGGCCGTTTTACAGAGCATCTCTTGAAAACCGGGGCTATGGTTGTTTCTTTTGATTACTCACAGGCGGTCGAGCCAAACTATGCATCCAACGGGCAGCATCCTAACCTGCTGTTGGTTCAAGGGAATATTTATGAAATGCCTTTTGAAAAGGCATTTTTTGATAAAGTCTTCTGTTTTGGAGTGCTTCAGCATACTCCCGATCCAGAAACCTCTTTTAAGTCATTGGTCCGTATGATGAAGCCGGGAGCGAAACTGGCAACCGATATCTATCTGAAAACAATAAAACGGTATTATCTGAATACACGTTATTGGGTACGTCCCTTTACGCGCAACATGGAATCAAAAAAACTTTATGATCGTTGTGTGGCTTACATAAATTTTATGTGGCCCTTGGCTAAGTTAATCCGGCGCATCCCCAAGATCGGTGAAGCCTTGAATTGGCGATTGTTGATTGCGGATTACTCCAAACAAATGCCACATGCAGATGATGCAACATTGAAGGAGTGGGCATATCTCGATACTTTTGATATGTTATCGCCCGCTTTTGATATTCCTCAGAGTCCGAAAACCTATACACGCTGGCATGAAGAGGAAGGGTTGAAAGATGTTAATGTGCGTCTTGGCCCTAATGGCGTTGTGGCTTCTGCTAAAAGCCCCGAGTGATAATAAGCGAAAACAAAATTGTATTTGGGAGTGGTTTTCTCACGCCTGTGCCGATAGATTTCTTATGCGTTGAGTTTTTCGGTTCTTACTTCTTTTTGCTACTGAATTAAAAGTGAGTAAATCAGCGGTTATGGTTTTAAGGATAATTGAACTGTGTGTGGAATAGCTGGTTTTTGGGATCGACCCGGTAAAACTGAAAAACAACTCGGCGAAATCGCTGGTGCTATGGCTCAGAGCATGTACCGCCGTGGTCCTGATGCCCAAGTTCAATGGACTTCAGCTGAAGCCGGTATCGGTTTGTCTCACGCTCGCCTCTCCATCATAGACCTTTCCCCCGCAGGGCGTCAGCCAATGCTTTCAGCTTGTGGGCGTTATGTTTTGGTCTATAACGGTGAGATTTATAACGCCGAAAAAATTCGTTCAGAACTACAACGCGAAATGGGGGGAGCCTGTCCGGCGTTTCGAGGGCATTCAGACACAGAGGTAATCCTTGAAGCTTGTGTACATTGGGGGCTTGAGAAAACGGTTGCCCGCATGATTGGTATGTTCGCTATTGCTTTGTGGGATCAAAGGGATCGGCGACTAACATTGGCGCGGGATCGTCTAGGAGTTAAGCCTCTTTATTGGGGGACACAGGGCGATCTTTTCTTATTCGGCTCAGAACTCAAGATCTTTAAACAGCATCCGGACTGGAAGGGTGAAATTAACCCTGACGCGTTAAGCTCTTACTTGCGTCTCAACTATATTCCGGCTCCTCTTGCGATATTCAGGGGGGTTCAAAAACTTGAACCTGGAAATATTTTGGTGTTGGAGCAGGGCCGTCGCCCTCGGATACACTGTTATTGGGATCTTCGTAAAGTTGCCCAGGCTGGATTGCGTGATCCGTTCTCGGATAATGAAATAGATGTGCTTGACCAACTGGATGAGTTGTTGAGAGATGCCGTCGGGAGCAGAATGATTGCTGATGTTCCTTTGGGGGCATTTTTGTCCGGAGGTATTGATTCCTCTACTGTTGTATCTCTGATGCAGGCGCAGAGTGCGAGACCGGTCCAGACCTTTTCCATAGGTATGGAGACCGAGGGGTATAATGAAGCCGAGCATGCAAAGGCGATTGCCAGGCATCTTGGGACGGATCATACTGAGCTCTATATCTCTCCACAGGATGCATTGAATGTTATTCCCAAGCTTCCTGATTATTATGATGAACCTTTTGCTGACTCTTCGCAAATCCCTACTTTTCTTGTATCTCAACTAGCACGTCAAAAGGTGACGGTCAGCCTTTCTGGTGATGGTGGGGATGAACTCTTTACAGGATACAATCGTTATTTTTGGGGAGACTTGATCAACCGTCGCCGAGGGGGGATACCCCCGTTTTTGAGGAAGCTCGGAACCCGGTCAATACGTCAACTCTCTGCAGACCGCTGGGATCAACTCTCCCGATATCTCCCCGCCAAAGCACGCGTGCCTCAATTGGGGCTTAAAGCGCATAAGGTTGCGGATATTCTGGCTATTGAGGACGAGGCAGCTCTCTTCAGACGGCTTGTGACGGTCTGGGATAATCCGAATGCAATGGTATCCGGGGCAGAGGAGTTGCAAAACATTCTGTGGGATAAGAGCCTTGCTGATGATGTTGCACCCTTTATGGAGCGCATGCAGGTTCTCGATGGAAAGACCTATCTTCCTGATGATATTCTGACCAAGGTTGACCGGGCGAGTATGGCTGTTAGTCTTGAGGCCCGTGTACCTCTTCTCGATCACCGTGTTGCCGAGTTTGCTTTCCGACTTCCCCGCCATATGCGTGTCCGAAATGGTCAGGGAAAATGGGCTCTTCGAGAAGTTCTTGCACGTTATGTACCGCGCGAGCTTTTTGAGCGTCCCAAAATGGGGTTTGGTATTCCTATTGGGAACTGGTTGAAGGGAGAGCTTCGGGATTGGTGCGAAGAGCTTCTGCGACCAGAAGCTTTGGAGGCTGATGGGCTGCTTGATGCGGCACCAATACGTGCAGTTTGGGAAAGGCATCTTGCTGGAAAACAAAATCATGAGGTCCAGCTTTGGACCGTTTTGATGTACCAGTCCTGGAGGCATAAGTGGTTGAATGACTAAAACCCACGAACTTGCGCCCAGATCTCTACCTCTAAAACTCTGTATTATGGGAGCTGCGAGCAGCCCGCATGTTTTAGCGCGAGCCAGAGTTTTTGATCAACTAGGTCATTCTGTACATCTAATCAGCCCAACGTCCGGGCCCGCAGATAATTCTCTAAAAGTCAGCTATACCTCTTTTGGAAGAGGGGTTGTTGGTAAGGTAAAAAGTCTGCTGACAACTTACTGGATACTGGTGCGAAGTGATGCGGATCTTTTTCATGCTCACTATGCGGCGGAGTATGGAACGTGGATTGTGGCTCTTATGAGAAAATGTCCTTTTGTTGTGACTGTAATGGGGGGCGATGTACTCTTTGATGAGCAAGGGACTCAGGGACATTTAGGGCGCTGGTTGACTGGATTTTCGCTTCGTCGGGCAGATTTGGTTACGGCGAAGTCTCACAGTTTAGCAAATCGTCTAATGGAGATGGGGGTTTCCAAAGAGAAAATAAAAATTGTTTATTGGGGGGTAGAGCCTGAGATTTTTTCATTCTCCGAAGAGGGAAGGTCTAAAGTCAGAGAAGAATGGGGAGTCGAAGAAGGTCAGAAAGTTCTCTATTGTCCACGCATGTTACAATCTCTTTATAACCAGCATCTTTTAGTTGAAGCCTTGCCTGCGATACTAAAAGAACATTCTCAAACAGTTCTGGTTCTTTCTACAATGGGAGAGAATGAAGTTTATGGGCAAAAAGTTCGGGGGCGAGTTCAAGAACTAAAACTCCAGTCACGGGTACGTTTTGTATCAGGGGTTCCACGAGAACAAATGGCGGGTGTTTATAGTGCAGCTGATCTGATAATCGCTATTCCATCATCCGATGGTATGCCTCAGTCTACTCTAGAATCCATGGCCTGTGGTCGACCTGTACTTATGAGTAATTTAGAGCGATATAAAGAGCTCTTTAAGCATGGTGAATCAGCCTGGTTCTGCGATCTTGATGCTGAAAAAATTACTGACGCTGTTTGTCATCTGCTGCAAGATCAAGAAGGCACGGCTGATATGGCTAAAGCAGGGCACGAGACAGTCTGGAGTTGTGCCAATTTTAATAATGAAGCGCGTCGGGTTGAAGAGTTCTATCACAAGCTGGTTGAAAGAAAAGCAGAGTAAATGTGTGGCATTGCGGGCTTTGCCCATAAAGAATTTTCCCCAGCACAGGCCGTTAAAGTTCTTGAAGCTTTTTCTGCTCGTTTGAGTCATAGAGGCCCCGATAACACGGGGTATTGCCTCTGGTCACAGGGTGGAAGTTATTCTGTTGGAGAATCAGCACAGAAGTTGAGTTCCGAAAGAATGGGGGTGGATATAGGCCTTATGCATCGCCGGCTCTCAATTCTTGATACTTCTGAGCATGGTCATCAGCCCATGGTCAGTCATGATGGTCGTTATGTCATTGTGCAAAATGGTGAAATTTACAACTATATTGAGCTACGGTCAGAACTTGAAAATCTTGGTTATTCTTTCGCTAGTCAATCGGATACTGAGGTGCTTCTCTACGCCTTGATTGAATGGGGGAGTAAGGCTTTTGCAAAGCTGATTGGTATGTTTGCCTTCTGTCTTATAGATAGGGTTGACCAAACTTTAATGTTGGCTCGTGACTTTTACGGTATTAAGCCGCTTTTTTATGCCACCACTGAAAAGGGGTTGGTTTTTGCTTCTGAGATTAAGGCGCTGTCAGCTTTCCCTGAGTTGAAACTTCAACCAGATCTCTTTTCCTTGCGAGATTATTTGGCTCTGGGCTTGGTTAATCACAATGAGAGATCTTTCTTTTCTGGTATTAAGTCTTTACCGCCTGGACATTGTTTGAAGATTTCTCTGGGACGTTCCTTGGCACCAGAAATCTCATCATTCTTGGCACCAAAGCAAGCCCGGTTGAACAGAAAAGAGATCGGGTTCGTAGAAGCTTCGCAGGAGCTCAAAGAACGTTTCCTTCGTTCTGTCGAGTTGCATATGCGAAGTGATGTCGGATATGGGGCTCTGCTGTCAGGTGGCGTGGATTCCAGTGCGATTGTAGCTGCAATGCGCTTAGTTGGCGGCGAACAGCTTGATCTTAGAACCTTTACTTATGCTGCTCGTGGTGAGAGCTGTGATGAGGAGGCTTATGCCGATCTGGTTATCAATAAGGTTGGTGCAAACTATAAGAAAGTACTGCTTTCTTCCAATGACGTGGTGCAAAATCTAGAAAGGCTTATGCGTTTTCAGGACGAGCCTATTGGAAGCACGAGTCTGTTTGCGCAGTATCGCGTCTTTGAGGCTGTGCATAACGACGGATTGAAAGTCGTTTTAGATGGTCAGGGAGCTGATGAAATACTCGGAGGCTATACGCCTTATTATACCGCGGCGCTTGCTGGGTTTATCCAGAAAGGAGAATGGGGTAGAGCCTGTAGTCTGATTGGTTATCTCAGGCATAACGGTCGCCTCTCCCTGTCTAATCTTCTCTTACGTACTCTAACGCGATTGGCGCCTGATTTTGCTGGGCAAATGATTTATCAAAAGCACGCGCAGGGTGGTGTGAATGCTGCGATCGACTGGCAGTGGTTCGAGAAGATGGGAATTTCGGCTGACTATGGAAAAACGACAGGTCTTGCGTCGTCATTGGATAGCGCTCTGGACTTGGATTTCACATCTCTCAATCTTCCGGGACTTTTACGCTATGAAGACCGCAATTCCATGGCTCATTCCCTGGAAAGTCGCGTGCCGTTCTTGTCTCCAGAGATTGTCGGTTTTGTACAGAGTTTACCGGAAGAGTATTTGATTTCTCCTGACGGTGAAGATAAAGCGCTCTTCAGGGCAGCCATGCGTGGGATAGTACCGGACGAAATTCTTGATCGAAAAGATAAAATTGGCTTTCAGACCCCAGAACAAGCCTGGTTTAAAGAATTAAGTGGCTGGGTAGAAGGGCGTATCAATAGTGATAGTTTTCGCGCTTTACCCTTTCTTGATGTGGCACAGGCCACCCGTTCTTGGGAGGAGGTAAAGCGTTCCGGCAATGGATTCCCACGCGCAGTTTGGCGTTGGATCAATGTTGCACAGTGGGCAGAGGCACACGATCTTGATTTTGAGAAGAGTGTTTAGAACGTGATGACCGGATTAAATACATCTAATTCTCTGGTTTATGTTTCTTTTGAACCTCTGCGCGAGGGGCATGCCTCATACACGCATGTTTGCGAAGTGGTCGAGGGGCTGGAACGCTCCGGGTGGAACGTCACACTCATGACGCCTCAATATCGGGGAAAAGGGCTGCCGAGTATTACGGCACGTATATTTTCGCTCTTCAATCTTTGGTGGCGGGTACTTTTCACTGAAAAGCCCGATGTTTACTATGCGAGAATGCACTTTGCGGGATTTGTCATTGCTTTGATTGCATCTTTGCGCTCAGTACCGTCCATTGTAGAGGTTAATGGGCCCTACGAAGATCTTTACATCGCATGGCCATTCGTTCGCCGCTTTCGCGGTCTTTTTGATTGGATGATGACCGGGCAGTTGAAACGGGCGAAAGGGATAATCTCTGTAACCCCTGGCTTGCAGAGGTACTGTCGCGCCAAGTTAGTTGATAAGGATGAACACGTTTCATATGAGGTAATCACTAACGGCGCAAATATTTCGGAGTTTTTGAAATTATCTGAATTGCAACCTAGGAGGCTGTCATTTGAGAGTGAAATTACACAGCCCTATGCCGTTTTTTTTGGAACATTTGCCCGATGGCAAGGAATTCAGGCAATTCTTGAAGCTGCATCGTCATCTAATTGGCCAAAAGGATTGAATCTTCTTCTGGCTGGGGATGGCGCTATGCGTGGTTCTGTCGAGAAATATGCTAAGAGGTATGAGCATATTCGGTACATTGGACGTGTTGCTTATAATGAAATTCCCTATCTTATAGCCAATGCGCAGATCGGTTTTGCTTTAACTGAGAACATTGATCAAAGAGGACTTTATGGCGCTTATCCTCTTAAACTATTCGAAACGCTTTCTTGTGGGGTTCCTGCGGTAGTCAGTGAGATGGATGGACAAGCAGATGTCATTCAAGAGGGGGATTGTGGCATTCTCGTTCCTCAGGGGGCCGTGACAGATATTGTGAAGGCAGTTTCAAAGCTGCACGATGATCCTAAAGTCGCTATGCAAATGGGCAACCGAGGTCGTGCGCTTGTCCATCGCAAATACGCTTGGTCCAAAATAGCGGAAAGAACAGACATATTTATAAGGAGGATCATCGAAGTACCTAAAGGTTGAGGTTTTCGGTGAACTGACAATCAAACATATTATGCAATCAGTATATTATTTATGTGTGTAGATATGTACGGCTTGTCTCTTGGTTTGTAAGAGTGCTAGAAAATCCACGAACTTGAGGTTTCTCTCTAATAATCGGATGTGATAATGAGCAAAAAGACCTACGTAATTACTGGTACTGCAGGTTTTATAGGGTTTCATCTTGCAGAGTTTCTGTTGTCACAAGGCCATGAGGTAATTGGGGTTGATATTGTTAGTGATTATTATGATGTTTCTCTAAAAGAAGCTCGTTTATCCAACCTTTTTAAGTTTGAAAATTTTATTGAAAAACGTATTGATCTGGCCGACTGGCCTGCAGTTGAACAGGTGTTTAAAGACCATCGACCTGATATTTGTGTGAATTTGGCGGCGCAGGCTGGGGTACGTTACAGTCTGGAAAATCCAAGGGCCTATTTACATTCAAATGTTGATGGGTTTTTAAATATTCTAGAGGCATGCAGGCATTACCCTGTTGAGCATCTAGTCTACGCTTCGACTAGTTCAGCTTATGGGGCTAATACCAGTATGCCTTTTAAAGTCTCAGAGAGTGCCGAGCATCCAATGACACTTTATGCTGCGACGAAGAAATCCAATGAGATGATGGCGCATGCGTATTCGCATCTATTTAACATTCCAAGTACTGGAATGCGTTTTTTTACTGTATATGGCCCATGGGGGCGTCCTGATATGGCGCTCTTTATGTTTACACGGGATATTATAGCCGGAAAACCAATCAATGTTTTCAACAAGGGTAATATGCAGCGTGACTTTACGTACGTTAAAGATATTGCCGAAGGTATAAGGCGCTTGGCTGATGTTCCCCCAGGCCTCGATCCGTGTTGGGATAGCAATAATCCAAACCCAAGTACGAGTGGTGTCGCTCCCTATCGAGTTGTAAACATTGGTAATACTCGGTGCGAAAAGCTTATGCGGTATATTGAAATATTAGAAGATAAATTGGGAAAAAAAGCCCAATACAATATGCTTCCAATGCAAGATGGCGATGTTCCGGCCACATGGGCAGATGTTAGTGAGCTTACTGAAATTACCGGGTATCAGCCTTCGACGACTATTGAAGAGGGTATTGGTCATTTTGTCGATTGGTATAAGTCTTATTATAGAATAAACTCATAATTCTATAATAAGAGGAAGTATTATACCCAACACCATACCCAGCCAGCCTTTAGCAACGTGTGTCCATCGTTCTACTGTCTGATATAGGAAATGGTAAGTTTCGCGTAGAGATAGGCTCACCTCTCATTCAGGAAATTTTGACCTTAAAAATACTGAGCTAAATCGTTTGGACCAACTCGTCTGATCTAATTCATCAGGATTAGATCGTATAGAATGATGTCTATTCCCCAAGCTTTTTATGCACATGTTCCAGAGCATGATCCCAGGCGGTAAACCCCTGTTCCTTCTTTAGAAGATTTAACCCTTCAAGAGTAAATGTCCCTTCTGTGGCAATTTCATTGGTGATGGTGGTGAGTTTTTGATCTTCTTTTTGCAGGGCGTAGGCGGTTGCGCCTCTTATGTTGTGTAGAATAATGTTACGGGCCTTGTCTTCGGGAAGGCCTTTTTCTTCCAGCCAATTTGTCATTGTGCCAAAAAACTCATAAAGCCATCCGTTCATACAGGATGTTGTTAGAGCCAGATCAAAATCATGTTCGGAATCAAAGCTTATTGGAGTACCTGT
>NZ_CAKZMP010000363.1 GCF_937128705.1 uncultured Kiloniella sp. | reverse complement strand
GAAAGCATCAGAAGCTTCTTCTGTTGAGGCTTCAATCTTTTCAACAGCCTGTAAAGCCCCGTAGAAACGATCAAGTTGAACTTTAAACTCAGCAACCTTTTCACGGGTGATATCCAATGGCTGGCGGTAGTGACCAGACAACAGTGTCAACCGCAAAGCCTCACCATTCAAACCTTCGTCCAAAAGCTGACGCACGGTAAAGAAATTGCCAAGAGACTTGGACATTTTTTCACCATTCACCACCACATAACCATTATGCATCCAGTAGTTCACATAAGGTTTTTCATTGCAGCATTTTGACTGTGCAATCTCATTCTCGTGATGTGGGAAGGTCAAATCTAAACCACCCCCGTGCACATCAAAGGTCTCGCCCAAATGAACCCGTGACATAGCAGAACATTCGATATGCCAGCCCGGACGGCCTTTGCCCCAAGGGCTTTCCCAACCCGGTTGTTCATCATTGCTCGGCTTCCAAAGCACAAAATCAGCCGGGTCTTTTTTATAGGGAGCAACCTCGACACGGGCACCGGCAATCATATCTTCGCGGTTACGTCCAGATAACTCCCCATAATCTGCCATGGACTTTACTGAAAACAGAACATGCCCTTCTGCTTCATAAGCATGTCCTTTTTCAATCAGCTTCGCACTCATATCAATCATTTCCTGAATGTGATCTGTCGCACGCGGCTCTATGTCTGGCGGAAGCGCACCAAGTGCAGCCATATCATCATGATAAGCCTGCGTTGTACGCTTGGTAATGCTTTCAATTGGTTCACCCGACTTTAGGGAAGCTTCGATAATCTTGTCTTCAACATCTGTGATGTTACGGACATAGGTTACATGTTCTGCGCCGTATACATAACGCAGAAGACGAGCAAAGGTATCAAAGACGACAACAGGGCGGGCATTACCAACGTGTGCCAGATCATAAACGGTCGGTCCACAGACATACATGCGCACATTTTTAGGATCGATTGGCTCGAAATCCTGCTTTTCACGCGCAAGAGTATTGTGGACTTTAATCGTCATTGTCTTTTCCCGAAATCTAAGGGTTGAGTAAAGTGATTGTATAAAAGAAAGGGGTTTAAGTTAAACCCCTTTCATGCATGTAAGCCAATAAATTTAATTCATAGCAATCTAGAGATCGCTATGATCGCTAACTTATTAAGCAGTTTTGCCTTTGAGACGTGCTTCAGCACGTTCCCGACCAATAACAGGCAAAAGCTGAGCCAATTCTGGGCCGTGTTGCTGACCAGTCAGAGCTTTACGAAGCGGCATGAAAAGCTGTTTACCCTTACGACCCGTTTCATCTTTCAAAACAGTCGTCAAAGCTTTCCATGTCCCCTGATCCCAATCTCCTTCTGGTAGCTTTTCAGCCGCCAAGGTCAGGAATTCAGCATCTTCATCTGCAATATCCGGCGTTACCGCGCCCCGACAGATATCAAACCAGGATTGCGTATCAGACAACTTCTCGAGATTGGGACGTACAACTTCCCAAAGCTCTTCATCAAAACCATCCTGTAAGCGGGATTTGATCGATGCAAAATCTGCATCGCGCAAAACTTTTGCATTCAAGTGGCCAAGTTCAACAGGATCAAAGCGCGGTGTCGCACGGCCAAAGCGAGCAATATCAAACAGCTCAGTCAAAGCCGCTGGAGTCTGACGAACCTCGATAGGGTCAGGCGTTCCAAGACGCGCCAAATAGCTATTCAAGGCCATTGGCTCCAGACCCTCTTCTTCACGAAGAGACCCAAGACTTAAACTGCCAAGGCGTTTTGACAGACCAGAACCGTCAGCACCAACCATCAGCGAGATATGTGCAAATTCAGGAACCTTGCCACCCAGAGCTTCGAACAACTGAACCTGTACGGCTGTGTTGGACACATGATCTTCACCACGCAACACATGCGTCACGTCCAGCTCAATATCATCAACACAGGATGTCAGCGTATACAAGGGACGGCCGTCTTCTCTAATAAGCACAGGATCGGTCAGGTGTTGGCCTTCAAAATGCACATCGCCACGCACAAGATCAGTCCAGTCGATGTCCTTGTGCTCCAATTTGAAGCGCCAGTGAGCCTGACGCCCTTCAGCTTCGTACTTGGCAATACCTTCAGGCGTCAACTTTAGAGCTTCACGATCATAGATCGGTGGACGACCTGCCTGTAAGGCAATTTTCCGCTTTAGACCAAGTTCATCAGAGGTTTCATAACAAGGGTAAAGACGACCATCCGCTTTTAGCTTCTCCGATGCGAGTTCATAACGATCCATACGGTGGGACTGAACAGCAAATTCATCCCACTCAAGACCCAACCATTTCAGATCCGTTTGAATGGATTGTGCGTATTCTTCAGTTGAACGTTCAGTATCGGTATCATCCAGACGAAGCAAAAAGCTTCCACCTGCTTTTTTGGCCATAAGCCAGTTCAATACCGCAATACGGGCGTTTCCGGCATGTAATCGGCCCGTTGGGCTAGGAGCAAAGCGTACTTTCATGAATTCGTCTTTATCTCTAATTATCTATTTGTAAGACCACGAAATGCATTCGTAATCGGATAGCGTCGATCGCGGGCAAGGTCACGAATTGTTACGCGAACACCCGGCGCAGATTGACGTCGTTTATATTCTGCAAGGTCTAACATACGCCAGACCCGACGAACAGTGTTCTCGTCATATCCTCGTGCCAGAATATCTACAAGGGGTAATTCCTCTTCGATAAGGCATTCCAGAATACC
>NZ_CAKZMP010000362.1 GCF_937128705.1 uncultured Kiloniella sp. | reverse complement strand
ACTTGCTCTTTTATCCATAGACTTCAGAAGTGCTGAGTTCTGTTCTTCCAGCTGGATATCAACACGTGTTCTCAATAACTGCCCCGCCCGGGCAACCCTTTTGGACAGCGTGTCCAAACGCAATGCCATAGCTTCACAGGTTCGCATTGCCGGCGTTAGACGTCGATCCAAGAAGCTTTCCATCCGTTGAAAGCCATCCATGTTCCCTTCTTTTAACTTCAAGATTCGCTGTTTAACCAGTTCATGATAAGCTTTCGACGCTGAAAATCGATAATTGGTCGCCGCTGCGGCCTGTTCGATTTCCGCCGATAACTCGGTCAGCTCACTCAGCAACTGCTTTTCGTTATCCACATCCCGGCGGTCGGTCATACGCGTCGTTATATCCTTTAGCACGCGCCCTGCTTTTGCCAGACGATCACCATATTGCTGTGCCAGAGGAAGAGAAAGAAGAGCCATCATTCGATAGGTGTCAATTTCAAGCAACCGCTGAACAGCACGCCCTATTTGCCTTGGTTTCAAGCCGTAATCTTTAATAAGGATACGGCCATACCCGTCCTCGTTAATGCTAAAATCCATCCAGACACCGGCAAGTCCGCCGCGTAGTGTACAGGCAGATAGATGCCCCGTTGGAAAGAAAGAAACTTGCTCCTGCATCGTGCGTTCCGGCGCATCATGGCCTTCAAGTTCAAGATGCACACCGACCAGCCTTTGACCCGGTACAGCATTGAGCCAGTCCACAGGGACCAGTTCTATTGCCGTCTTTGAGAAAGGCTTATGATATGCATGCTTCGGCTTTTGAACCGTTGGTGCCGTATCGTACTGCTTTCGATCCGGGTCTTTTCTATTACGAAAAAAAGTGTAGGTAGAAAATTCTGTGTGACGCTCCCAAACCACATAAAAGTGACCAAGGTCAGCCATAAAATGTTTCGTTCCAGGGGCGGGTGCTGCCACGTTAAAGCGTTGGCATAGCAACCCAACGTGAGCTCTTTCTTCTTCGGCCTTATCTTCTCCTGATAACATTCCTATGTGTGTGATAGTTTCGGGGCCAGTAAGCTGGGTAAATGGCCTTGCATGTAACTCGTTACAGAGCTCAACCCGCAAGGGATGATCGCGCAACATTTGTGTTCCTTATATCGACCTGATTTCTGTATTTTTACAGATTTCGTTTTGTCCGCTTTCTTGGTTCGAAGCGTTTTTTGTCTTTTGACAAAATGGAGTTTGGCAAGATTCTCTTTAATTTGGAAGCCAAGATCATTGGCCTTCTCACTTTGAGCACCTATATTGTCTGCAAAGGTATATTAAAGGAATCCATTTATGAGCTACATTGCCACAACCGACGATCTTTTTTTCAACCGCACCGATCTTGATCAAAAGCGGCTGGAAAACATTGTCAACAATGCCCTAACAGGTGCCGATGATGGCGAGCTCTATCTTGAATACCGCCAATCCGAAGGGATGGTTTTCGACGACGGACGCCTGAAAAACGCCAGCTTTGACACATCTCAAGGATTTGGACTTCGTGCAATCGCTGGTGACAGTGCTGGTTATGCCCATGCAAGCGATCTTAGTGAAGAGGCCATTAAACGCGCAGTGAATACTGTGCAAGCTGTTCACAGCGGACATTCCGGCACCATGGCAGGTTCACCACAGGGAACAAACTCAGCGCTTTACACCGAAGACAACCCCCTATCTGCTTGTGCCTTTGAAACCAAAATCAAAGTGCTTAGCGATATTGATGCCTATGCACGTGCAAAAGACCCACGCGTAGTTCAGGTGAGCGCCTCTATTTCCGGAGAATGGCAAGCGGGACAAATTACTCGCGCTGACGCTCACAAAGTTGCTGATATTCGCACACTGGTACGCCTAAAC
>NZ_CAKZMP010000361.1 GCF_937128705.1 uncultured Kiloniella sp. | reverse complement strand
CAAGAGGGCGGTAAAGTATAAATGATTATCGCAACCATCAAGGGTAAGCATGAGAAATAAAAAACCACTCCCAAAAAGAATTACTGGTGTCCCCAACGCCGTTGATGTCCACGTTGGTCAAAGGTTACGGTTACGACGCACCCTTCTCGGCTTAAGCCAAGAAAAACTTGGCGAAGCACTTGGCCTGACATTTCAACAAATTCAAAAGTATGAGCGCGGAACCAACCGTATCGGCGCAAGTCGGTTGTATGATTTAGCCCGCGTTCTTGATATTGATATTGGCTATTTCTTTGATGAAATGACGGATGAAGTATCCCATCGCTCCCCTGGTCAGATAAGAGGCATGGCAGCGGAAGGCGAAGAGCTTCCCTTTCAGAAGGACCCGATGGCCAGGCGAGAAACCTTGGAATTGGTCAGGGCGTATTACAAAATCGAAGAAACAACAGTTAGGAAGCGGTTGTTAGACATGGCAAAAACACTTGGAAAAGTGGCAAGCGACCCATCTGAATCTGAAGATTAGCTCATGGGTTTATCCATCTACACTAATCTCGGTAACATTATCGAGTACGGTCGATTAATATTCATATAAGCTTATTAATAAGGCCTCTCAAGAAGCCATTTTGGTGGTTTTATCAGATACAGGAAATTGCAACATCTATTAATTTTTTGAAAGATTTTAGTAAGTTTTCGCTGCTAAAATCTTTCACATGTATATTGACACTTACTTCTCATCCTTTGTCGATTTTCCCGGCAATGCTGCACCATATATTGGGGCTTTTCGCCCTGACCTCGTTGCACTTTCAGTCGCCATAGCCATATTTGGCGGATGGGCGGGAATGATGTGTTTGGCGCGCGCCGAAAAACTTACCGTAAATAACGAAGGAAGCGGTGCACTCTGGAAAATAGCTGGTGGGCTAGCCTTTGGCGGTGCAATCTGGGGCATGCATTTCATCGGGATGTTGGCTTTTTCACTTCCCTGCGGGATCACTTATGATTTCCTAACGACTTCTATCTCGATTATCCCGGCAATTCTTGCCAGTTTGACCGCGCTTTCTGTGGTCAGCCAGCAACGTTACAACCTTCATCTTCGGCTAGTGATTGGTGCTGTCTTGATGGGCTCGGGCATCGGAACAATGCATTATGTCGGCATGGCAGCAATGCGTATGCCTGCCATTATCTTCTACGATCCACAATATGTGATTTTATCCGTCATAGCTGCCGTCGTCTTGTCTTATATTTCTCTGGCTGTTGTCGAGTATGGACAACGCCAAACTTCTTATCGCTTCGCACGACAAATAATCGCTGCGACGACACTCGGACTCGCAGTTGCGTCAATGCACTATATTGCCATGCAAGCAGCGATTTTCTACCCAATCTTAGAGGATATCGGTCCAACGGGCAGACTGGCTGATGTTGTTCTCGCAATCTTTGTTGGTCTTGGCACGTTGGTCCTTGCCGGGGGTGTTGCCACGGCAGCCTTTGCCGCTCGCCTGAAAGAAAGTGTCAGAAATCTGGCCAATGAAGCCCGTCGACGTACGATGGCGGAAAAAGAGGCGCGTGCAGATCAAGCACGATTACAAGCAATTTTCGATACGGCCGTAGAGGCCATTATCGTGATCGATAAACAGGGTACC
Organism: uncultured Kiloniella sp.; assembly: GCF_937128705.1. Lineage (GTDB taxonomy): Bacteria > Pseudomonadota > Alphaproteobacteria > Kiloniellales > Kiloniellaceae > Kiloniella. The sequence continues at coordinate 1,181 of NZ_CAKZMP010000361.1, read as the reverse complement.
ATTCGCAAATGGAGTGAAGGTGGATATCGTATTTTTGGATATACCGCACAAGAAGCTCTAGGGCAAAATATTGCCATGATAACCAATGGTATCAGCCCCCAAGAACACCAAAGATATATTAAACGGTTCGAAGAATCACGTGAAGCCCGCGTTATTGGTATTGGGCGTGAGGTTTCCGGGTTACATAAAGATAAAACAGTTATTCCTTTGGAACTGTCGGTTGGCGAAACCAAAATTGACAACGAGGTTTTCTATACAGGTATTTTACGAGACATTTCAGTACGTAAAAAAATTGAACGTGAGTTAAGAGAAACAACCCGCGCCAAAGAAGCCAATGAAATGAAATCAAATTTCCTGGCCCATATGAGCCACGAAATGCGAACACCTCTAAATGCCATTCTCGGTTTTTCTGATATTATGCGGGCACAGACATTCGGGCCAATTAGCGAAACGTATGTTGGATATTCAGAAGATATTTTTTCATCAGGGAATCACCTGCTTAGTCTTGTGGATGCCCTGCTCGAACTCTCAAAAGTGGAACAAAATGCTCAAGATCTGGAGTTGACAGATATCACGTTGCCCACGTTAATCTCGGATGCCATCAACATGCTCCAAAAACGTGCCAAGGAAAACAGCGTAACCCTATCCGTACTGTTGGACAATGATTTACCAGAAACCGTAAATTCAGATCGGGGTAAACTATATCAGGTCCTGATCAACCTTATTACAAATGCGGTACAATACACACCAGCACAAGGTCGGGTTACCATTCGCGCGTGGCCATGTAATGAGCTCATCAAAATTGTTATTGAAGACAACGGGATTGGCATGACCGAAGAAGAAGTCGAGTTCGCAATTAAACCATTTGGACAAGTTAAAAATGCCTTTACTTCTGACTTGTCTGGAACCGGTCTAGGTTTGCCTATCGTTCACGCATTTGTAGATTTGCTCAGCGGCAAGCTTGAGATCACGAGCAAAAAAGGCGACGGCACAAAAGTGGAAGTTATGCTGCCAATATCTTTAGAAAAGCAGCTTGCTGAAAGGCAAGCCGCCGTTGGATAAAATATCAGCGTGACAAGAAAGCTTTCCAATACTCTTTACTAAAAAAGATACATCACAGACGAAAGCATCATTAATCTAAAAATCGCTGGTAAGGCAGATAATACTGGTCAAAGTGCAAC
>NZ_CAKZMP010000360.1 GCF_937128705.1 uncultured Kiloniella sp. | reverse complement strand
TGTGATGCGCTTGGCAGCCCGTACTGCCTTAGCAGATCAAATTGAAAAATTAAAAGAGGCACAGGAACAGTTCCGAGGGGCCTTGCGCAGCGGATCAAGTGCTGACAGGGCTTTGTCTAATAACCGCTTTCACGAGATTACCGGTGAAATGGCTGATAACATATACCTCAAGCCGAGCTTTAATCGTTTGTTGATTGACCATGCCCGCATTGGGATGACCTTTTATCGACCGCAAGATCATAAAATGGTTGAGAACCTGACGGCGGCTAGTGATCAGCACGACGCTATTATTTCCGCGATTGAAAACAGAGACGAAGCCTCTGCAGCTGAGCTGGCGACTGATCACTGGAACCTTTCTCGCCATCAAATAGAACTTTTTGTGATGCCTGGTCAGTTAGATATACCACTTGGCACATTTTCTTAAAATACATGTGAGGATGCAATGACCCCGATTATGCAGTTTGAGGGTATATACACACCACTCGTAACGCCTCTCTATCCGGACGGACGTGTGAATTATGATGCCATGTCTGAGGTTATCGAAAACTTGATTGCGAAGGGTGTGCATGGGCTTATCTCAGGTGGATCAACCGGTGAGAACTATGCGCAAGATGTCAATGAACGACTTGAAATTGCACGCTTTACCAAAAAGCAAATAAAGGGGCGCTTACCTTTAATTGTGGGAACGGGTGCCATGATGACACCAGACTCTATTGCTCTTGCATCAGGGGCTAAAGAAATGGGGGCTGATGCTATTTTAGTTGCGACGCCGCCCTATTCCGTTCCTACAGAGCGTGAGAATGCACTCAATGTTCTTGCGATAGATAAGGTCGCTGACCTGCCGATCATGCTCTATAATTATCCGGGACGAATGGGTGTCCATATGGGGGAAGAGTTCCTCGACCGTGTTGGGCGATCTCGGAATGTTTGCGCGATCAAAGAAAGTTCGGGGGATATTAACCGTGTACACCTGCTGGCGCGCGACTATCCGCATATACAAATGGCGTGTGGTATGGATGATCAGGCACTGGAATTTTTCGCTTGGGGATCAAGAAGCTGGGTTTGTGCGGGGTCAAATTTCCTGCCGGATGAACATATTGCATTGTATCAGGCCTGCGCTGTGGAAGGGAATTTTGATAAAGGGCGGCGCATTATGTCCGCCATGATGCCGCTGATGCGGGTTCTGGAACAGGGCGGTAAATTTATTCAATGTGTAAAGCACGGCGTAACCCTTGATGGGATTGATTCTGGGCCGATGCGTCCCCCCCTTAAAGGATTGAACAAGGATGATAAGCGCACCTTGGAAAAGGTTATTCAGGTGCTGAAAATAACTATCGCAAAAATTCAGGCAGAGGACTAATCCATGAACCTGTTAACGACAGAAGAGTATAAATCAATCGCTTCAAACCTGACTTTGCCGTGTAATGCTTATATCGATGGTGGATTTAGGCCGGCTATTTCTGGAAATAGATTTCAGACAATAAACCCGGCGACGGGCGAGGTTTTAGGTGAAGTTTCTGCTTGTGATAAAGAGGATGTTGATTTTGCTGTCTCGAAAGCACGTGAAGCATTTGACGACGGCAGATGGTCTCGAATGTCACCATCGGATCGCAAGGAAATCCTGATCCGTTTGTCCATCCTCTTATCCAGAAATGCGCGTGAACTCGCTGTGATGGAAAGTCTGGATAGCGGGAAAAGTATCTATGACTGTGAAACAGTTGATATTCCGGAAACCGTGCAGTGTATTAAATGGCATGCTGAAGCAATCGATAAGATATATGATCAGGTAGCCCCTGCATCAGATGATCATCTTGCCATGGTGGTTCGTGAACCTATCGGGGTTGTTGGTTTGGTGTTGCCATGGAATTTTCCGCTTCTGATGCTCGCCTGGAAAATTGGCCCTGCGTTAGCTGCGGGTTGTTCTGTTGTTGTTAAGCCTGCCGAAGAAACAACATTGACAGCACTTTATCTTGCTGAATTGGCAACCGCTGCCGGTTTGCCAAAGGGGGTATTGAATATTGTCCCGGGTAGTGGCGTTGAGGTTGGTGAGCCGTTAGGGCGACATATGGATGTTGATATGATCTCGTTCACTGGATCAACACAGACGGGTAAACGCTTTCTGACTTATTCTGCTGAATCAAATGTGAAAGAAGTTGTTCTGGAAATGGGGGGGAAGAACCCTTGTATTGTGATGGATGATGCAGAAAATCTGGATAGGATCGCAGAGCATGTCGTTAACGGTGCTTTTTGGAATATGGGGGAAAATTGTTCGGCTATATCACGGTTGATTGTTCACCGTGATGTAAAAGAAGAACTGCTTTCCCGGGTCGCAATTCATACACGTCATTGGAATGTTGGCGATCCTCTTGACCCTGAAACTCGTATAGGGTCTTTGATTTCAAAGGCACATTTTAACAAGGTGTGTGGATATCTTGAAAAGGCTCAATCGGAAGCTATTTATCTTGGCGGAAAAAGTCATGAGGGTATATTTGTTGAGCCAACAGTTATTAATCTTAAAGATCACGATGATGTACTGGCACGGGAGGAAATTTTTGGCCCTGTCCTTGCCGCGACGACATTCCGCACACCGTCCGAGGCGGTCGAAATCGCCAACAACACAAGGTACGGCCTTGCCGCGACCCTGTGGACTGAAAACCTGAACCTC
>NZ_CAKZMP010000359.1 GCF_937128705.1 uncultured Kiloniella sp. | reverse complement strand
CGCACAGAGCAGGGCGCCGTCGCGGGTCCAGTTGTTCTGTTTGTTCAGGATATGGCTGCTGTCACTGGGGGTCAGGCCGGAATTGATCACGAGGCCGCGATCAATCAGGCGTTGCAAGGGGCCAGCCATGGCCGGGCGTTCCAGCAGGCTGTTGAGGGCAACGGGACCGTCGGCGAGGCTTTCCCAGATTTCCAGTTCCAGCCGCGACAGACTGGTAAGGGCCGTGTTGAGTTCGCGCAGCTTCAGGGCAAAGCGCCCGTCGTGTTCGCCAATGCGCTCCTTGCGCAGCTGTTGCTGTAGTTCGTCCAGAACACTTGGATGCTGTTGCGCCAACAAACTGATGGGATAAGCCCTTCTCGGACCAATTGTAAGACCCTTTTGAGGGCGGTTGAGGGCGACTTCACTGTCGCCGCCCAGTCCATAGGTGATGACAGCGACGGCCTTGACCATGGTGCGCCAGCCGCCGACGTTGGCGCCTTCTTCGCTGAGCTTGGGTTCGCCATCCATCAAGATTGCAATATCGGTGGTGGTACCGCCCATATCGACCACAAAGACATCACTGGCCCCCGACAGATACTTGGCCCCGACCACAGAGGCCGCAGGACCAGAGAGAATGGTTTCAACCGGACGTTCAAGGGCGGTTTGCGCGGATATCAGCGACCCGTCACCCTTGACCACCATCACGGGGGCCTTGATGCCCTTTTCCTGTAACATGATATCGACGGAATGAATGAGCTGATGCAGTTGCGGTATTAGCTGTGCATTCAGGAAAGCGGTGAGGGCGCGGCGGGGCGCATCCAGCCCGGATGACAGTTCATGGGCACAGGTCACCGGGCGGTCTGTCTTTTCCAATATCAGGTTGCGAACAGCTTCTTCGTGGGATGCATTGCGCACAGAGAAATAGCCCGCAACGGCAAAGGCAGACACATGGGGGGCGTGTTCGTCGATGGCCCGTTGTACTGCGATGATATCCAGCGGAGATTGCTCGTCCCCCAATGGCGTATGCCCGCCATCGATAAAGACATAGGGGTTCTTGCCAATGGCGGTGCCGAGGTTTGATCGGTCGAGTGACCCTTTGTCATAACCGATCATAATAAGACAGACCGGGCTGTCATGAGCTTCGACAATGGCGTTGGTGGCAAGGGTGGTGGACAGGGACACCATGCGGATCTGGTCGCCTTCGCGATCCATAATCCGGTTGACCGCATCACAGATACCGATAGACAGGTCGTGTTTGGTTGTCAGTGACTTGGCGGTTCGCAGCACACCGTCTTCTTCTGTGAAAAGAACCGCATCCGTATAGGTGCCACCCGTATCAATACCTAACAACATTCCCGAAAAATTCCCTGAACAAAAAACTATGCAAACACCAGAACAAGCATGAGTGACCATTATATCTGATCATTCATTAAAAGAGACAATGGTTTAGCAATTTACTCGGAATACTGCTTCCCTAAAAGCGACGAATGTTGTTGGCGCAAATAGCAAAGCATCTAGTCGTTCTACTTAGCTCCTCTTCGGCGTTGTTTCATCGCTCATGTATATCTCCTACACGTTGCTCTTCACGCCTTGAATCGCAATAAATTAAAAAATAGGGGCGTGGTGCCTCACCACTTAAGCACTTTTCCTTTTGTGAGCCTTGATCAGGAACGTTTCCTTTTACGGGCCTTGATCAGACCGAGGGCACCGATCATGCCGATGGTCACAATGCTGACGCCGATGATCTCTATGGTCGTTGGCTCTTCGCCCAATACAGGAAAGGCGAGGATAACGGCGATGCCGGGAACCAGTGCGGCGAAGACGGCGCCCTTTGCTGCGCCGAGCAGGGCAACGGCCTTGGTATAGAACAGCAGGGCAAGAATGGCAGAACCGATGCCTTGGAACGCAGCCTGAAACAGGGTTTCTTCGATCGGCGCGACAAAGATCTGTGGATCACCAAAGGTAAAGTAAAGCGGTAGGTAAATCACCATGGACAGCACAGCAACCAAAGCCGTGGCGTGGAGCGGATCAGCCTTAAAATACTTTGTGCCAATGGTATAGCAGGCCCAACTGCCGCCCCCGGCAACAAACAACAGGTGCCCCATCCATTGGTTATCCCCCGCCATGGCAAAGCCGGACCAACCGAGCAGGGCTACGCCGAGGATAATGACTCCGAGGCCAAAGAGACGGCTTCTGTCGGGGCGGTCGCCGAGAATAAACCAGCTACCGATTGTTGACAGGGCCATCATGCAGCTTGGCGCGATGATCCCCATGTGACTTGCCGGGGCAAAGTTAAGCCCAGTCACGGTGAGCAGCATATAGGGCGCACCAGCACCAAAGGCCAGCAACAGACTACCGGGCAAGCCGATGCCTTTGAATCCGCGCTTGAGGATCAGGGGCAAAAGAATAATGCCCGCCACACCAAAGCGCAGGGCTGTAATGTCATAGGCGTTCAAGGTCTGGTTCTGAAGACCAAGGCTGGACACCACGGGCCACGCCCCCCACAACAGAGCAGCCATCAAGCCGTAAATGATACCCATTGTCAGTGCACTTTGCTCTGCTTTTAAAGCCTGATCCATAATTCTACCCGATACTCAAAAATATGTTTTACCTTTTTCATCCGGATCATAGCCGAATATTTGCGTCGTTTGACTGCAAAATAAGTGGTTTCCCGATCAAAAAACTGCAACAAATAGAAATCGAAGCATTTTTTCGACTTTTACACGGCTTAACGGTTATCGAAACAGGCAACGGATTAGTGTCGCCCCTCTGATTAGCTAGAGCCAGACCACTTCAAAGACAGATCAGTTTAAAGACCAAGATGAAAATAGATAATTTCGACAAAGCTATCCTGAGATCGTTACAGGAAAATTCCCGCCTTAAATCAGATAGCATTGCGGAACAAGTTGGTCTGTCCGCGACCGCGTGTCAACGCCGTATTAAACGGCTTAGGGATATGGGGGCCATCGAAAAAGAAGTCGCGGTGATTAATCCCAAAGTTTCCAGCCATGGCCTGACCCTGATTGTTCAACTTGTCATCGAACGCTGTGACGCCAAGATGTTGGACAAGCTAACGGCGCAGTTCCTTGCCGAAACCGAAATTCAACAGTGTTATAACCTGACCGGGGCTTTCGACTTTCTGTTGATCGTCACCGCAGAAAACATGACGTCATACGAGAAATTTACCAAGCGCGTGTTTTTTGACAACCCGGCAATACAGGAATTCACCACCACCGTCGTGATGGAAAACGTCAAACGTGGCCTGGAGTTGCCAATATAATCCCTAGCTGTTTTAACTGGGGCGGCTTTAGTTAGGGGCAATTTTAGGTGGCGGCGCTTTGCCGGAGTTTAATGAACTCTCTAGTCTTGTAAGCCGAGGTGTTTGGGATAGTTGTTTAGCTTAATTTTAGCTCAAGGGGTAAAGCGTGACGTGTAGGTGACCTACATGAGTGATGAAGTAACGTATTAGATATTAGGCCATGAGATATTGGAAGAAAAAGTTAAGCTAGACAACTATATCTACGCCTGAAGAAGACCCTGCCAATGGGGCGAAGACTGCACGATTTCTGCCATGGCCTGATAGCCTTTTCCGGTTGAATGCAGACCGTCATTTTCGGCCAGTCCCGCCATAAAATCATCACTCGTACTCAAAGCCTCGTGCATATTGATAAAGGGGATATTCATATCCTGACAGATCGCACCGTATTCTGCTGATCCGCTGGCCAGTTCTTCGTTTTTAAAATCAAAATGCATATTTGATACGGTCGAGAAAAAGGGCAGCTTGCTTTCATCAACAGGTGTCGGGCCAAAGACGAGCAAGGGGGCTATTTCTGAAAGTTCTGTCATCAGGGCTTTGAAGTTGTTCATGGCTCTGCGCCTAGGCGTTCTGGGTATGTTTTTTTTGGCTATACCACTTTCGATCAGCGCAAAATCGTTAGACCCCGTGGCAAAAACAATAAAGTCCTTTGCACTTTTAAACCTGGCCCGACATTCCGATGCCGCGCGCTCCGATATTTCCTTGAGCGTCTGCCCCCTGACACCCAGATTATAGTGGATAAAGCTTTGTTTGGTTTCTGCCTCTAAAAGCGCGAGGCGTCCGGGCATCCCCAGCCGTGCTTCATCGCCCATTCCCTCCATGACGGACGCACCCAGAAAACAAACTCGTTTCATCTTTTTATCTTTCGGTGTTGGTTTCGTGACTTAGGCAAAGAGAGAAGGGTAGGCCCCGAGTGCCTGAGCACCGCCCGTGTGCAGGAAGATCACGGTATCGCTTTTGGTCAATATACCCTGTCTGATATGATCAACAAGGCCAGCAAAGGCTTTGCCGGAATAGACAGGATCAAGCAAGATGCCTTCAGTTCTGGCTAGTAACTCGATTGCTTCGTTCCCTGCATCGGATGGAATGCCATAGTTGCTGCCGCCATAGCCCGTGATTACCTGCAAGTCCTGTTCAGGGTCCCAAGTTTCGAACCGACCAAGGCGTTCCAGTGTTTCCGGCACAATAGACTTAATGGCGTCTGTAACAGGTAGGGGATCTCCATCGACTTCGACGCCGAGAACAGGGAAGGGGCGTTTCAAGGTGATCATGCCGGCAATGAGGCCAGCCTGTGTGCCACCGCTGGATGTGGCGTGATAAAGTGCTTTGGGGCTGAGGCCCAAGCTGCGGCACTGTTCGTGAATTTCCATCAGGGCGCTGGCGTACCCAAGGGCACCAACAGCATTGGAACCACCAACGGGAATGATATAGGGCGTCTCGCCAGCTTTCGTTAGATCGGATGCCAACTCCGCCATAATGCGATCCCGATCAGAGCCGCCGGGATGAATGGTAACCTCAGCACCCAGCAACTTATCAAGGACGAGGTTCCCCGATGTCTGGTAAGCCGGATCTTGCCAATCAACATTTCGCACCAGCACCAGATGACACTTTAACCCGTAACGTGCCGCCGCTGCGGCAGTCTGTCGGACATGGTTGGATTGTAATCCACCCGCCGTAATCACACAGGTCGCTTCCTTGTCCAGCGCATCTGCAATCAGAAACTCCAGCTTTCGGGTTTTATTGCCGCCCCCGGCAAGGCCCGTGCAGTCATCCCGTTTGATAAAGATCTCTGGCCCGCCGAGATACTTGGATAAGTTGCTGAGAAGGTGTAGGGGCGTCGGGGTGAAGGCCAGTGGCACAGATGAATTGAATTCGGTAAGCATGGAATACCTGAGAAACGAGAGGGCAAAAGCTATAAAATTGTTCAGAGACTTACTCTGATCGTTTTCCGGTCCTACTTCAATAGCGATAGGTAAATTTCCAATCCCTGACTGATCCGCTCTTGATCTGTATTGTGATGGCCGCGATATTGCTTTTGTCAGAGATGTTCTATTGGTCAAGATGCCCGGTTTTGACCAGCAGGGTTGTGTCTTGTGTAAAGTTGTATCTGACCTCTGTCCCCGCTGGATAGCGCAGCCATGATCTGGCGGGAAAGGCACGGCCATTGGATTGTAGCTCACCTGTCACAATCAGAACTTCCATGCCTTTGTCCGGGGTGGCCAGCGTTTTGGCGGAAGCTGCATCCCACTTTTGCAGAGTGACTTTTTCGCTCTCGAACTCATGCAGATTCAAAACTCTTTGTCCCTTGTGATCTCCGTCCACCCAATGGTCTTGGTCATTTGTATTCACGGACTTCTGTTCCGTATCGTTTTTATCAAACTGCCAGAGCTTCACAAAAATTGTGCAGCCCTCAACCGTATGCGGCGAGTGGCTGGTCCCGATCGGGTTGCGCACATAGGTTCCGGCGGGAAAGTCGCCGTACTGGTCCGAGAACGTTCCCTCAAGCACAAAGAACTCTTCGCCGCCGTCATGGGTATGTTCCGGGAAATACTTGTCGCGGTCGAACTGCACAATCGTTGTTGCGCGCGCAACTTCATCGCCAATGCGGTCAAGCATCGTCCTGTTTACCCCCGCTGCCGGAGAGGGCGACAAGCTTGTATCCGAGGGGTGTAGTTCAACAGGTTTCGTGAAATCTGCATTGATGCGCATCGGGCTCTCCGTCATTTTACTGTCTCTTGTTGGTAACTGTCTCATTGTTGGCGCTAAATCTCTAGGTAAGACTGCTGCCGTAATTTCTAAGAAGATATTACCTATAGCCAAAATGTATTGCCATAAGGCATTACCCGTAAGCCTATAAAAGTATTACCCGTAAGGTCCTGTCTTCCTCGATCCAGGCATGTGTCTTGGCATGTGTCCAAGCGTGTACCTTAATGTGGCTCTCAAAAATAGTCATGCAGATAAGCCTTTATTCGCCTATATGTAAGTTATGTATCTATGAGTAGGTAACTTTTCTTGTTTATCATTTATGCCTTTAAAAAGAAACGTCAAGAGGTTATCTATCATTTAATAGGTAAGCTGGTATGCGGGCTATATGCGAGCCAAAGGTAAGAGAGAGTGATGAGCGAAAGATCGAAAACAGCGTCGTCCATTATGGACATTGCAGAAGACTACATTCGTACACGTGGCTATAACGCTTTCAGCTTTCGCGATATCTCTGCCGAAATTGGCATCAAGACGGCCAGTATTCATTATCACTTTCCCTCGAAGGCTGATTTGGGCGTCGCAGTCACACAGCGATATACAGAACGTTTTATTGAAAGCTTGGGCGAACCAGATGCCTATCCCGTAATGGAACAGGTTCGGCGCTATAAAGAAGCCTTTCGGTCTTCTTATGCCGCGGGCGAGCAAATGTGCCTTTGTGGTATGCTGGGTGCAGAGATTTCATCTCTCCCGGATAACGTTATGAAGAAATCCAAAGCTTTCTTTGATCAAAATATGTCCTGGCTTACCCGTGTCTTTCTATCTGATAAGGCCAGCGAATATTCCCAAGACAGCGCGCAAAGCGAGGCCCTGAAACTTTTGGCGCTGCTAGAAGGGGGCCTTATTGTGGCTCGCACCTTAGATGGACTAAAGACCTTTGATCAGATCATTGACTATAATCCCCAATAACTCTTAACCCCAATAATTATAAACTCTGATATCAATATTCTTGCTACTCACAATTGACCTATAATAACAATCTGTTTAATTGTCTGGCAGGTCCTAAAAAACTATAGACATTCTTCTTGTGGCTGTGCCATTCTGCGTTGAATTCTCGTCAAGGTTTTGGTGCGTAGTGGTTGTTTTTTCTAATATGTTTTCGGCTTTTAATAAATAAATGCCCGCCAAAGTATCATCGACTTGATAAGGCTTTTTGGGGGGCCTTTGTCTTTTGTTTTGTTTAGGTAAAAGTTGGGTATGGTATTGCCGATATCCGAATTTTCAAAAATATATATGTATAGGTTCTTTGGCCCTGCTACTTAGTTTGGCGGTTATTTTTTCTGTACCATCCAGCGCTATTGCCCAATCGGCTGAACCGTCGATAGATCAGTCTGTGGATGACGCGGTAGAAGACATTTATTCTGATAGTCGATACCAGAGTGAACCGCCTTTTGATGTCAAAGCCGAAAAAGTTGAAAAGAAAGTACCTGAGAAAAAAGAAGAGGCTTCTTCAGAACCTCTACCCGACCTTTCGGCTTTAGAGTTTTTAGCCAAAATTATCTTCTATGGTTTATTGGCTGTTGGGCTGTTCTTGTTGATTAAATTAGCCTATCAGCAATATAAAGATTTCAAACGAAGACCTCAGAATAAAATAACTGTTAATGAAAAAACAGAGTCCTTTGCTAGGGTAAGTTCTATCTCTGAAGAATTGAGTAAAGAAACTCTGGAGCATGCGGATCAGTTGGCAGAACAAGGGCACTTTGAAGCCGCGATCAGGGCTATCCTTTTGTGTTGCTTGAAGCACGTTAAAGAGAGTTATCACGCTACTCTGCCCGATGCTTTGACGAATAGAGAGATTTTGCAGGCAGACTGGTTGCCATCTGATATCCAGACGAAAATGTCGATTATCGTGAATGCTGAAGAGTTGACCGAATTTGGCGGACGTTCTGCAGGAATTGAAGAGTTTACGGCGTGTCGTGACGCCTTTCAGGTTTTTATGACCCCGGCGAATACGACGCAACCGAGTAGAGCACACCGTAAGACAGAGAGCGACAGGCATGCCAGTTCACAACACGGAGGCGTCAAATGAACGATCGGGTCTTTTCAAGACGCACTTTGATGTGGTTGCTGGTAATTGGCGTGCTTTCCTTTGTGGGTACTTTTGTTGCTTCGATCTATCAGGATAAGATTGTTCAGCTGACTTCTTATGGCGCTAATTCTTATTCTGAATCAGCTGTTGGACACAAAGCTTTTGTCAAGCTGTTACAAAAGATGAACTTTAGAACTCGGGTCAGTCGAGAAATTCGCGGCGGGTTTAATTTTTCTGATGCGAAGCTGGTGATAGAACCACAGTCTGTCTCTGGATTGTCCGGCACTCTGAACGGATTTAGTGGTGTGGGATCGTTAATTGTATTGCCCAAGTGGGATGTGCGTCCCGACCCCAAGAATAGTCGCTGGGTCGGGGAAATGGAATTGCGCAACTCGGATCAGGTTCAAAGTATTCTGAATTATGTTGGGAACGGCTTGAACCTTGTTCGAAATGACACCACGCTGACGGCGGAAAATTTCACATGGGATTCCGAGCTCTTTCCCCTGGATCAACAGTTATCTGTTCTTGCACCACAGTTAATCGCGGATAATCCCGGTGTCTTGCGCCCTTTGGTATATAATGACCAAGGGGTTTTGTTAGCCGAAGTCATCCGGTCTGATTTCTTTTATGATATTGATCGCACCTGGGTTTTGAGTGACCCGGATATTTTGTCAAATCACGGCCTGGATAATGGGGGGAATGCTGCCTTTATGATCCGCGTTATTGATGAGCTGACCCACGGGCGCGCAGGGGGCGTTATCATTGACGAAACATCTCATGGATATGCAGCAGAACCGAGTTTGTGGCAAAAGATGTTTGAATTTCCTTTTGCTGTTGTCACTCTACTCGTCGTGATATCGGCGCTTTTTCTTGGGTGGGCCAGCTTTAGCCGTTTCGGTGCACCAGATAAAGATGAAAAAGAGTATCAGGCTGGCAAGGAATTCCTTATTGGCAACACCGCAGAGCTTTTGGCCTTTGGCGGGCATGGGGCGCTGATGCTAAAGCAATATACGGATAGAACACTACAATCGGTTGCTGCCAAATTACATGCCCCAAAGAATATGGAAACATATGAACTTTTGGAATGGTTAGATCGTGTGGGGTTTGCCCGTGGCATTGAAGCAAGTGGGCACGATGTAATCAGTGCAGCAGAAGATCTTTGCAAAGCAAATACATTTAACGTTTTGGCTGCTATTCGCGCAGCACAGAATATCCATCGATGGAAACAGGAGATGCTGTATGGAACTGGATGATATCCGGACCATTAGTGATGGTTTAAAAGCAGAAGTACGCCGTACGATTGTCGGACAGGATGGCGCATTGGACCTGATGTTGGTCAGTCTTTTGTGCAAAGGTCACTTGTTATTGGAAGGTGTGCCGGGTACAGGGAAAACCCTGTTGGTTCGCTCGTTTTCAAAGGCATTGAACCTAAAGTTTGGCCGTATCCAGTTTACACCGGATCTTATGCCAGGTGATGTGTTGGGGACAAACCTGTTCAATTTTCAGACAAACGAGTTTTCGCTCACGAAAGGTCCGATCTTTACGGATTTGCTTTTGGCCGATGAAATCAACAGAACGCCACCAAAGACACAGTCGGCGTTACTGGAAGCTATGAGCGAACGCTCGGTGACTATTGACGGCACCAGTCATCAGCTGGGTGAGGGATTTTTGGTTATCGCGACACAGAACCCGATTGAGCAACAGGGAACTTATCCTTTGCCCGAAGCACAGTTGGACCGATTCATGTTCAAACATGTTCTGGAATACCCCAGTGAAGCAGAAGAACGATCAATCGTTGCAATGCACGGCCACCAGACTTCTATGCCCAAGCTGGATGAGTTCGGGATGAAGGGGATCGCTGATCTTGAAAAGCTGGAAGAGATGAGATCTCTTGTCCGTAAAATAAGGCTCAGTCCGGACATAACCAATTATATCGTGTCTGTTGTACGGGCAACGCGAGAGCACCCGGCGCTTCAATTCGGCGGGTCCCCACGATCAGCAACGATGCTGGCTGCAGCTTCCAGAGCTTATGCGGCCTTGCAAGGCAGGGATTATGTTATTCCTGATGATGTAAAGTTTGTTGCTATTCCCGGGTTACACCATCGTGTTGTTCTTGCTCCAAGCGCAGAAATCGAAGGAACACGGACAAACAATGTCATTCGTGAAATTCTGGAACAGACAGCTGCCCCGAGATAATGAGACCAACGCTTCGTAGTGCCCTTCTTTTATCGCTGGGAGTTCCGCTCAGTCTTGTCCTGATTGTCTGGGATGAGGGGCTGTGGCTGTTTGGTGTGGTCTATTTGTTATTGGCTTTTTTCCTTATTGGGGTTGATGCTCTGAATTCATTGGCGCCGCGCCGGATTACATTGTCTCAAAATATTCCGTTGATACTTTATGCGGGACATGAAGACTATGCGTATTTCTCTCTGACTGTTTCCAGCCGACTGCGCGCTTTTGGTGTGACAGCCTTGTTGGATGTAGAGAGCGAGTATCTTAATAAACCGGCACCCGTCATTATTGATCGTCTGGATCAGAATTCTGTTGGTGAGCTGGCCTTTCCTTTGATTGTTAAGCGTCGGGGAAAAGCCAAGGTCACGAACTTGTGGCTCAAGTGGTATAGCCCTTGGGGTTTGATTGTTCGCCAAACCAAGTGGGATCTGGCTCATGAAGTATCGATTGTGCCGAATATTCACGCCGTAAGGACTGCGGCGTTACAAATAAACAGTCGTGATGCTTTTCATGGCACAAAAATACAGAAACAACGCGGTGATGGGACGGAATTTGATGCGTTACGTGAATATCAACCGGGGTATGACCTGCGTTCAATAGACTGGAAGCATTCTGCCCGTCATAGAAAGCTGGTCTGTAAGGAATTTCAGGTTGAACGAAACCATAATGTTATCCTTGCGTTTGATACTGGACATTTGATGACAAGACCGATTGATGGTCTGCCGCAGTTAGACCATATGATCAATGCTGGGTTACTATTGGGGTTTATGGCCTTACGCGGTGGGGATAAAGTTGGTCTTTATGGTTTTGATGCCAAGGTTCGAAGGCTGGCAAAGCCATTGGGTGGTCATCAGGCTTTTCATCATCTTCAAGCGAACTGTGCCGAATTGGACTATCAGCATAATGAAACCAATTTTACGCTAGGTCTTTCACATCTTGCCGGACAGTTGCAACGTAGATCGCTGGTCGTTCTGTATACCGATTTTGTCGATACAGTTACGGCAGAATTGATGATTGAGAATGTAACTCGAATAGCCAAACGCCACCTGATTATTTTTGTCACTTTGGAAGACCGTGAACTTGCAAAGGTTGCGGAAAGAAAACCCCATTCCGTTAATGATATTGCCAAGTCAGTTGTCGCAGATGATTTTCTTCGGGATCGCCAAGTCGTTTTTGAACGCTTACGTCGCCTCGGCGTACATTGTATTCAGGCCCCGGCAGCTTCCTTGAGCGCGGACCTTGTCGAGCGCTATCTGGCGATTAAAAATCAGGAGCTTATCTGATATGGAAGGGCAGGCGTAATGTCAGATGCAACATTAAAGAGTTCCCAGTTTCGCAAAGAACGCGAAGCTTCCTGGAAAGAGCTTCAGGATCTGGTTGAGAAGATTGAAAAAAAGGGCGTCAAGTCACTGGATGCGGATCAGTTGATGCGCTTGCCAAACCTTTATCGCTTTACCTTGTCATCGTTGTCGGTAGCGCGTGGTGTTTCGCTGGATAGAAACCTGCTTGAATACCTCGAACTTCTTTCTACAAGGGCCTATTTTTGCATTTATGGGGTGCACGCCAGTTTTGGGGGAACTGTATTCAAGTTTCTTTTCGAAGAGCTGCCGGCAGCGGTCTGGAATGCCCGTTGGCGTATCTTGTTGACCACGATTATCATGCTTGTGGGCGGGGTAATCGCCTATTACCTAACCATTACAAACGAAGAATGGTATTACACCTTTGTCAGCGATGGCATGTCCAGTGGGCGTACGCCTGCCAGTGCAACCGAAGATTTACGCAAAGGCTTGTATGATGGCGCTGATATTGAAGTCCATGAACTAAATGTCTTTGCATCATCCTTATTTTCGCACAACTCATCTGTCGGTATGTTTTCCTTTGCGCTTGGGTTTGCCCTTGGGGTGCCGAGTGTTTTGCTTATTTTTTATAACGGTTTGACGCTGGGGTCTTTTGTTGCCCTCTATAGCGAGCGTGGCTTGGGTGTCGATGTTGCCGGGTGGTTATCCATCCATGGCACGACAGAGTTACTGGCGATTATTCTATGTGGTGCAGGTGGGCTTGGTCTTGCGAAGGGAATAATTATGCCCGGTCATAAATCGAGATTGTCCAATCTTGCGCACGAGGGACGTCAGGCCGCAAAGGTTGTTATTGGGGCGGTCCTTATGCTTTTGGTTGCGGCAATACTCGAAGGTTTTGGGCGGCAATTGATAACAGATACGGCAACACGGTTTTTGATCGGCGGTTCAATGCTTGTTTTCTGGGGGGCGTATTTTGGCTATTGGGGGCGTAAGATATGCAAAAGACAGTAATGCCTTCTTCCTCAAATGCGTCGGGGCTGGATAAAAAGCAAGGTAATAGGCTTAAAAAAAACAATCGATCAAAAAAAATCAACATTACCCAAAAAGACAAGAGCCACTGGCGGCGGGTTATTACCCCAGAGGGAGTGCCCGTTAGTTTCCAATTGGCGTCTCGTGGCGATCGTGTTGCTGCGATATTATTGGATTTGATGATTGTCTACGGCTTGCCGATATTGATTCTTGTCGGTTTTCTTTTATCGGGTGCTTGGGAACACTTTCTGGATAAAAAAGAGGCAATATATGTCCTGATTTCCGTGATCACGGTTGTTTTATTTCTCTGGTACAACTTTTATTTCAGCTACTTTGAAATTAAATGGCAGGGGCGGACGCCGGGAAAACGGGTTTTAGGGGTCAGGGTTGTGGACCGTCATGGCGGCCAGTTAAAGCCTGATGCTGTATTCGCGCGGAATTTGATGCGCGAACTTGAACTGTTTTTACCGCTTACAATACTGTCTTCCCCTATTGGTGACGGTGCTGACGGGTTAATTAATCTGTTGATATGGATCTGGCTTGGGGTTTTTATCTTCTTGCCTTTTTTCAACAAAGATCGCTTGCGAGCCGGGGATATGATCGCCGGAACATGGGTTGTTAAAATACCAAAAACCAACTTGTTGGGCGATATTGTGCAAGATCAAGACATTGCCTCTTCACGGACAAGCAAGGTATCTGATCAGACGAGCCAAGCCGATGCTTTCAGTTTCTCAGATGAGCAGGTTGATGCTTATGGTATTTATGAATTGCAAACTCTGGAAGAGTTGTTGCGAAAACCAGAAGTTGCGCCAAAAACCATTAAAGAAGTCACTGAACGCATAAAAACAAAAATCAAATGGGTCGAACCTACCAAAGATAAGCGATCTTCATTCTACTGGAAGGACCATAAGGGAAGCACCCAGAAAGATAGGGAGTTCCTCAAGGCTTATTATGCAGCGCTGCGTAAAAGGCTTGAAGCTAAGATGCTCTTAGGTGTTCGCCGGGAAAATAAACATGATAAGTGACAAGACGTGTGGGACTTTAATACAATTTATAAATAGCATTTTTTATTATACTAAAGAAAAGCCGGAACGATTTCGTTTCCGGCTTTTTCTTTATGTCGTGGTAAATTATTGTTATGCACGATGACCATTCATATGAGACGGCAGAAGACATGTCAGCACAGCACAAATCCCATAAGCAGGTTATAAACCGTCTTAAACGGGCGCATGGCCATATGCATAAAATTATGGAGATGCTAGAAGATGAACGGTCTTGTGTTGATGTGGCCCAGCAGTTGTATGCGGTTGAAAAAGCCGTGATCAAAGCCAAGAGGCTGTTAATCCATGATCATATTGATCATTGTTTGGGGCAGGGGGACCAAGATAGTCAATCAGGCCAAACGCTGGATGAATTAAAAGAAATTACGAAATATCTTTAAGATATTATTTCTTGTTCAGGTGATAGGTCAGGGCTAGGGAAATGCAGTGCTGAAGCGCCGGGACTGGAATTTCATCTTTTTCATTGAACAGGATTGCTCTGTTACCGCTATATGTAAACTCGGTTGGATAGAGTTCGCGAAATTGATCAAGTAGGTTGGTCTGGCAATGGACATAAAGGGCGTATTGCCCCTGATCCTTACCAGCTTGGTCAATACGAATTGTGGTTCCACTTTTAGATTTTGTCGTCAAAAAACTTGGCTGTCCCCATTTCAGAGTTTCTTCAATGTGACCAACATCTGGAATACTGGCTGCTGTATCCAGTATCATTTCCCTAAGATCTAGGAGCTTTTTACGTATGCCATCAGGGTATTTGTCATAGGTCGAAGCGATGTTATCTGGCAGTGATCTGACTGTCATGCGGTCCAACCCTTAGGGGCGTGTTTATAACGTATTGTCTCATAGGGTGATTTTATATTGAAAAATCCCCGGCTGAATAGATGACTGTATAGACACAGCCTAA
The DNA here is from genome assembly GCF_937128705.1 of uncultured Kiloniella sp. GTDB lineage: Bacteria > Pseudomonadota > Alphaproteobacteria > Kiloniellales > Kiloniellaceae > Kiloniella. Next base: position 9,931 of record NZ_CAKZMP010000359.1, on the reverse strand, counting down.
CCGATACAGTCGGGGGAATGCCATATCGTGTTTATTTCTTTGCTATTTCCGCAAGATAAGCCTTGATCGCACCATCCATTCCATAGATGAGAGCGTCAGCCGTCAGGGCATGACCAATAGACACTTCATCTGTCCAGGGAATAGCTTGTAGAAAATGGGCGAGATTATCCAAATTAAGGTCGTGCCCTGCATTGACGCCTAAGCCAACTTCGCGTGCGGCAATGGCTGTGTTTTTGTATTTTGAAAGTACCTGTTCCCGATCATCCCTAAAGAAACATTCATAGTAGGGACCAGTATAAAGCTCGACACGATCAGCACCAATTTCTGCTGCAGCAAGGGCCACATCCGGTTCGTGATCAATGAAAACGGATACGCGTGCATTTTGGGCGTGAAGTCGATCCACAATCTCTTTTAATTTGTCTTTGTTGCTGCGGATATCCCAGCCATGATCCGATGTATTTTGATCTGGATCGTCTGGTACTAATGTCACCTGTTCCGGTTTAGTTTCTGCGACAAGTTCCATAAATTCTTCGGTTGGATTGCCTTCGATGTTGAATTCTATCGGGGCGCTATATTCTTCACGGAGCATTCTGGACAGATCATACACATCTGATTTTCGTGTGTGTCGCTGATCGGGTCTCGGGTGGACTGTTATGCCGCCTGCACCTGCTGCCAAGGCTATTTTGGCCATTCCGGTCACGCTTGGGTAGTCGATATCCCTCTGATTACGTAACAGGGCAACTTTGTTCAGGTTTATGCTAAGTACAGTCATGATTTCCTCATATTGTTACGGTAACAATATAAATTGTTGTGATTTTATATAGAATAATGTTCTTATTATTGTTCTAGTCAATAAAAATATTGTTGGGGTAACAATGTGGGTGCCACATAACCTTGATCCTAAACTATCTGTCTATCGCGCCATAACTGATCGTCTGGCCCTTGATATTGAACAGGGGCGTCTTACCGAGGGTGAAAAACTTCCGCCCATGCGTAACCTTGCTGATGAATTGGGTGTTACCGTGGGGACTGTTCTACGTGCCTATGACCTTGCGGAACAACGAGGCTTGCTTGTTAAGCAAACGGGGCGGGGTAGCTTTGTTCGTGCCCACCGGGATCACGAACAAAATAAACAGGATGCATTGGATGAAACCGGTGCTGTTGACCTTAGTCGTAATACGCCGCCCTTTATTAATCTTGAGGCACAGTTGCGGCGATCGCTGATTGAAATTGGCAAGGACAGTAACCTTGATGGCATGCTGGAGTATGGGCAAAGTCAGGGGTTGTTGCGTCATCGCGAGGTCTTATGTGAATGGCTTGGAGGACGTGGGTTTAAGGCTGACCCAGAACGGTTGATTATAACTGGTGGAGCGCAACAGGCGCTAACCGCTGCTTTGGGGGCACTAACATCCCCCGGGGATACGGTCTTGGTCGAAGAACTCTCTTATCCCGGTATTAAAAACTATGCCCGGTTTTTTGGAATTAATCTTGTGCCCGTTGCTTTGGATGAAGGCGGGTTGGTTCCCCAATCCGTCGAACAGGCATGCCTCAGGAATTCAGTTAAGGCACTGTATTGTATGCCTTTTGCTCATAATCCAACGACCGCAACCATGTCTGAAGCGCGGATTGCCGAAATTGCAAAAATGGCAGATCAATATGGCTTTTTTGTTATCGAGGATGATGTTAATCCACGTAGCCCAAAATCTGACTTTAAACCCATTGCTGCTTACAACCCTGAACGTACCGTATATATCAGCAGTCTATCAAAGACCATTTCTCCGGGATTGCGCGTTGGTACCTTAATGCCGCCGCAAGGGCTATTATCTCAATTCCTGGCAGCGAGCCAGACCACCAGTTGGATGGCCCCGCCGCTGATGGCCGAGGTTGCGTGCCATTGGATCAAGGATGGCACGGCAAGTGAGCTTGAAATACAGCGGAATACGATAACGGCTAATTTGCTCAAACAGGCTGCGGACAGTCTTGCAGGAACACTATATCGCTATAACGATGCAACTTCTCACCTTTGGATACCACTTAGGGATACATGGAAAGCCGAAGAATTTGCAGAGACACTTGGTTTGCGGGGTGTCAGGGTTTCGCCTTCGAGTATTTTTGCGGTCGACCCTGTTTCTGCACCATCGGGTGTTCGGATCAACCTAACAAACATTGATGATGCACTGCTGAAACAGTCTCTTACTGCTGTCGTGGAGCTACTAAACAGTACCCCTCAAGCGACAAAATTTCATATGTGATGAGGACCGAGGCCTGTCCAGAGTAAATTGGATGTGAATTTAATGATAGATTACTTAATTAATTTAGGAGCTCAACGTCGTTTTTACTGAGTGTAAATCTGTAAAAGATATGTAACCCCGATAAAGATGTATAGATAAAGAAAAGAAGGAGCAGGCAATGGGATGTCCCGTCGTACATTTTGAAATTATTTCCGAGGATGCGGATAAGGCACAAGCTTTTTATGGTGACCTCTTTGGGTGGGATATTGATGCTGATAATCCAATGAATTACGGCATGGTTGACACAGAAAGCGATGATAAGGGAATAAATGGCGGTATTGGTGAGGATATGGCCGATACAGGTGGTCATCTTACCTTTTATGTCGAGGTGCCATCCGTTGAAGAAACCTTGAAGCTGGCTGTTGAAAAGGGTGGGACCGTTGTTCTTGAAGCTCTGGATGTTCCCGGTGGACCTACGATTGGCTTGTTCAATGATCCCGATGGACGGCGTGTTGGTCTTGTTGAGGCCTGAGAGCCTTCGAGAATATAGTCAATAAAGCTCTGGCTGGAATGTCAGAGTTTTATTGGGCTTTAGGATCTTTAATATAATTTTACCTATTTCCAATATTCTAATGTTTTAGAGAAACAGGTCATTGGACTTTAGATGAGATTTTTACTCTTCTTGTTTGTGCTATTTCATAGTTGTTTCAGTGCGATAACAGCTTTGGCAAAAGAGGTGAAGTTAGTCACAGGGTTCGATTATGCTCCTTATGCAAGCCCTAATTCCCCCAGCGGCGGGGTAATCACTGAAATAGTTACGACCGTATTCTCTGAAATGGGGTACCGCGTCAATCTGGGCTATTATCCTTGGAATAGAGCGCTCAAAAGGGTTGACCGCCTTAACAGTGATGCGACATTTCCTTTTGCTTATACTGTAGATCGTGCCGCAAAATTTTTATATTCCGATCCGATTCACCACATAAAGTTAAGTGTTTTCCAAAAATCGGGAAGCGAAAATAACTATTCCAAGCCTGATGATTTGATCGGCCTGACGGGCTGTGAACCATTGGGGTACAAGACCGAAGTTGAGCTTGTCGGTTTGATTGAGGCAAAAAAAATTAATCGTTTTCGCGCTGAAAGTGTAGAAGACTGCCTGCAAGGGGTGGCATCGGGGCGTGCAGACTTTGTTGTTCTTAGTCCGTCGGTTGCCTGGGCTGCTGCGAATAAGCTATGGAAAGATAAAGCAAAAGATATCATATCTGAAGCAAAGGTGCCGTTAAAAACATCGACGGAGCACCTTATAATATCGAAAAAACATCCGAATGGGCAGGGATTGATTACAGAATTTAATGCAACATTTCTTCGGTTAAAAGCAAAGGGTGTTGTCGAGGGGATTTGGACCAGACACTTGGGAAAAGATGCGTACCCATTTATGTAGAACTCTTTGATCGGCGCGGTATAAACGATATTCGGTTACACACAACATTCTTTTATTTTTAGCTTTGAAAGTTCCAGCTGAACGCGGGTGTTATCGTCAGGTAATTGGTCTGTGACCATAAGGTCCAGATCTTTAAAGGGCGCGACCTTCACATTTGCAGGCCTGTTCCATTTTGTATTATCAGCAACAAGGATTTTTTTGCGGCTATTTTCCAGAATGGACTGTGTAACATGTGCTTCGTCAGGCTTGAAATCCATCATGCCAAAAGCTGGATCCAGTCCACCTGTGCCGACAATGGCATAGTCTGCTTTGAACGAAGAAAAGAAACGAATGGTTTCTACCCCGACTAGATCGTGATCACTTTGTCTTAGGCGCCCCCCAGAAACATGCGTATCAATATTCTCGTTGTTGCAAAGAATAGCTGCTGCTTTGAGGTTATTCGTTAGCACACGTAAATTCTGGTATTTCAACAGGGCATTGGCGACCGAACCTACTGTTGTTCCTATACCCAAAAAAATTGTTGAACCATCTGGTATCTGGTCCGCGACGGCCTGGGCTATTTTGTCTTTGTTTTTTGCATTCATGACCTGTCTTGTACTGAAGGACAGGTTTTCAATGGCCGAAGGTAAGCAGACACCACCATGAACGCGTCTAAGCAACCCAGTCTCGCAAAGGGCATTTATATCTTTGCGAATGGTTTGAGTACTTAACTGAAAATGGATAGCCAGATCTTCGATGCTCAAAGCATCTTCCCGGCTGGTCCATTCCAGTATTTTGTTTTGTCTCTCGCTTAGATGCATATCCTGATCGTGTCCGCTATTTTCGGGTGATAGCTATTAGATCAGTCGCTTACCTGTTTCTTTACTGAAAACAAGTGCATTTGTATGATCATAACTAAGCGTTATTGTTTCACCAATTGATGGCTCTTGATCCTGATTAAGACGCAGACAAAGTTCCAGATCTTCGCCATCTTCGTTTTTGGCTCCCTCAAGAGTACCGTAAACAAGATTATCTGCCCCGTGTTGTTCTACGAGGTCGATATTCATTGCTAATTTGCCCTTGGTATCAATTCGAAGGTGTTCGGGACGTAATCCCAATACAAGCTCTTCGGCTACGGGTAGGTTCTCAAATCCATCGATTTCCAATGTGCCGGATTTAAGAATTTTACCGTCATATTGTGCTGACATCAGGTTTATCTGTGGTGAACCGATAAAGCTGGCGACAAACAAGGTTTTTGGATCTTTGTAAAGCTCGATAGGTTTACCCATTTGCTCTATCTGACCATTGTTAATTACTGCCAGACGGTCAGCCAGTGTCATAGCTTCGGTTTGATCGTGGGTAACGTAGATACTAGTGACACCCATTTTCCGCTGAAGCTTTTTAATCTCGATGCGCATCTGCACACGAAGTTTGGCGTCAAGGTTACTTAAGGGTTCGTCAAACAGGAACACCTTTGGGTTTCTGACAATCGCGCGGCCCATGGCTACACGTTGTCGCTGACCACCCGAAAGCTGGTTTGGTTGCCTGTCCAAGAAGTCTTCGATATGCAGTGTCTTTGCTGCCTCGATGACTTTCTGTTCGATTTCTTCTTTGGAATCACCACGGTTCTTCAAACCGTAAGACATGTTTCCGCGCACGGTCATGTGCGGATAAAGGGCATAGTTCTGGAAAACCATCGCCACGTTACGTTCCGCCGGGGAGACATCATTGATCCGATTTTCATCAATGTGAAGATCACCTTCGGTAACGGTCTCCAGTCCCGCGACCATGCGTAAAAGGGTTGATTTACCACAACCACTTGGGCCAACGAATACGATAAATTCACCGTCGGCAATTTCCATGTTAACGCCTCTGACAGCGTGGGCACCGTTTGGGTACACTTTATTAACATTGGTGAGCTTAACTTCGGCCATTATTTTTCACTTTCTACCAAACCTTTAACAAACCAGCTCTGGAATACCAGCACCACGATTACCGGGGGCAGGGTGGCCAGAATGGTCAGGGCATATGCTTTTTGGAATTGAGGGAGTTCGCCACCCTCTGACAATACCTGATAAATCTGCTTGATGCCGATGACCAAGGTGTAATTGTCTTCATTCGTTGTCATGATCAGTGGCCACAGATACTGGTTCCAACCGACCACAAACATGATGATCAGGATTGCAGCGATCATCGTCTTGGAAATGGGCACCAGAATATCGATAAAGAACTGCCAAGCATTTGCACCATCCAGACGTGCTGCTTCCAAAAGCTCTTCCGGCACTGATTTATAAAACTGACGGAAATAAAATGTTCCGGTCGCTGAGGCTATAAGAGGCAAGATCAACCCCGTGTGGGTATCCAGCAATCCCATACCTGCAACGACTTCATAAGACGGAATAATTCTGACCTCAAGCGGTAGCAGAAGCGTCATGAATATGACCCAGAACAACGGTGCCGCCAGTCTAAATCTGAAATATACAATAGCGTAAGCTGCCAAAGTCGAGATCACCACTTTACCAATGGCAAAACCAAGCCCTAACAACAAACTATTCCAGAGCATCATGCTGGCAGTGACACGTTTCATTACGCCACCTTCAACAAAGAGAACTTCATTGTAATTTTCGAAAAAATGACCGCCGGGCCAGGCCTGAAGGCCTTCTCTGAATAAAGTTTCAGCGGAATGGGTTGATGACATGAAAGCAACCCAAACAGGCGCTGTCATGAAAATTGCCCCAAGAATAAGGATCAAGTGTCCCGAGATCGTATGCCAACTAAGTTTTAACATTCTGACCCCTCCTAGTAATGAACTTTGCGTTCAATGAAACGGAACTGGATAACTGTCAGAGCCAGAACCATAACCATTAGAACAACAGATTGAGCCGAGGAGCCGCCAAGATCGTTTCCTCGGAAGCCGTCCGTGAAAACTTTGTAAACAAGCGTGCTGGTTGATCCGCCCGGAGCGCCACCCGTTGTGGTGTCGATGATGCCGAAGGTTTCAAAGAAAGCATATGTGATGTTGATGACCACAAGGAAAAAAGTCGTCGGCGCCAGAAGTGGGAAGGTCATGGTCCAGAAACGACGTAGATTGCTTTTACAGTCGATTGTCGCGGCTTCTAGGACAGATTTTGGGATACCCTGAAGACCAGACAGGAAGAAGATAAAGTTGACGCTGACCTGTTTCCAGACGGCGATGAGCACAACAACAAAACCGGCATCAAATGAATCAAGTTTATGATTGAAATCCCACCCCATGGCATTGAGGAAGTAATAGAGATCTCCAATCAATGGATTAAACATCAGATTGCCCATCAAACCGGCCACTGGCGGCGCGATGGCATAGGCCCACATCAACATGGTCTTGTAAGTGCGTGCACCCTGTATGACTTCATTCGCCTTTACGGCCAATAACATTGCAAGCGCGAGCGAAAGAAAAGTGACTAGAAAAGAAAAAACAAGGGTAAAGCCCGCGGACTGAAGCCAGGCATCAGTCAGTATTGTATCTTTATAGTTTTTAAACCAGACAAACTGAGAAGAAAGGCCAAAGGCGTCTTCTAGCAGAAATGACTGATAGATGGCCTGTGCAGCGGGCCACAGAAAAAATATACAAATGATAATAATTTGTGGAGCGATAAACAGATAGGGTATCGGGCTGTGGCTAAATTGAACTCGTTTCATAGCAGAAAGCGCGCTCCATATTCGTCGATAGTAAACATCGTAAAACTATGAGCGACGATCATTTCGATCGCCGCTCATAATCAGGTCTTAGTTATAGGTCGCGTTAAAGCGCTCTAGCAGATCGTTGCTTTCTTCTTCGATTTTAGCGAAAGCATCGTCAACAGATGATTTTCCTGCGAAAATATCATCAAAATGTTTGTAGAGAACTTCACGGATCTGAACGTAGTAACCAAGGCGATAACCTTTTGTCCAGTCACCACCAGGCTGGTTCAGCTGAAGAATACCGATTTCAGCGTCTGGTGTGGTTTTGTAGTAACCATCATTCTTGGCAAGGTCATAAGCTGCATTGGTGATCGGAACATAACCAGTTTCTTTGTGCCAGAAATACTGCATTTCCGGGCTGGTCAGGAACTTCATGAAGTCAGCAACACCTTTGTATTCGTCGTCGTCATGACCTGACATTGTGAAAAGGGCTGCACCACCGATGAAGGTACCTTTAGGTTCATCAACGATTGATTTCCAATGCGGAAGGAACGCACCGCCGAACTCAAATTCAGCACTTTTTGTCAGGCCACCAAACGATCCTGAAGAACCAAGCCACATAGCTGTTTTCTGCTGGACGAATGCATCCTGGTTGTCACCCCATGCACGGCCATAATAACCGTACCAGCCTTTATCCAACCATTCTTTGACTTTGCCCCAGTGCATTTTCAGTTCTGGGTTGTTGTACATGATTTTTACATCAGTACTATCATAGCCGTTGTTCGCTGTTGCCATCTGAAGGTTATGACGGCTGTGGAAATTTTCAGTGAAAATCCATGGGCTGTGACTTTGTGCAAGGGCAATATAGCCAGCTTCTTTTAACTTAGGTGCAATTGCTTCAAACTCTTCCCAAGTTTTTGGTGGGTTTGCGATACCAGCTTTTTTGAAAGCTTCTTTGTTATAATACAGCAAAGGTGTGGAAGAGTTGAAAGGCATGCCGATCATCTTGCCATCGGAATCAGCATAAAAGTTACGCACACCTGGCAAGTAATCTTCTTTGTTGAAACCTGCACCGTGTTCAGCCATTAAGTCAGCAACAGCAACTGTCGCGCCTTTGGCGTTGATAATTGTTGCAGCACCTGCATCAAAAATCTGTAAGATATGTGGCTGTTGCTTGGCACGGAATGCCGCAATACCCGCTGTCATGGTGTCTTCGTAACCACCTTTATAAGTTGGTACGAGCTTGTATTCACTTTGGCTTTCGTTGTATTTGACGGCAATTTCATCAACAACTTCACCTAGGCGACCGCCCATAGCGTGCCACCATTGAACTTCAGTCGCAGCATTTGCGACGCTGATTGTTGCCAGGCACGAAAATGCACCAATGGCCGTAAGAGTACGTTTTAACATAGAGATAACTCCCTGTGGGTAAAGTATCGAAAGAATAAATTCAGACCCGTTGTTCCGGGTTCATTTGAACCATTTATAGCCTTCATATGAAACTATAACTACAAAAATTGGTCAAATAAAAGACAAAATCGTCATCCTAGGGTTTTCTAGGAATTCAATCTGTTGAATCGGCTTTTACTTACAGATTTTCTTTGGTTATTTGCTTATGTTCTTCAATGTAATTGGTATCTTATGGGCGCTTAAAGTGGTCTTGTTGTCATGTATTCTGTCAATATTATGATCTACTCTTAAGATATCTTTCCTACGTAAAGTTGTGTTATAGTCCGCATGAATTAATTTGCCTGAGCTTGAGAACTTAATTTTATGATAATTTTGAATGCAATGTTCCAGAAGACATTGTTTATTTTTTATGCCTGTTTTTTGTCTATATCTTTGGTGTCGTCTGCTTTTGCAGACGACGAATTGCGTCAAAAGTTTGATCAAGCACTGGCAACGTGGGAATTTGAGCTTTACGAGAAAACCCAGAATTTAGAAAACAAAACCCTTTCTCAGGGTGATTTTGAGACCATTCGCGATGACCTTGATCGTGTGCGGAGAGAATCTCGGGGGTTTGTTTCCCGGTTGCAGCCTATTCAAAGTCAGCTGACAAAACAGTTAAAAGGGCTGGGGCCTGTTCCAGAGCAGAATCAGACGCCTGAAACAGAGCAAATTGTCACCATTCGGCAAAACCTTGAATCCGAGCTTTCAATTGTCAGCAGCCAGATCAAGCAGGCCGAGCTGATTTCGCCCCGTGTCGATGAGCTTGTTGGACGCTTTAACAAGATAGAGAGACAACGGTTCGTTGATGAGGTCTTTAGCCGTGGCCCTGTACCCGTTTCCCGCTCATTATGGGGGGATGTTTTTGAACTAAGTGGTACAGACTGGGAGACTTTTTTTGTCCAACTCGAATTGGCTCAACATACGGTTGGGGAACAGATAGAGTGGGAAGAAGTTATCCCGCTATGGGTGATTGTTCTTGCCGCGGCTTTTGTGTTGTCGCTTGTATTACGGGTTATGCGAAGACGTTATGGCGTTCAGTCGGATATTGTTGACCCAGATTATCATAAAAGAGTCCTTGCGGCATCCTTGAATGCCCTTAAACGCGCTTTGATCCCGGTTACTTTTTTGACTTTGGTTGCCGGTACGTTGGTTTGGGGTAACGTTTTGGACCCTG
>NZ_CAKZMP010000358.1 GCF_937128705.1 uncultured Kiloniella sp. | reverse complement strand
TGTTTTCCGACGGGACGAAAAAGTGTTTCGCCTTGCCCCGGCACCGGCGGATCAAGGCGGATCAAAACAGACCTAACATCACGGCGACGACGCTGACGCTCAATCATCTGACGTATGGATTCCAGCGCATGCCTCAGATCCAAACCAGTAAGATCCAGCTCAAAATCTGCATACCCGCTACCATCAATAAGATTGTTCAGGTTTAGTGTACCGTCTTCCATACCGCACCCTCTTTATTATGCATCTCAAAAGAGACACCACATGCACCCATCATCATATCGACAAAACATGACAGTACCAAGTAACCATTATTAACGAGCCTTCCAAACAAAAAAGGGAAGCCGAAGCCTCCCTTTTTCTAGTCTCATGAAAAAACTACATGCTTAAAAGAAGGCGCTGAGGATCTTCCATGCATTCCTTGATGCGGACAAGGAATGTCACGGCTTCACGTCCATCAATCAGGCGATGATCATAACTTAAAGCGGTGTACATCATCGGACGCACAACGACCTGACCGTTTATAGCAATCGGGCGCTCTTCAATTTTGTGTAGGCCAAGGATTGCAGCTTGCGGCATATTCAAGATTGGTGTTGAAAGCAACGATCCAAAAACACCACCATTTGTAATGGTGAAGCTTCCGCCCGTCATATCATCCATACCAAGCTTGCCATCACGTCCCTTCTTCGCAAGATCGCCGAGGCTACCCTCTATTTCAGAAAAGCTCTTCTTATCGCAATCCCGAATAACCGGCACCATCAACCCGGATGGGGTTGAAACAGCCATACCGATATCAAAGAAGCTGTTATAAACAATATCATCGCCATCAATACGTGCATTCACAGAGGGAACATCCTGTAATGCCTGAACGACCGCTTTGGCAAAGAAGCTATTAAAGCCGAGGCGAACACCATGCTTTTTCTCGAAAGCTTCTTTATATTGTTTACGCGTATCCATCACCGCTGACATATCAATTTCATTGAATGTTGTCAGCATCGCTGCGGTATTCTGCGCTTCTTTCAAACGACGAGAAATAGTCTTTCTCATCTTTGACATTTTTTCACGTGTTTCACGTGTTTCTACCGGTGCGGTAGACGTGCTTGTGGCCCCAGAAGCAGGAGAAGCAGAAACAGTTGGCGCAGGTGCAGGAGCAGCCGGAGGATTTTTCAGATGCTCAAGAACATCACCTTTTGTTAAAGCGCCGTCTTTGCCGCTCCCCTTAACCTGATGTGGATTAAGGTTATTTTCTGCAATCAGCTTAGCCACAGCAGGAGGCAAAGTCATCGCAGCTGGAGATGTATTACCCTCGAGGAAAGTAACCAAGTCAGCTGTCGTCACTTTGCCGCCGGCACCCGAACCGTTAATTTGAGAAGGATCCAAATCATTCCCCGTTGCTGGCGTTGCAGCCTTTGGCGCTTCTTGTGACGAAGCTGGTGCACTAGATGCGGTAGCAGGTTTGGAAGCAGCTTTTGAACCGCCAGATCCAGGTGTAATAACGCCTAGAATTGCGCCGACGCCAACATCAGAATCAGCCTCTGCAGCAATTGACGTCAACACACCCGCAACCGGGGCATTAACTTCCAAGGTGACTTTGTCCGTCTCGAGTTCGCAGATAGCTTCGTCCTGAGCAACGCTATCCCCAACAGACTTCATCCATTGCGCAACTGTGGCCTCTGTCACGGATTCACCTAGAACAGGAACGGGAATTTCAACAGGCTCACCTGTTGCTTCAACCGCCTCGGGCTCTGCCGCTTCTGAAGCTTCTGCAGGCGCCTGCTCTTTGGACTCAGTTGGTTTTGATGCAACAGGCGCCGAAGATGCTGCACCTTCGGCAATTGATCCAAGTACGGCACCCACTTCAACATCGTCGCCTTCATTGGCAACAATACCTTCGAGAACACCAGCAACTGACGCATTTACTTCTAACGTGACCTTGTCTGTCTCAAGCTCGACAATAGCTTCATCCATCGCAACTGCTTCACCTGGCTGTTTCAACCATTTCGCAACTGTTGCTTCTGTTACAGATTCCCCTAGTGCCGGAACGACTATTTCGGTGGCCATTTTTTGTCTCTATTATGTTTATTATGCTATGTGTAATTTGAACTCGCTCACATTTCTATCAGCTCATCCGTTAAGAAAAAGGGTGACCCGGGACAGGCCACCCTTCTTATTTATTCACCGGCTTTCGCAACCGGGCGTAATTTTTCAACTTTTGTCGCCGCCGCATCTCTCGCTTCAAGCTCTTCAGCTTTGCGTGTTTGAATACGACTCATCGCTTTTTTGCCAAGTGTAAAAGCATCATCCAACAGAGCTTCTAACTGAAGCGCATGTTTTTTGGCTGATCCAGTCGCAGGTGATGCCGCAGTCTTACGACCAGCATAACGAGGACGATAACTTTCAAAGCCCATTTCTTCTGCAACTTCCTCGATGAAAGTTGACACAAAAGTCCAGGCCCCCATATTACGATGCTCTTCCTGACACCAAACCAGATCACAATGCTCGTAGCCTTTAAGAGCCTGTGATAGTGCTTCGGCCGGGAATGGATAAAGCTGCTCAAGCCGGATAAGGTGAACATTGTTAATCCCACGCTTTTCACGTTCGTCGAGAAGGTCATAATAAACCTTACCCGTACAAAGAATAACCTGCTTGATCTTACTCGGCGGGTTCACTTTTACGCTACACGGCAAAACACGGTGGAACGATGTATCCGGCAACATATCTTCCAAATTGGAAACACATTGCTTGTGCCGCAGAAGAGATTTTGGCGTCATAATAATCAGCGGCTTACGGAAACCACGATGCATTTGACGTCTTAGAACATGGAAATAGTTCGCAGGTGTCGTACAGTTAACAACCTGAATGTTGTCTTCCGCACAAGACTGAAGGAAACGTTCAACGCGACCTGATGAATGTTCTGGCCCCTGCCCCTCATAGCCATGCGGCAAGAGCATAACCAAACCAGACATTCTCAGCCATTTGGATTCACCAGAAACGATGAACTGATCAATAATGATCTGCGCCCCGTTCACAAAGTCGCCAAACTGTGCTTCCCACAGAACCAGCGCATCTGGTTCGGCCAATGAATAACCGTATTCAAAACCAAGAACAGCCAACTCACTAAGCGGACTATTAATGATTTCAGCCTTTGCCTGGCTGGATCGAATACCATTCAACGGCTTGTATTCTGTTTCATCTTTTTGGTCGATCCACGCTGCGTGACGCTGCGAGAATGTTCCGCGGTTACAATCCTGTCCTGAAAGGCGAACCGGGTGACCTTCAACAAGCAAAGTTCCATAGGCAAGGGCTTCGGCAGTCGCCCAGTCAATGCCTTCGCCATTATCAATCATAGCCTGTTTGGCTTTGAGTTGGCGGGTTAACTTGCGATGAATGTTAAACCCATCGGGAACTGTACAAAGGGTATTTCCAACTTCTTTAAGAAGATCCAGCTCTACACCTGTATCCCCACGACGGGCATCATATCCCCGAACAGCGCCGATATGTGACCACTTACCTTCCAGCCAATCAGCTTTGTTTGGCTTATACCCTTCGGCAATCTGGAATTCTTCTTCCAGTTTGTCCCACCAGGTTTTGTTGATCGCGTCAATTTCACTTTGGGTAACAGTACCTTCAGACGATAGCTGCTCGGCATAGAGTTCACGGACAGAACGCTGTTGCGCGATCTTTTTGTACATCTGAGGTTGGGTAAACGTCGGCTCATCACCTTCGTTATGACCAAAGCGACGATAACAGAACATATCGATCACAACGTCAGACTTAAAGGTCTGACGGTATTCAATGGCAATACGTGCGACATGCACCACAGCTTCTGGGTCATCGCCGTTAACGTGAATAATTGGTGCCTGAATAATCTTGGCAACATCCGTACAGTAAGGGCCAGAACGGGAATGAACCGGATCAGTGGTAAAACCGATCTGGTTATTCACAATAAAGTGGATCGTTCCACCCGTAGTGTACCCATCAAGCTCGGATAGATCCAACGTTTCGGGAACAAGTCCCTGTCCAGCGAATGCCGCATCACCATGGAGTAAAATACCCATGATCTTGCTACGATCGTTATCGTTTTTCTGATCCTGTTTCGCACGGACCTTACCCACAACAACAGGGTCAACTGCCTCTAGATGGGACGGATTAGCTGTTAGAGAAAGGTGAACAGAATTGCCATCAAACTCGCGGTCCGAAGAAGTACCAAGGTGGTATTTCACATCTCCGGAACCGCCAACATCTTCAGGATTGGCTGCGCCACCTTTAAATTCGCTGAAAATTGCCCGGAAAGGTTTCCCCATCAGGTTAGCAAGAATGTTGAGGCGGCCGCGATGGGCAACCCCGAGAACAACCTCTTCCAAACCTAGCGCGGACCCTCTTTTGAGAATTTGTTCAAGTGCAGGTACCATTGTTTCGGCGCCATCAAGACCAAAACGCTTCGTACCTGTGTATTTTTTACCAAGGAATTGTTCAAAAATCTCGGCCGCAGACAGGCGTTCCAATATTGCCTGTTTACCTTTAGCCGTGAAATCTGTTCGGTTATTGATGCCCTCGATGCGCTCTTGGATCCAGGCTTTTTGCTCTGGTTCCTGAATATGCATAAACTCGACACCAATTTTGCCGCAATAGGTCTTGCGAACCCGCTCGACAATTTGACGTAATGTCGCCGTTTCCAGCCCAAGAACACCATTGATAAAGATCGGATGATCCATATCTTCATCACCAAAGCCATAAGCTCTTGGGTCCAATTCAGGGTGCGGATTAACCGGCTTCAAGCCAAGAGGATCAAGATTCGCTTCGAGATGACCACGGACACGGTAGGCCCGTATCAACATCAAGGCACGAATTGAATCAAGGATTGCACGACGGTTTTCTTCATCGCTCAACGGCACGCCACTCGCTTGTGCCGGAGCCGCAGGGACAGTGCTAACACCATGAATCCCTGCGAGTAAATCTTTGGCATCTTCTTCCAGATTAGAGAAGAAAGATTGCCACCCCGCATCTACAGAATCAGGGTGGCTTATGAACTGAGCGTAGAGATCGGCCAGTTCGCCAGCTTTCGGGCCAAAATAGCGGGCTTCATGCCCAACAGTAGTGTTCGCCATCTATAACCTGTAGCCGAACTGGAGGGTACCAGTTCGGCTCCCTCCAAATTAGGTTGTTATCCTTGCATAGCTTTCAGCATTGTGCTGCCAAGACTAGCAGGAGAATCTGCGACAAGGAAACCAGCTGACTTCATGGCTTCAATCTTGTCATCCGCACCACCTTTACCACCAGCAATAATCGCACCGGCATGACCCATACGACGCCCTGGAGGCGCTGTAACACCCGCGATAAAGCCTGCAATTGGCTTTTTCACTTTGGACGCAGCAAAGAATTCTGCCGCTTCTTCTTCCGCACTACCACCAATCTCACCGATCATGATAATGCCTTGGGTTTCATCGTCTTCTAGGAAGAGTTCCAAGCAATCGATAAAGTTCGTACCGTTCACCGGATCACCACCGATACCGATACATGTAGATTGACCAAGGTTCGCAGCCGTTGTTTGTGCAACAGCTTCATAGGTCAATGTACCGGAACGCGAAACAATCCCGATTTTACCGCGCTGGTGAATGTGCCCTGGCATGATACCAATTTTACATTCATCCGGCGTAATAATCCCTGGGCAGTTAGGTCCGATCAAGCGAGATCCAGATCCTTCCAAAGCACGCTTTACACGTACCATATCGAGAACAGGAATGCCTTCGGTAATACAAACGATCAATTCAACGCCCGCATCAACGGCTTCGAGAATAGCATCACCAGCAAAGGGCGGCGGCACATAGATAACAGATGCATTTGCTTCTGTTTTATGAACTGCTTCTGCCACTGTGTTGAAAACAGGTAGATCAAGGTGGCTTGTACCACCTTTACCCGGCGTCACACCACCAACCATCTTTGTGCCATAAGCAACTGCTTGCTCAGAGTGGAAGGTTCCCTGTGCACCTGTGAAGCCCTGACAGATAACACGAGTATTTTTATTAACAAGTACCGACATTTTACGCGGCCTCCTTCACGGCTTTGACCACTTTTTCAGCAGCATCAGCTAGGTCATCACCAGAAATAATAGGGAGACCGGATTCCGCCATAATTTTCTTACCAAGATCGACGTTTGTACCTTCTAGGCGAACAACCAATGGAACGCTGAGCGATACTTCACGAGCAGCAGCAACAACACCCTCGGCAATCACATCACAACGCATGATGCCACCAAAGATATTAACCAGAATACCCTTAACATTTGGATCAGAAAGAATGATCTTGAAAGCAACGGTCACACGCTCTTTCGTCGCACCACCACCAACGTCTAGGAAGTTAGCAGGCTCACTGCCGTATAGCTTGATGATATCCATCGTTGCCATCGCAAGACCAGCACCGTTCACCATGCACCCAATTTCACCATCCAGTGAAATGTAGTTTAATTCATGGCGAGCCGCTTCAAGTTCTTTTGCATCTTCTTCGTCTTCATCGCGCATACCTGCAACGTCTTTGTGACGGAAAAGCGCGTTATCGTCGAAGTTCATTTTAGCGTCGAGTGCAATAATGTCGCCTGCACCAGTCACAACCAATGGGTTGATCTCAACGATACTGGCGTCAAGATCCATAAAGGCTTTGTACATCGTCGCCATGAATTTCACAGCTGCACCGACCTGCTTGCCCTCAAGCCCCAAGCCGAAAGCTAGGTTACGACCGTGATAAGGCATAAAACCTTCGACAGGATCGATAGCAACTTTCAAGATTTTTTCAGGCGTGGCTTCGGCCACTTCCTCAATTTCCATTCCACCTTCGGTAGATGCCATGATGGTCACGCGGCTGGTCGCGCGATCAATTAGCATTCCAAGATAGAGTTCACGTTTAATGTCACAGCCTTCTTCGATGTAAAGGCGTTTCACTTCTTTACCGACAGCGCCTGTCTGCTTTGTCACGAGGGTATGACCAAGCATCTTGCGCGCGTTTTCTTTCACATCATCAAGCGTCTTGCAGAGACGAACTCCACCGTCGCCATCAGGGTCGTCGGTGAAACGGCCTGCTCCACGTCCACCTGCGTGGATTTGGGATTTTACAACCCAGATTGGGCCGCCCAGTTCACGGGCTGCATTTTCTGCCTCTTCCGGTGTAAAAGCAACTGATCCACGGGGAACAGCTACACCGTATTTTCTCAGCAGCTCTTTAGCTTGATATTCATGAATGTTCATGGGACGCCACAAAGCCTCAATTGGTTTTATTTTTTAAATATGGTTAACGAGTCCGAAAACCCTCGTACCGACAATATACACTTAATTTGTTAAGAGCATACCGATAGATACTTAGCGATAGATTAACACCCCGGACCCAGAGCGCAACCGCACCGCAACAATTTTTGTCGGAAAATTGGCATAAAATGCCGCGGATAGTCGGAAAAATAAAAGGCGTTGCGACTTATCGTCAACAACGCCTTTCACTATTCTCAATCACAAGAAGATTTAATTGTGCAATGCACAGTACCTTCTTAGCCTTTAGCCTGGATATCCTTACAAGCTTCGACAAGCCCCTTAACAGCCTCTACAGAGCTGGCAAGAAGCGCAGATTCCGTAGCATCCAGGTCGATTTCAACAACTTTTTCGACACCGTTTGCTCCCAAAATTGCGGGGACACCAACGTACATACCGTCAACGCCATACTGACCTTCAAGATATGCAGCGCATGGCAGAACGCGACGCTTGTCTTTCAGATAGCTTTCCGCCATCAAAATTGCAGAAGCAGCCGGTGCATAAAAAGCAGAACCGGTTTTCAACAACCCAACGATCTCAGCACCACCATTTTTTGTGCGCTCGACAATAGAATCCAGTTTCTCTTGGCTCATCCAACCCATTTTAATGAGTTCTGGCAAAGAAATACCGGCAACAGTTGAATGACGAACCATTGGCACCATCGTGTCACCATGACCACCAAGAACAAATGCTGTTACATCTTCAACAGATACATTCATCTCATCAGCAAGGAAGTGACGGAAACGGGCAGAGTCCAAAACCCCGGCCATACCAACAACTTTATTAGCCGGAAGGCCTGAAGCCTGCTGAAGAACCCAGACCATTGCATCCAGAGGATTGGTAATGCAGATAACAAAAGCATTTGGGCAATGCTGTTTAATACCTTCACCAACTGACTGCATAACCTTGATGTTAATGCCCAGTAGGTCATCGCGGCTCATGCCGGGCTTACGGGCGACGCCCGCAGTTACAATCACAACATCGGAATCAGCGATGTCTGCGTAGTCGTTTGCCCCTTTAAGATCAGCATCAAAACCTTCTACAGGAGAAAGTTGAGCAAGATCCAGCGCCTTACCCTGAGGAATACCTTCGGCAATGTCGAAAAGAACGACATCGCCCAAATCTTTCATTCCAGCCAACAAAGCAAGTGTGCCGCCAATATTACCAGCACCAACAAGCGCGATCTTTTTACGTGCCATGATTTCTGTCCTTATCAGGATTTCTTCGGCCCGATCGGGCCCTCGATCAAATGCGTCGCAGATAAAAGTACCTGCAAAATACACAGGGAGTCCTAGCGCGTATCCCCATTTTGAGCAAGGAACTTTGTTGCATTGCACACAGACTCCTCTTGTTCAAACTTTAGTGATCTCGGCTCAACAGGCAAAAGTACTTACCCTTATCTGTCCGTAACTATTTTGCGCATTTCACACAAGATGTTGCATAGGGAAGGGCAATCAGCCGGGCTTCCGGGATGGTTTCCCCACAACCAGAGCAAATACCATAGGTATCATTCTTTATGCGCGTCAGCGCAGCTCGAATCTGATTTATCTCAACCAATCCAGCCTCTTCAAGCCCTTCAAGAACCTGGTCCCCTTCACTTTCTGTTGCGTTTTCTCCCCAGTCCTGACTATGAGGTTCCCGAAGGTCATGCTCGATTTGATCAACCCGAACGCCAAGTTCTTCCATTCGGGCTTTCAAGCTGGCTTTAATTTTATTCAGATCAGGCATTTGCACAGTTTCCCTTCTGATAGCTCTATTGATTTGGATAGTACTATTGGGATTATGGCACTTGCTTTAAACGAGTCATTGACTCAGGTCAGCATTATTTAAGAGATAGCAAGCACACCGCTCATGAGAGATTACTCTCATGAAGCATCATTTTACGGCTTTTTTTGATTTAAGGGAAGCTTTACCTAAAATTAAAAGGGTCATACCTGTGGCATGCCTGTATTACTTATCTATATGTGGCTGGATAATATATTCCTGAGATCTCATTTCCTGAAGCCGACTGACTGTGCGCTCAAATTCAAAAGCGCCATCGCCGCTGGGATATAGTTCTTCCGGTTCAGCCGCAGCAGCAGCAACCAAATTACACCGATGTTCATATAGGGCATCAATTAGAGACATGAACCGACGCGCCTTATCTCTATTCTCTGAGCCCATTATAGGAATATCCGATAAAATCAACGTATGATATTTCTTGGCAATCGTTAAATAATCTCCAGGCCCAAGAGCCGTCGCGCAAAGCTCATCAAAGGTAGCAAAAGCAACTTTTCTTGCTGTCTTTGCCATTCTCACTTCCCGCCCTTTGATATGAAGGATCTCTTCTTCAGCCTGCGCCCCCTCAGTCAGCTGGAAGAAAGCCTCTTCCAATGCGTGGCTGGCTTCATTGCCAAGTGGGGTGTAATAGACAGGAAGGTTTTTCATCCGCTCCAGGCGATAATCAATTCCAGAATCAAGCTGCAGCACATCCAATCGTTCCTTTAAAAGATCGATAAAAGGCAAAAAGCTCTCGCGTTGCAGCCCATTCTCATACAGCCGATCCGGTGGCCAGTTCGAAGTCGCAACGACAACAACACCCTTATCAAACAAAGCTTCAAACAAGCGGGCCAAAATCATCGCATCAGCGATATTCACCACATGGAATTCATCAAAACAAAGGAGTAACGCCTCTTCTGCCAGCTCCGCAGCAACATCAGGCAAGGGATCAGCACGGGTTCCCTTATGTTTTCCTCGCCATTTGTGAAGACGCTCCTGCACCTCCAACATAAAGGCATGAAAATGAACACGCCGCTTTGGCTCCGTCGGGGCGACAGAAAAGAACATATCCATAATTGTGGATTTCCCAGTACCAACACCCCCAAACAGATATAGCCCTTGCGGTGGGGTTATTTTTCGACGCCCCAAACCAAGACGTTCCTTCCATCCCCCCATTCCCGTCGAAGGTTGGTAATTTTTCAAAGCATGATACAAGCTTTGTAATTTTTCAGCCGCAAGTTCCTGCGTTTGATCAGGACGAAGCTCACCAGCGTTTCGCATATCACGATAGAGAAAAAGCGGTCCTTCACTCATAGAAAAGAAATTCCCAAACCTGCATATAAATTAATCAAATTGAATGCTTAACGCCCGCCTTTAACGTCCACCAGAGCAATCAAGAATTGTTCCATTACAGTAAGATGCCTGATCAGAGCAAAGCCAAAGAACAGCATTGGCAATTTCTTGTGCTGTCCCCGCACGTTTCAGAGGAATGACAGGTGCAATTCTGTCAACGCGGCCAGGCTCTCCACCTGATGCATGAATATCGGTGTCGATGATACCCGGGGATACTGCATTTACTCTGATACCTTCGCCACCAACTTCTTTCGCCAATCCAACGGTCATTGCATCAACAGCAGCTTTAGAAGCTGCGTACCAGACGTATTCTCCCGGAGATCCAAGCCTAGCTGCGATGGATGATACCGTGACAATCGATCCACCCTTTCCACCATACTCTGTCGACATTAACTTTACTGCTTCTTGCGAGCAATAAAGAGCCCCCAGTGTATTAATGCCAATTACTTTATTCATGGTTTCAGGATCAACCTCGTCAAATCGACAGATCTTTCCCGTAATACCAGCATTATTAACTAAGACTGACGGAGTACCAAACTCAGACTTCACTTGTTCAAAAAGGGCTTTTACTTGATTTGGATCAGAAATATCAGCTTTTATCGCCACAGCAGATCCACCTTGATCATGTATCTCCCGCACCAAATTAACCGCGGCATCAGCGCGAGTATGATAATTGATAGCGACAGAATATCCCTCAGTAACAGCCATTTTTGATATGGCAGCACCAATTCCCCGACTTCCGCCAGTGACGATCATTACTCTGTTCATAAAACCTCCTGTCTTGCGCTTGATATCGCAATGCGAGATCATAAAACCCTGAAATGATTATTATTACAACTCTCCGAATTGCCAATGGCATAACAAAAAGAACAACAAATAAAGAGCTTAAAAGACATAACGATCAATTCGACCCATAACATCAACTCGGCAAAATTACAGGAGAAAACGATGAACGAAGACGCCCTGAACATGAGCATTCGTAAATTCCTTAAAAAAGTAGGCATCACATCACAGCGTGAGATCGAAGCCGCTATTCGTCAGAAAACTGAAGGTGATCAGATAAACGGCCAATCTTCATTTGTCATATCAGTACACCTAAGTGCCCCTGAACTCGGACTCGATCATAAAATTGACGGTAAAATAGAACTGGAATAATTTTTTTTAAAAACAAACGACGGTTTTTATTTTCTTCCTGCGTTGAAAGAACATGAAACGATCATTACAGGAGAAAAACCATGATCAGTAAAAAGACTCTTATTGTTGCAAGTTCAATTGCATTTCTAACCGCAAGTGCCGCCTTTGCTGCCGGCGGCGGAAAGTGGAAGAACCACTTCGAAGAAGCTGACACAAACGGTGATGGACAAATCACACAGCAAGAAATTGCGAATGTACAGGCGACAAAATTCAGTCAGACCGACCTAAATAATGACGGTTCTATCAGCTTGCCAGAAATGCAAGAAGCTGTTGCCAGGCACATCGCCGAAAGAACAAAAAGTAAATTTGGCAAAATGGATGCTGATAATTCTGGCGGGATCTCAACCGAAGAATTTAATGCTAGAATAGACAAAATGATAAAACACCTTGATCGTAATAACGACGGGGTCATTGATAAAGAAGAAATACCCCATAAAAAGTGGCACAAAGGATAATCTTTTAATTTGATCAACCAAAGTGCAATTGAGTGGTAGAGAAACCGGGTCATCAATGACAATGCCTCAAACCCCAATAGAGGATGCGAATTTAATGGCCCGTGTTGCGCAGGGAGACGCAAATGCATGCCGTCTTCTTGTGCAACGGCACCTCAATCCACTTGTGGGATTAGCCATGCGGATGACTGAAAGTAAATCTGAAGCAGAAGACATCGCCCAAGAAGCTTTTGTCAGGCTGTGGAAACAAAGCCATGACTGGCAAGCCAAAGCCAAGGTATCAACATGGCTTTACAGAGTGGTCCATAATCTTTCTATTGATGCTATCCGTCGAAAAAATCGGCAGACATTATCCGAAAATGATCGGGTACAAATAAGCGAAAACACAACAAGCACCCAAAAAACTCAGGATCAGATGCTTCATCAACAAGACATAACACGGCAGGTCGAAACAGCTATATCTCACTTACCCGAGCGGCAAAGAACGGCGATCACCCTTGTTCATCATAGGGACATGTCGAATAAAGATGCCGCTCACGTTATGGATATCTCTGTTGACGCACTTGAATCTCTCTTGGCAAGAGCACGGCGGAGTCTCAAAGAGATCCTTTCAGAAAGCCGTAAAGACTTACTGGGAGCAGCATCATGATGCCTAACTCACCTCTCTCAAGCAAAGACAGAACGGAGCTCACTTATCTTTTTGATTGCTATGGTGCTTACTCTCACCACTGGCCTGAAGAAAAACGCGACTGGGCCTCAAACCTTATCGACCATCACCCTGAAGCCAAGGTGTTGAGGGATCAGGCTCTTGAGTTCGATCGGTTACTTGACCAAAGTCCAGCAGAGCCAGATTCAGTGCACCTCATCAACTCCATTTTGGCTCAAGCGCCGCAAAAAAAACAACAGCCCAACCAAGAACAAAGCATACTTCATAAACTGTGGCCCTTTGAAAGTATATGGCGACCTATTTCAGCCCTGACGACAGCTGGCATATTCGGCATTCTGCTTGGAACAACGTCTCCGGCCTTCCTCTATCAACAAGAGGCAATAGAAATGGAAATCGCTTATCTAGAAT
This sequence comes from uncultured Kiloniella sp., assembly GCF_937128705.1. Taxonomy (GTDB): domain Bacteria; phylum Pseudomonadota; class Alphaproteobacteria; order Kiloniellales; family Kiloniellaceae; genus Kiloniella. The sequence continues at coordinate 3,079 of NZ_CAKZMP010000358.1, read as the reverse complement.
TCTCTCTGGGTGATAACTTCACAAATAATTTTCCAGAAGGAGAAATTGACTAATGCCCGTTCCTTCAAAAAAGGTTCTTACTATAATTTTCTCTATTTCCTTGGCCTTCAATATTTTCATGGGTGGCCTTATCGGATCGCATATGTGGCACGCACGCACTTATGGTCCCGTCGGTATGCATGGTAAATCACAAGAACAAAAGAAACAGTGGCGCAACCTCTCGTCAGAACAACGTGATATTTTCAAAGAAGTATGGCGGGAACACAAATCAGATATTAAATCCTCTTTTAAGGATCTGCGCGCATCGCATAAAAAATTAAAAGGCAATTTAAAAGGGAAGACCGAACGTCCGGAATTTGAGGCTGCCTTTGAAATTTTTATGGCCGAACAATCCGACATTCACAGTCAAACGCTGGAAAAGCTACTCGACATCGCAATGACCTTACCACCAAAAGACCGTAGCACCTTTCTCTCCTTGTGGGGAACAGGCCCTAGCAGAGGCAAGCACCAACAACGATAAGATAAAACCTCATTGAAAGAACTACTGAACAATCCGATTTGCGGGCAAGATAATGGACGCCGTGGTCCCCTTACCTTCTTCACTTGAAAGACGAAGGCTGCCGTTGTGAAGCAAACAAAGCTTCTGAGAAATTGAAAGCCCCAAGCCAGTTCCCTGAACTTGCCTTGTCATCGCCGCATCAACTTGAATAAAGGGGCTCATGACATCCTGCAATAATTCTTGTGGAATACCTATCCCGGTATCTGTGACCTGAATAAATATCGTATCCTTGTCACGGCCTCCATCAATTGTGATCTTGCCGCCTGCTGGTGTAAACTTTACAGCATTGGACAGTAAATTAATCAAAATCTGTTTCATTCCCCGCTCATCAGCATAAACGTTTGGAAGAGATGCTGTTGATGCAATTTCAAGGTCCAGTTCACCGCTATCCAATCGAGGACGAATGATCGTTATAGATGAATTAATCAAGTTCTGAAGGTCAATTTCCTCCTCATTGAGAGAGAACTCTCCAGCTTCAATTTTAGACAGATCAAGTATGTCATTAATCAGATTCAACAGGTGATCACCACTATTTCTAATGTCAGATAAATAGTCGTGATATCTCTCTGATCCCAGAGGCCCAAAAACTTCACGCTCCATTAGCTCTGAAAAACCGATAATGGCATTCAACGGCGTGCGTAATTCATGGCTCATATTAGCCAAAAATTCGGACTTCGCACGGTTCGCGACCTCGGCGCTTTCCTTAGCCTGCCTTAATTGGGCTTCAGCCTCGCGCTGTTTGGTAATATCTTCCTTCGTCGCGACATAGTTTGTGATTTCACCCTGATCGTTTACAACACTTGATATAGAAGCTCGTTCCCAAAAATAATCACCATTTTTGTGTTTATTTTTAAATACGCCTGTCCAGACGTGGCCGTTTGAAATGGTCTCCCAGAGTTCTTTATATTGAACTTCGGTAGTATGGCCCGACTTCAATACACTAGGCGTTTTCCCGATAACTTCATCCGGGCTATAGCCTGTAACATCCGTGAACTTGGGATTTACATACTCAACGACGCCATTTGGATCGGTGATTTGAATAACGGCAGGATTTTGCTCGATAGCTTTTGAGAGTTTTCGTAGTCGCCCCTCGACCTCTTTTTGCGCAGAGATATCCCGGATAAAAGTAATCCTGTTATTCTCTCCATCAAGGACGCTATTTTTTGCGGTGATGCTTACCTCAAAACGCGATTGATCTTTGCGAATACAAATAGCTTCATATGCACCCGTCTTTTTTGTGTTGATTGCATTACGAACCTCACCAAGGGATTCTGGCGCAATCAGATCCTCCACCTGCAAAAGAATCATTTCTTCGTATTCATAACCAAACATACGCATAGCTGCATCATTGCAGTCTGACATTACATCATCAGCATGAATAATAATTCCCTCATTTGAAAGTTCAGATAATCTACGGAGACGTTCTTCACTCACCCTCAGATTTTCTTCCGCCCTTATACGCTCAGAAATATCAACGCTGACACCAATTAACCCCGCAAATGTTCCATCAGTATTATTATATCGCGCTTTATGCATCAAAATATGCATATCTGAACCATCTGGACGTGTAAAAACGGCGGTCCCTTCATCAGTCATCCCTGCATAAATCGCCTGCTGGTCCGCCGCGATAAAAGTATCGGCCAATTCCTTTGGGAACAATTCATGGGATGTTTTACCAATAATCTGATCCAGCTCTAACCCAATATTTTTGAGGAACAGCTTATTGCATCCCAGATATTTTCCGTCTTGATCTTTGAAGTAAATCTGAGCAGGAACAGCATCCAATAATGTTTGCAAAAAGTGATTATGCTGCTCTACCGCACTTTCAGCTTCTTCGAGACGTTTAATCTGTTGATTGAGTTTTTGAAAGCTAGGGACTGCTCTGATAATGCCAATAAAAAGAAAGATTGCGCCCCCAAGATAGCCAACCATCTTTTCCAATATTGCCTGATACGCTGTATCGCCGACAATCAGGAATTTATTAAGCTGAGGGAAGTTATCAGACACATCCAACAGACTTGCAACTGCCAAAAGAACAAAGCCCGCCGTGATAAAGTTCCAACCACGAAAAGCAAGATCCTGAGCCGGGCGACGCCAAATAACAACACCAACGAGAGTGATCAGAACGGCTGTACGAAATATTTCCGCCGTCAAATCCAGCATTTAAGAACAGGCTCCCCACCCCACACTACAAAATCCTTACTTCTCAATCACCCAAAAGTTGTGGGGACGATTCCAGAACTTAAACATTTATTTTCATAATTAAGCTAGGGTGTGGACTCAATTGATCCAACATCTAATTGAGAAAAGGAATAGCATGTTTAGAAAATTTGCTCCCTTTTTCTCAAATCTTGTTGCCAGCCGTCTCATATCCTTCATTTTACAAAAGAAACGCTCAACAATATTTCTCATAGCATAAAGGTTCTTATCGTGAGGGATCTGCTTTTTGGCGTTACTTTTTGAGGGAATGACAGCCAAGGCCCCTTCATCAGCGATAGCTTCTCTGATTTTATGACTGCT
>NZ_CAKZMP010000357.1 GCF_937128705.1 uncultured Kiloniella sp. | reverse complement strand
ATTCCTATCTAAATTTTCAAATTAGCTTCCGTAAAACTTCCGCTAACTGTCTGTTTTTACTCTGTCTTTCCGATGTACCGTCGAAGCGTCTGCCCCGTCGGTGAGCGGTGTTATAGGCCCCACACCACACACTGTCAAAGACCTTTTTGCATTTTATTTACTTTTTTCCATCATCTTGCCCTCTGTTTGCGGTATTTGTGCCGTAAACCCCGCAGAAAAGGGGGACTTTCTAAAAAAACAGAATCGAGTAAACATTGACAGGAATCCATAAATACATCACTTTGTCCGAGCAGAGTATTGAGATTCTACATAACAACAACATCGAATACGGCCGTATGTCGTCACGGATTCCGGAGCACTACGTGTGAAGAATAGATTCCACACACCTACTTTTATGGTTAATGCAGCAATAGGAAGCAGCCTATCGATTCTTGCCCTTGGCGGGATCTATTTCTGGCTTTCCAGTAGCACCCCTATAGAAGAGCAGGTTACAAACAAGACCCAAGCCGCCACTGTTGAAGCCACAGAAGATGCAAGCAGCACTTCTAATATCAACACGCAAGAAATTACCGTCGCATCACCAGAAGTTGTCGCGACCCTGAAAACAGATTTACTGACAAGTGAATATGTAGCCGTTGGGGCCGTTCCGACAGAAACCGCCGCAGATATACTAGAACCTAGTGATATCGAAAAAATGGTGACTGTTTCCCATGGTGACACACTTATGAGCTTACTTGTTGCCGCAGGCGCAACCCGCTCTGAGGCGCACGGCGCCATCACCGCCCTCACAGATGTCTATTCCCCGCGGAAAATTAGACCCGGGCTTGATATTGCCCTTACCTTTGCGCCACCATCAGCACCTATTGTTGAAGTAAAAGAACGCGATGTAGGTCCTTTGCGGGCTATGCAGTTTCAGCCAAGTGTTGAGCGTATTGTAAAGGTCAGCACAACCGAAGGCGAAGAAAGCAAATATATTGCTGAAGAAATTCAACGCCCGCTCACCATGAAAATGGCACGTAGCACCAACGAGATTACAAGCAGTCTTTATCTCGCGGCGACGAATGTCAGTGTTCCCAATGACATCATGATCAAAATGATCAGGGCCTATAGCTTTGATGTGGATTTCCAACGCGAGATTCAAAAGGGTGATAGCTTCGAAGTCGTTTACGAAGCCTATTATGATGAAGATGGCAATCTCGCCCGCACAGGTGAAATCCTATACGGCAGATTGAACCTCTCTGGCGATGATCTACAACTCTATCGTTTCACGCCCTCTAGCGGTTTTACCGACTACTTTAATGAAAAGGGCCAGTCCGCGAAAAAGGCACTCATGAGAACCCCCGTGGACGGTGCGCGTCTTTCCAGCCGCTTTGGCAAACGTAAACATCCGGTTCTTGGTTATACCAAAATGCATAAAGGTGTGGACTTTGCCGCCCCGCGTGGCACGCCTATCTATGCTGCGGGTGATGGCGTCATTCTACGGGCAAACCGTTTCAGCAGCTTTGGTAACTATGTAAAAATTCGTCACCATAGTGGCTATGAAACTGCTTACGCCCACCTGAAGGGCTTTGCCAAAGGTATCCGTAAATCCAAACGCGTGCGTCAGGGACAGGTAATCGGTTACGTTGGCACAACAGGACGTTCAACAGGTCCGCACCTTCATTATGAAGTGCTGTTCAATGGCCGTCAGGTTAATCCGCTAGGCGTTAAACTGCCAGCCGGTGAAAAGCTCAAGAAAGCTGACCTGAAAAACTTCGAATCTGAAAAAGCCAAAATCGACGGGCTGATTGAAGATCTGAAACAACCGGCAGCCATTGCAAAGCTGAACACAAACTAATCTCGGATTTTCCAGATTATATAGCACAGAAAAAGGACCGCTTGATTAAACAAACGGTCCTTTTTTATATCATACCAAAAGATACTTGGGCTAAGAACACCTGAAACTATGGTCGACTAGCTGACGATTATGTAACAGCTAGCTTTCTGCCATTAATCGTCAGCACATCATCTTCCGCAGAAATATTCAACTGCTCGCCATCATGTATCGCCCCCTCAAGTAGTAACGAAGCCAGTGGATTTTGTAATTCTCGCTGGATTACACGTTTAAGCGGGCGCGCACCATAGACAGGATCATAGCCTTTTTCTGCTAGCCATTCGGTAGATTCATCATCGAGCTTTGCCTTGATATCACGGTCAGCCAAAAGTTTTTGCAAACGACCAAACTGAATTTCAACAATCGAACTCATATGTCGGCGTTCCAAACGATGGAACAGAAGGACTTCATCAAGGCGGTTCAAGAATTCAGGTCTGAAGGAAGCCCGAACCACCTCCATCACCTGTTCACGAACCACAGAACTGTCTTCGCCATCCGGCTGATTCGCCAAGACATCAGACCCAAGATTGGACGTCATAATGATCAGCGTATTGCTAAAATCAACCGTGCGTCCCTGTCCATCCGTCAAACGCCCATCATCAAGAACCTGCAGAAGTACATTGAAGACATCCGGGTGTGCCTTTTCAACTTCATCAAAAAGGACAACCTGATAAGGCCGTCTGCGCACCGCTTCGGTTAAAGCGCCCCCCTCTTCGTAACCGACGTATCCTGGTGGCGCACCAATCATCCGGGAAACAGCATGTTTTTCCATGTACTCGGACATATCCAAACGTACCATCGCCGTATCATCATCAAACAGAAAGGATGCCAAGGTTTTTGTCAGTTCCGTCTTCCCGACCCCGGTTGGCCCCAGAAAGAGAAAAGAACCGATAGGACGGTTAGGATCCTGAAGACCAGATCTCGAACGGCGAACAGCATTCGAGATCGCAACAATCGCTTCATCCTGACCGATGACACGTTTCCTGAGAAGATCTTCCATTTGCAGAAGCTTCTCTCTTTCGCCCTCGAGCATCTTATCAACCGGAATTCCCGTCCAACGAGAAACAACCCCGGCAATGGCATCTTCACGCACTTCTTCGTTTAGCATGTGACTATCGCCAGCTTCTTCAGCCTCGACTAAAGCCCTCTCTAGTTCGGGCAGGCGACCATATTTCAACTCACCAGCCTTTTCCAAGCGACCATCTCGCTCTGCCTGCTCAAGCTCTAAACGTGCTTGTTCTAGCTCTTCCTTAATTCTTTGCGCACCGGCAAGTTTATCTTTTTCCGATTTCCATTGGCTCGTGAGTGTGTTGCTTTTCTCTTCCAGCTCTGCAATTTCAAACTTCAACTTGTCGAGACGATCTTTGGCAGCCTTATCGCTCTCTTTTTGAAGGGCTGACTGCTCGATCTTAAGCTGAATCAACCTGCGATCCATCTCATCGATTTCTTCTGGTTTGGAATCCACCTCCATACGTAGTCGGCTAGCAGCTTCGTCGACAAGATCGATGGCCTTATCTGGCAAGAATCGATCTGTTATATAACGATTTGAAAGTGATGCCGCGGCAACAAGAGCCGAATCTGTAATGCGAACACCGTGGTGCAGCTCGTACTTTTCTTTCAAGCCACGAAGGATCGATACGGTGTCTTCGACATTCGGTTCTTCCACAACAACTGATTGGAAGCGCCGGGCCAGTGCTGCGTCCTTTTCAATATACTTGCGATACTCATCAAGGGTTGTGGCCCCCACACAATGTAGTTCACCACGCGCCAAAGCAGGCTTCAGCATATTAGACGCGTCCATTGCGCCATCTGTTTTACCCGCTCCAACTAAAGTGTGAAGTTCATCAATAAAAACAATGATCTCACCACTTGCTTCGGTAACTTCCTGCAAAACAGCTTTCAATCGTTCTTCAAATTCACCGCGATATTTTGCCCCCGCAACCATTGATCCAAGATCAAGAGACATAAGTTTCTTGTTCTTGAGGCTTTCAGGTACATCACCGTTCACAATCCGAAGGGCAAGTCCTTCAATAATTGCCGTTTTACCCACGCCCGGTTCGCCAATCAGTACGGGGTTGTTCTTCGTGCGCCTTGAAAGGACTTGAATAGTTCGGCGGATCTCTTCCTCGCGCCCAATCACAGGATCAAGCTTCCCTTCCCGTGCCATACTGGTCAGGTCTTGCGCATATTTTTTCAAGGCATCATAACTATCTTCTGCGGATGCGGATTGAGCTGTCCGACCTTTGCGCAAATCATTAATAGCAGCATTGAGGTTTTGAGCAGTTAACCCAGCATCTTTGAGGATCTTTCCAGATTCAGCTTCTTTGGATAGTGCGAGTGCAATTAGAAGACGCTCAACGGTAACATAGTTGTCACCCACCTTTTTCGCGATCTGCTCTGCCTGTTCGAAGACCCGAGCCGTTTCCGGGGCAAGATACACCTGCCCGACATCCTGACCGCTGACCTTTGGTAACTTGGCCAATGTCCGGTCAACATCTTCCCGTGCTTTTAACGGGTTTCCGCCGGCGGCAGTAATCAGATTTGCGGCAAGTCCTTCAGAATCATCCAACATCACCTTCAGCATATGTTCAGGCGTCAGTCTTTGATGATCACTACGGTGCGCAAGTCCCTGCGCGGCCTGAATAAAACCCTGAGTTCTTTCAGTATAACTATTCAAATTCATATTTTTAAAGCCCTCTCCGTCATGCCTGCGTCAGCAGCACACAATCGTTGATGCAATACCACCCATCACCCACGATAGTAGCATGATGGAACTCTGACGTTGATCAAGATCACCCGTCACTAAATATATGTGTATCAGATTTATCGGATACAAGGATCGAACGCGCGGAATTTATCAATACATTCCTAAAACGACGAGCAGAAACGGCAAGGCTGTGGTCGCCCATCTTCCCCATCTACCCCGAGGAAAATGAACCCAGGGAAAAATAATAAAAAAAACCCTGCCCGAAGGCAGGGTTGGGAAATCCCATAGTTACGTCAGGAGAGATGAGTACATACCCAGAAGGAGCACAAACCAATAATACAAGCGATGTTCGCCGAATAGTTTGTGGTGTCTTCCTCGGTAGGAACTACAAGAAGGAAGCTAGCCTATGAAAAAACATTATGCAACTGAAAATCATTCTCATTTGAAAAAAATTCATTTATTTTCAATACGTAAATTATTTCTCACCTGTTTTTCCGAATGCTTTATCCCCACAATCCGTTGAAACACAGGAGCTTCGAAGATTAAATCATTAAAGGCTTGAAAAATAATGTGTAGCCAACACAATAGAAAAAAATTCGGGAAAGAAGATGTCTGCTTATATCAACTCAATCTATCGCTACCCTGTTAAAGGCCTTAGTGCGGAAAAATTGGATCAAGTAAATATCCAAAAGGACGCTCTTCTTCCTTATGACAGACGATTCGCCATTGCCCACGGTTCCACAGAATTTCCCGATGGCCCTGTCTGGCTCTCAAAAAAGCATTTTATAATGCTGGCAAAGAATCCAAAGTTGGCTCAGTTGACGTCGAATTTTGACGAAGAGACCGAAACTCTTACCCTTTTGCGCAATGGGAAAAGAGTATCCAGAGGAAAGCTTACCGACCAGACTGGCCGCATGTTATTGGAACAGTTCCTAGCAAGTTTTCTTGAATCAGATGTGCGCGGTGCGCCAAAGATTGTCGAAAATAAGACCTCAGCCTTTACAGACATTCCCGATTTACAAATATCCCTGATTAACCTCGAAAGCGTTAAAGACCTAGAGCGGGTCGTGAGAACACCCGTCGATCCTATGCGATTTAGAGGAAATCTCTATATTGAGGGATTAAAGGCATGGGAAGAAAATGACTGGATTGGGAAAGAGGTCAAAGTAGGAAACATCACTTTGGAGATAAAATCCCATATTGGGCGATGTTCAGCTACAAACGTAAACCTAGACACTGCAGATGTTGATTTAAATATCCCCAAAAGTTTGCAAGCAGGATTTGGGCACAGAAATATGGGTGTATATGCTCAGGTTAAAACTGATGGCACTATACAAAAAAATGCACCAGTGACGACTGTTTAATACAATCAATCAACTGGTGCAAAAAAGCGAACTTTTAGACAGCCAAAAACCAAGAAGTAAAACTAAGCGGTTTCTGTCGTATCTTTTTCAACAGGATTTTTACGTGGGCGGCCCCTAGGGCGAGGCGCCTTAACTTCATCACCTGTATCTGCAACTTTACGCGTACGCGTACGCCGCTTAGGTTTTTCAGCCGGCGTTTCTTCAGCACCCAAAGGCAACTCAACAACAGCAGGTGTCGCCTTGGCAGCCTCTGACTCTGTTTTAATTTCAAGCGTCACTTTTTCAGCGGGCTTATCTACTGTGTTAGCATCATCGGAAGCCTCGTATCGAGGACGCCGGGTCCGAACACGGCCTCTTGCTGGTTTTGGGACTTCCTCTTCAGCAAGACTTTCTTCATTCAAGACAATTGTTGGCTGTGCCTCAGCTTCATTTTCAGAAGCAATATTCCCATCAATAGCTTTCGTATCTCCATCAGAAGAATTCCGAGTATTTCTATTGCGGTAATTATTATCCGACTGATTAGTTCGACCCGAATTAGGATCGGTAGAATCATTAATCACACGGAAATAATGCTCTGCAAACTGATAGAAAGATTCGGCGGCAACACGATCCCCTCCGACAGCGGCGTCACGCGCCATTTGCAGGTACTTTTCTTTTAGCTGAGAGGCATTGCCGCGTATGCGCCCCCCAGGTCCATTACTATCGAAGACACCATTACGTGATTGCTGTGGTTTTCGATTACTGTTATTTGACCGGCCGCGCGGGCGACGGTTCGAATTGTTTGAATTTTGCTGTCTCATCATTCGCAAGCTAAATTAAATGCTAAATCTTGGGTATCGACAAACGTCAAGAGTCTTAAACTCAGACGACGTATCTATCAAGTTGTCGGCAAATACCCCCGGGGCACCCCACGCCCCTGCTTATCGGTACACCGTAAAGCTATATCTTCGGCTTTCCAAGCCCTAAATGTTAATTTTATATTATTTATTAAATGCACTTACGAGCAATGCAGGCTCTGGCAATCCCGCCAAGGTCTTTTTTTGCAGGATAAACCATAAGCCCTGCATCAGACATTAAGGCATTAATAGCCTCGGCCTGGGTATGCCCGGCTTCTACAACAAGCATGCCATTATTTTTCAGGATCGAAGCAGCTTGAGGTATGAATGTTTGATAATCTTTCATCCCGTTATTTTCTGCAAAGAGCGCTAATGCAGGATCATAATTTAAAACTTCCGGCGAAAGGATCTTTTTTTCATCCTCTCCAATGTAGGGGGGATTGGATATAATAATATCCCAACCATCCTTTACCCCATCGCACCAATTCCCTAATTGAAATGCCACTCTATCAGATAAACCCAAAGCTTCGGCATTATCCTTTGCGATAGCAAGAGCCTTATCACTGATATCAATACCAAGTCCCTTCGCCGCTTGGAGTTCACTTAAAAGAGTAAGTAAGAGACACCCTGTTCCAGTTCCCAGATCAAGAATTTTAATTGATTCTGTCTTGTCCACTAAGCTTTCGAGAACTGCTTCAATAAGTGTTTCACTGTCAGGACGTGGGTCCAATGTATCACGTGAGACCTTGAACTCCAGACTCCAGAATTCCTTGCGTCCAATAATTTTTGAGACAGGTTCACGCTTTAACCGCCGATTGATCATCGCCTGAAAATGGCGAAACTGGCCATCATTCAAAAGTTTTTCCGGATAGCCAAAAAGATAAGAGGTGTCGACACTCAGAGTCTCTGCAAGCAGTAATCGTACATCCAGTCTGGGATTCTCGATCTCAGCTGCAGTTAACTGCTCATTCCCAAGTTTCAAACAATCTGCAATCGTTTTCTGGACTTGCTCATCAGATGCCATATCTAGCCAATCAATCTTTTAGAACGATGCCTGATTATTGGATTTCGGCAAGGCGTTCAGCCTGATCTTCGGCAATTAGTGCATTAACCACTTCATCAAGTGCCTCGCCCGCAATTACCTTATCCAGCTTATAAAGCGTCAGGTTGATTCGATGATCCGTCACGCGACCTTGAGGAAAATTATAGGTTCTAATTCGTTCCGATCGATCCCCGCTCCCGACCTGTGACTTACGGTTAGCGGCCTGTTCTTTTTCTTGTTCTTGACGCTGATTATCATAAATCTGGGTCAGCAACATCTTCATCGCTTGCTCTTTATTTTTATGCTGAGAGCGACCATCCTGACATTGAACGACAACACCCGTGGGAACATGCGTAATACGTACAGCAGAATCCGTCGTGTTAACGTGCTGTCCGCCTGCACCCTGTGCACGATAGGTATCAATGCGTAAATCAGCCGGGTTAATTTCAACGTCAACATCTTGGGCTTCGGGCATTACCGCAACTGTCGCGGCTGAAGTATGAATGCGTCCACCGGATTCCGTCACGGGCACGCGCTGAACACGATGTACACCAGATTCAAATTTCAGATTAGAGAACACCCCTGTTCCCGTGATCAGGGCGGTTGCCTCTTTCACACCGCCGATACCATTTTCGGAATAGTCCAGTGCCTCAAACCGCCATCCTGATGCTTCTGCATATCGCTGATACATCCTAAATAACTCTGATGCAAAAAGACCTGCTTCATCGCCCCCAGTTCCTGCACGGACTTCGAGAATCGCGTTACGCTCGCCGTCCACATCTTTGGGCAGCAGCATAATTTGCACCTGCTGCTCCATCTCCGGCAGCTTTTGCTTAAGTTCTAGGAATTCTTCCTGTGCAAGGTCCCGCATTTCAGCATCTGCATCAGGATCATTCAGCATTTCGGCCAGATCAGCCATTTCGTTTTGTAAGGTGCGGAGCTCCTGAACAGTTTCCACGACAGACGTTAAGTCCGACAGCTCTCTCAGCAACTTGGTATATTCGTTAGACCCTGGGTCTTGATGAGTAGAAATAACCGCATTCAGTTCGTCATACCGGGCAACAACAGCATCTAGCTTTTCATCGAACTTCACGTTCAGTCCTCTTTTCCATCATTTTCTTGGGATTCACAATTCTCAGCGAGCCCGCCATCTTCTTTACCACGACTATGTAAAGCAGTCTCTATTCCAAAAAACCTATAGAGCAACTGTTCAAACAACACATGCCCTTCGGGGTCTTCTCTTGCAATCTCTTTTAAGACCACCTGCGGATTATGCAATAGTCTATTAATCAATAGCCGGGTCGCAACATCTGCATTTTCTTCAGTTTCCTGCAGAACCTGTGATCGAAGAGACTCAAAATGCTTTCGAATAACAGCAATAGCAGGGACAGCTTGTCTCTCTACCTTTGAACGGATGAAAGCCTGCATTTCATCGCCAAGAACTTTCCATGCTGCCATCATAGCAGCCTCGCGGTGGACTTTGCCTTGTTTCGCAACATTTTCAAGGTCTTCGAGATTATAAAAATAAGCACCACTCAGATCATTCACCCCGAGGGCGATATCGCGTGCTGCAGTCGTATCAATAAAAAAGACAGGTTTCCGCTTTCTTTTACGAAGAGCAACCCCAACGTTCGTAACCGTTAAGATATGATCACCACCACCATAAGCAGACAGGATAATGTCACTTTGGCTTATCAGATCATCTAGTTGATCCCAAGGACATACCTTTCCTCCCAACCGAAAACTTGCGGTTTGACTTCGTCCAATTTTGGGGTGCGTAATAACAAGGTTACCGATGCCGACGCTATTAAACTCTTGGCAAAGAAGCTCGCCCACTTCGCCACTCCCGATTAAAGAAACCGTACATCTAGCCAAATCACCATGAATGCCACGCGCCACCTGTAAAGCAGAAGAGGCCAGAGAAATCGGTTGCTGTGCAATGGTTGTCTCGGTTCGTACACGCTTTGCAGCAACAAGGCCGGCGTTAAGCACACTATCAAGAAAACTATCCGTTAGTCCCAAATCTCTTGAAACACGATGACACTCTTTCACCTGGCCTAGAATTTGCGGTTCACCGACGATCAAACTATCCAGCGATGATGCGACAGCAAAAAGATGCCGTAAAGCATCAACCCCTGTGTGCTGATAGCTTTGTTTCCGAAGGCTCTCTAGATCAATATTGGCTTCTTGCGCTATAATATTCTGATAATAATCAATATCTTCGCGTTCAAACTGACCTAAAACAAAGTCAAATCTTTCACACGTTGCAATCAAAACAACGCTTTGTTTGCCCTCACTCTTGAGCTTATTAAGAATCGTAGAATAATCTGGCTCTTCAACAAAGAGAGTGTCGCGCAAACGACGCCCCGCAGTTCTCGCACTGACACCAACGATTGCAAGCTGATCAAACTGATCAGAGTGCTCTATCAAAGGATGTTCAGGAACAAAGGGCGGAACTGAATTCATACCATATCACGATTGTAAGCAAGAGAGGCCATTTTAGGCCTCTTTTGCCGGATCTGTACAGCTCAGCGATAAACCGACAGCTTATCAGCCAAAGCGTCCAGTTTAACGAGCTCTTGCTCACCACTTGAAAGATCACGAACGGTTGCAGAATTTGCAGCCAATTCATCATCCCCCATAATAATAGCAACACTGGCATTTTGCTTGTTGGCTCTGTTCAATCGTTTTTTCAGGTTTCCACTAAACCCAAGCTCGACACGGTATGCCGCATACCTTAGTTCATCAGCCAAAATTTGCGCCTTTGCTTCGGCCGCTTCCCCCATAGGAATAATGACGACAGGTTTAGGTTCAACAACTTGCCTAGTCATCAGCATAGCCAAACGTTCAACACCCGAAGCCCAGCCAACGCCAGGTGTCGCAGGGCCACCCATGGTTTTGATCAATCCATCATAACGACCACCCGCCAGAACTGTTCCCTGGGCACCAAGGGCTGTTGTGGTGAATTCAAACGCAGTATGACAGTAATAATCCAGGCCACGAACAAGGCGCGGGTTTATTTCATAAGAAATACCCAAGGCATCCAGACCACTTTTGACCTGTGCAAAAAAATCTTTACTCAAGTCATTGAGATAGTCAGAGAAAACAGGAGCATCAGCAACAAGCTTTCTGTCCCCTTCATCTTTTGAATCCAAAATCCGCAGTGGATTTTTCTCTAGCCGGCTCAAGCTGTCTTCTGAAAGCTGGTCTTTGAACGCAGAGAAATATTCAATCAATGCTTCACGGTAAGCCTGACGGCTTTCTTGATCCCCAAGCGTGTTGAGTTCCAGCGTCGTGTTTTCATAGACACCAAGTTCTTTAAGGAAATGCACCCCCAAAGAAATAATCTCGACATCTCCTTGTGGCTTTTCAACCCCAAGAAGCTCAACCCCGGCCTGATGGAATTGCCTCTGCCGCCCCTTTTGCGGACGTTCATGGCGAAACATTGGACCGCCATAAAAGAACTTAACGGGTAACTGTTGGCTTAGCCCATTGGACATAAAGGCACGGGCAACACCCGCAGTATTTTCCGGGCGCAATGTAATTTCATCCCCGCCTTTGGTAGGGAAGGTATACATTTCTTTGGTCACAACATCCGACGTATCACCAAGCGTACGTTTGAAGACTTCTGTTTTTTCAAAGATAGGCGTGATTATTTCGTCATACCCAAAACGATTTGCAACCTCACGTCCAATATTCAACACTTCGCGATGTCGACGCATATCGTCGCCAAAAAGGTCATGCGTGCCGCGAACAGGTTGCAGAGAAGACATCGTTAGGGTTCTCCTGAAAGAAACAAATAAGAGTGTGAATAAGAATAACCGGAATGGTTATAGGGAATAGCCCTTTAAAAGTACATAGTCACGATAGCTGACCACGTACTTTTATAAAAGCTTCAGATAGAAACGGCTAATGCCCCATCTGCTGTGGCGTTTCGCCCCGGGCAATTGCGTCTTCAATTTCCGCCGCCTTGGTTTCGATCATACCCACCAAGTGGTCAACGATGCTTTGATCTTTAAGTCGATGATCGGGCATACCGGCCACATAAACTTGATGAGTACCCTTACCTCCACCCGTCAGACCAATATCCGTCATGGTTGCTTCGCCAGGACCATTAACCACGCAGCCAATAACAGAAACGGTCATCGGCGTGGTAATGTGGCTCAATCTTTCTTCAAGAACAGAAACGGTATTGATCACATCAAACTGTTGGCGTGCGCATGACGGACAGGAAATAACATTCACGCCACGATGTCTCAGCCCCAAAGATTTCAAGATATCAAACCCGACCTTGATCTCTTCCACAGGATCAGCCGAGAGAGAAACTCGCAAGGTATCTCCGATACCTGACCACAACAAATTTCCCATACCGATAGATGATTTAATCGTTCCCGTGCGCAGGCCACCAGCTTCTGTAACGCCAATATGCAGTGGATAATCACAAACCTCACCCAATTGCATATAGGCAGCAACAGCCATGAAAACGTCTGATGCCTTACAGGAAATTTTAAACTCTCTGAAATCGAGATCTTCCAGAATCCGAATATGGCCGAGAGCAGATTCTACCATCGCATCCGGACAAGGTTCCCCAAAGCGATCTAACAGATGTTTTTCCAAAGACCCAGCATTTACGCCAATACGCATGGAACAACCGTGATCCTTTGCTGCACTGACGACTTCGAGTACTTTTTCGCGCTTGCCAATGTTTCCCGGATTAATCCGTAAACAGGCCGCGCCAGATTCTGCAGCTTCAATCGCACGTTTATAATGAAAGTGAATATCTGCCACAATCGGCACAGAGACTTCTTTGACGATATCTTTCAAGGCGCGGGAAGATTCTTCGTCCGGACAAGACACGCGTACAATGTCTGCACCAGCTTCTTCCATTGCATGAATCTGGTCGACAGTCGCTTTCACATCTGTCGTTAAGGTGTTCGTCATAGACTGAACAGTAATGGGGGCATCCCCACCGACAGGAACATTACCAACCATTACCTGTCGTGATTTCCGGCGAACAATATCTCGCCAAGGACGTATACTCATAAAACTCTCTCTGTGCCCTAAAAAAGCAGAGGAAACATGCGCTTTCTTGAACAATAATTCAAGCTGAAACCCCTAAAGTGGTGGTGCCTATTCAATAGCACAATAGTGACAGAAAAAAGAAAAGGCGCAGTTTTATAACTACGCCTTTGAACCTAAAGCAACTAACCTTCTGAAACAGAATGTATTATTCAGCTGTAATTGACTCTAAAAGCCCTTCTTCAGACAGAATAATATCCCTGCGAACAGCCCCGAGGACACCTAACTTAGGTAGTTCATTACCATTCAGCTTAATTGTAATACCACCGGCATTCCCCGTCGCCATCACCAAATCGTCTCGCTTGGGTACATTATAAACTGACCCGGCACGAAGAACCCGACTAAAAATTGCTTCACCAGTTCCATCAACAATATGCAACCAAGTATCCCGTTCAGCATGAATAGTTATCGGTGACGCTTCGGCTTCATTTCCAAAGACTTCCGGTTCGGGCGGTGGTGGTGGCGTTACCACTGCGACCGATGTCTCAGTCGAAACCGCATCCTCTTCTGTCGCTTCAGCAGCACTGTTTCCTGGCGTCGCATCTGCAACTTCCGCATCACCTTGTTCAGCATTGCCCGTCAAAGATACTTCTGGCACATCGGGAACCGTTTGGTTTTCCGTCGTTTCAGTTTCTGTTGTTGTATTATTTGGCGCTGTATCGGTCAGAGCCCTTGCAACAATCTCTTCTGTATTTTCACCTATAACTCCGGACAGCGGGTCTGCTGTCACGGTCTCTGTATCAGAGCTATCAACCGTCTCATTATTGCCATTAACGACAACATCAGACGCGGTATCTGCGGTCGAAGCATCATCTTCTACAACAGGTGTCGTGGCTTCAACAGACGATTCAGCTTGGGGTGCATCCTGATCTGTTGTTTGTGTTACATCCTCTGAACTAGCGGTTGAGCTTTGTGCTTCGCCCGTTGTAGGGCTTTGCTTTTCAGATAAAAAAGGAACCCACTCTGTTATATCGACATCAAACCGAGACACGACGGTCCATCCACCATACGCAACTCCGAGCAAAATAACCGAGGTTAAAAGAATTGCCAGTCCAGGGGTTTTGCTCTCGGGAACCGGTGTTGGAAAAACCAACTGCTTCCGATCACCATAGCTTTGAACTTCCTGCTTGAACTGTCGAACAATTTCATCTTTGTCGAAATTTAAATACCCCGCATAGGTCCGCACAAAACCATATGCATAGGTATCCCCCGGTAAGCTCGCAAAATCGCCGCGTTCAATCGCTTCCAGAAAAACATATCTAATGCGAAGAATATTGGCGACAGAACGTAAATCCTGTCCACGTTTTTCCCGGCCAGTACGAAGGATCTCCGCAACGGTTATTGTTGGCTGGCTATTTTCCGAGGCATCTTCCCCGGATGTATTTTCCCGTGATTCCGGCATCGCTTCCACAATCCCCTCCCTGCAAGCTGCAACCATCCCTTAGTATTAAGCTATGGTCACCTGTGGCGCGTAGGGGAAAGTTGTAACAAATTCAGTAACAAACAACAAATAAATCTATTTTAAATCACAACGTTTTCTGTTTTGGCATAGTTCTCTAATTCACTCCGCACACTATGATCCGGCTTCTCTAACAGACCCGTTACAAATTGTTTAATGCTATCCACATCAAGAGAACGCACCATCTTTTTGGCGCCTGCAACCTGTTGCGCAGGCATCGACAACGATTTGAAGCCACACCCTATCAACGCCATGGCTTCTATTGGTTGACCGGCCATATCCCCACAAAGAGAAAGATCAACCCCAGCCCGGTGTGTGGTTTCCGCAATATTGCGCATCATCTTTAAAACGCCGGGGTTTAAAGCATCGTATCGACGTGCCAACCGAGTATTGCCGCGGTCTGTTGCAAAAACAAACTGTAACAGATCATTACTGCCAACCGAGAGGAAATCTACCTCTCTACACAGGGGAGCCAGTTGCCAAATCAAAGCCGGAACTTCCAACATTGCCCCCACCCTAATCTTTTCTGGTAACACACCGCCGATTGTTTTTTCGCGTTCAAGTTCACGATCTAACAATGCACGTGCAGCTTTAAATTCTGCTGTTTCAGAAATCATCGGGAACATGACATCAAGGTTACGCCCCGCACAGGCACGAATAAGCGCACGTAACTGCTGACGCAGCAAAGCCGGTCGATCCAACCCGATACGAATCGCCCGCCATCCCATTGCCGGGTTTTCTTCGGCCACGCTTGACCAATAGGGTAGAACTTTGTCTCCCCCCACATCCAGTGTCCGAAAGACAACTGGTTTTCCTTCGGCCCGATCCATGGCTTTACGGTACAATTCAGCTTGCTCGGCAACATCAGGAAAAGACTTGCGCACCATAAAGGGTACTTCAGTTCGGTATAACCCAACACCATCCGCACCCGCCGCATGCATATGCGGTAGATCCATCAACATACCCACATTGACGTTTAGCGAAATACGCTGATTATCCAGACTAACCGGTGCAAGATCCCGTGCCGCAGAAACTTCTTCCCAACGAAGCTTTTTATCCTTAACACTCGTCCGCAAAGTTCTGAGCACATCATCTTTTGGACGAACAAAAACCTGATCATGAGACGCATCCAGAACAACCATGTCCCCTTCGCGGACACGGGTCAAAACATCCCGACAACGTCCAATTATGGGCAATTCAAGGGCTTGCGCAACCAACGCAACATGGGCTGTTGGCGAACCTTCTTCCAAAACAACGCCCTTTAGACGATCCCAGTCGTAATCCAGAAGTTCAGCCGGACCAAGCGTCCGCGCCAAAAGGACAAATTCATCAGGCAGTTCTGGCTTGTCTTCGTCCAAGTCCAGTAGGTGGTGCAACAGGCGATTGGCAAGGTCATCCAAATCAGCAAGGCGTTCACGCAGATAGGGGTCACTGATTTTGCTCATCCGCGAGCGGGTTTCATTTTGAATCTTCTGAACGGCTGCCTCAGCAGTCATCCCCCCGACACGAATGGCCTCGGTAATTTTTCCGACCCACCCCCGGTCTTCAGCGAACATCCTGTAAGTCTCAAGAACCTCTCGCTGTTCGCCCATCGCCGCGATATCAGTTCTGGTGAGCATCTCATCAATTGATGAGCGCATTTCCTTAACCGTCTTCTCCAAACGCTCGACTTCTTCGTCGATATCATCGGCAATAATGCGATTAATAACGATGCCACGATTGTGAAAGACAGCTTGCCCGATCCCCATACCTTCGTTCAGACAAAGGCCTTTGATTCGATCCGGTTTTTCCAGCTCTTCTTTCGAGCTTTTAGATTCGAGAGCAGAAACCGACAGCGCCCCACCAGCG